>JAKLKW010000251.1 GCA_023150455.1 Alphaproteobacteria bacterium | reverse complement strand
GATCGGGGATCAGACGAAAGCGGGAGCATCCTGCTTCTGATCCCCGATCCCTGTCCTCTGTCGTCTGACTGATGTTTTCCGCGTTCGAGCGCATGGTGGCGATGCGCTATCTGCGCTCGCGGCGGCAGGAAGGGTTCATCTCGGTCATCGCCTGGTTCTCGCTGCTCGGCATCGCGCTGGGCGTGGCGACGCTGATCATCGTCATGTCCGTCATGAACGGTTTCCGCCAGGAGCTGCTGTCGCGCATCCTCGGCCTCAACGGGCATGTCGGCGTCTATGCGCTGGTCGGCGGCGCGCTTCCCGACTACGACGCGGTCGCCAAGCGCGTGGCGGCGCTGCCCGGCGTGGTCGGCGCGGCGCCGATGATCGAAGGGCAGGGGCTCATGACCGCCAACGGGCTCGCCTCGGGCGTGCTGGTGCGCGGCCTCCGGCAGGACGACGTGCGCAAGCGCGCCATCCTCGCGAGCAACATCAAGGCGGGCAGCCTGGACGACTTCCAGGGGACCAACGGGGCGATGATCGGCAAGCGCATGGCCGACCGCTACGGGCTCAGGGTCGGCGACACGCTCACGCTGATGGTGCCGGTGTTCAACGAGACCGCGATCGGCGTGATCCCGCGCAGCAAGGACGTCGAGGTCGTCGCGGTCTTCGAGATCGGCATGTACGAGTACGACAACAACTTCGTCTACCTGCCGTTCGAGCTGGCGCAGGTGCTGTACCAGATGCGTGGCGCCGCGTCGGGCGTGGATATCCTGATCGACAACCCCGACCGCGCCGACGATGCGCGGATCGACGTCAACACCGCGCTTGCCGGGCGCTACCGCGTCAGCGACTGGCAGCGCGCCAACGCCAGCTACTTCAACGCCATCCAGGTCGAGCGCAACGTGATGTTCCTGATCCTGACGCTGATCATCCTGGTGGCCGCCTTCAACATCGTCTCGAGCCTGATCATGCTGGTGAAGGACAAGGGCCGCGACATCGCCATCCTGCGCACGATGGGCGCCACGCGGGCGATGATCCTGCGCGTG
Source organism: Alphaproteobacteria bacterium (assembly GCA_023150455.1). Classification (GTDB taxonomy): domain Bacteria; phylum Pseudomonadota; class Alphaproteobacteria; order JAEULC01; family JAEULC01; genus JAEULC01. The sequence goes on along the minus strand of JAKLKW010000251.1, from coordinate 7,890 downwards.
TTCCTGTTGTGCGGCACGGCGGTGGGTGTCGTGGGCACCGCGGCCGGCGTGCTGCTCGGGCTGGTCTTCTGCGCCAACATCGAGACCATCCGGCAGTTCCTGCAGGGCCTGACCGGACGCAACCTGTTCGCCGCGGAGCTCTATTTCCTCAGCAAGCTGCCGGCGATCGTGGACCCGAAGGAGGTCGTGCTGATCGTCGTCATGGCGTTCGGCCTGTCGTTCCTCGCGACCATCTATCCCGCCTGGCGCGCCGCCCGGCTCGACCCGGTCGAGGGATTGCGCGAGGCGTGAGGATCAGGATTTCTTCTCCTTCGGGTCGACCGGCTTCCAGGCCGCCACCATCCGGTCGCCTTCGGCGATCTCGGCCGGCTTCATGCCGGCCATGAACTGCGCGCGCGCCGTCTTGGCCTCGTCGTGGCCCTGGCGCGCCGACAGCGTCAGCCACATATAGGCCTCGGCCGCCTTCTTCGCGTTGATGCGCACCTCGTTGCTCTGCGCCAGCATGACGCCGAGGTTGTACTGCGACTCGGCATGGCCCTGGTCGGCCGCGAGGCGGAACCATTCCATCGCGCCGAACAGGTCGGGCGGGCGGCCGATGCCGCGCGCCGCGCGGGTGCCGAGATTGTAGTAGGCCGGCGCGAAGCCGAGCGACGCGGCCTGGCGCAAGAGCTCGTCGGCGCGCTTCTGGTCCGCGGTCACCAGCTTGCCCTCGGCGTAGATGACCGCGAGGTCGTTCATCGCGTTGGGCACGCCGGCCTTCGCCGCTTCCTGCAGCCAGATCACTCCTTCGTTCTTGTAGAGGATGTTGGCGAAGCGGACGATGATGTCGCCGAGCACGTACTGCGCGACGGCGTCGCCCGACTGCGCCAGCGGCTCGAGCTTCGCCTTGGCCGTCGCCATGTCGCCGCGCTGCGCCGCCGCCACGCCGTCCTCCAGCGGACCGGCCATGGCCGGCCGCCCGTGAACGAGGCTGGCGGCGAGCAGCACCGCGCAGGCCGTCGCGGTCGCTCTGCGGATCATGCGGCCACTATGTACGGCGCACCGGAATTGTGAACAAGCACCGGCTCGACCGGCCGCGTTCGTGGGCAGGCGGATGGACGCGCGCTGGCGGGCAGGGGGTGCGGCCGCTATAACCGCCGCGACATGACGCCCGACGAACTGCCTACCGGCGCTGCGCCGGCTTCTGCGGCGGCGGCACCGGCCCTCGTGCTCGACCGTATCGGGCGCGCCTTTCGCCAGGGCGGCGCCTTGCTGGAGGTGCTGCGCGGCGCGTCGCTCGCGGTGAACCCGGGCGAGGCGGTGGCGCTGGTCGGGCCGTCCGGCAGCGGCAAGTCGACGTTGCTCCAGATCGCCGGGCTGCTGGAGCGGCCCGACGGCGGCGAGGTGGCGATCGACGGCCAGGCCTGCAACCGCCTGTCCGACGTGCAGCGCACGGCGAAGCGTCGGCGGCTCATCGGCTTCGTCTACCAGTACCATCACCTGCTGCCCGAGTTCTCGGCGCTCGAGAACGTGGTCGTGCCGCAGATGATCGCCGGCCGGCCGCGGCGCGAGGCGGCGGAGCGCGCCGGGCGCCTGCTGGCGCATGTCGGCCTGTCCGAGCGGCTCACGCACCGGCCGGCGCGCTTAAGCGGCGGCGAGCAGCAGCGCGTCGCCATCGCGCGCGCGCTCGCCAATCGTCCGCTGCTGCTGATCGCCGACGAGCCGACCGGCAATCTCGACCCGCATACGGCCGAGCACGTGTTCGACATGCTGCTCGACCTGGTGCGCCGCGGCGGCCTCGCCGCGCTGATCGCCACGCACAACCTGGATCTGGCGCGGCGCATGGACCGGGTGCTGGCGCTGCGCGAGGGCGCCGTCGTCTCCACCGGATAGGGAGGCTGCGGCGGCATGTCGCATTGGTCGCGGAACCACTATATGCGAACGATACGCACTCGCATAAATTGGGAGGAGCACCTATGCGAATTGAGCTCAGCGGCAGCGACGACATCCGCATCATCGACCGCGGCTCGGAGCTTCGCATCGGCTACGAAGACTGCGCGCGCTATCACGGCCGCAGCAGCATCGGCGGCGTGGCGCTCGGCTTCCGCCTGATGCAGCGGGCCCTGGCGGAACTCTGCCCGCAGGGGGCGATTCCGGATCGCGCCGCTGTCACGGCCTACAGCGCCTTCCCGGGCGAGGGGGTGCGGGACGCACTGGAGATGATCGCGCGCGTCGTGACGCGCGGTGTCTATCGCGTGGCGCCTGCCGCCGACGTGCCTGGCCCGTCCGCCGCGGTCGGGCGGCTCTATTTCGAGATCGGCTATGACGGCCGCCGTACGGCGTTAGCGGTCGCGCCGGGCGTGATGGGCGAGGATTTCATTGCGCTGGGCCGGCGCAACCTCGCCGGCGCGCTGATCCCGACGGAAGCCGCGCGATTCCAGGAGATGAAGGAGGCGCTGGCGCGCGCCGCGCTCGCCATGCCGCTCGACCGGCTGTTCCGCGCCGTGGGCCCGCGCGCTGCGGCGGTCAGTGCGGATTGAGGATCATCGCGATGCCGACCGCGATCAGCACCACGCCGGCGACCTCGACCGCGCGCACGCGCTCGCGGAACCAGAGTGCTGAGACCAGGAAGGTGAACAACAGCTCGACCAGGCCGACCGTGCGCACATAGGCGACCGCCTGCAGCGTCATCGCGGTGAACCAGCAGGCCGAGCCTGCCACGCTGGTGATGCCTGCGAACAGCGATGGCCGCCACGCGTCTACCATGCGGCGGAACTGGTTGCACTCGCGCCAGGCGAGGTAGACGCTCATCAGCAGGGACTGCGTCATGGTCGCGAAGGCGAGCGTATAGCTGGCCGCTACGAACGGGTTGGAATGGCCGAGCGACAGCGATGCGGCGCGGAATCCGGTGGCGGAGACGGCGAACAGCGCGCCGCTCAGGATGCCGAGCAGCGCCGGCCGTTCGAACCAGCCGACCAGGATCGCGCGCAGCGGATGCTCGGCTCCGACCAGCGACATCAGCATCACGCCGAACGTGGCGACCAGGATCGCGGCCGCGCCCCACGGCGTCAGCGGGTCTCCCAGGAAGGCGGGAACAGGATGTAGACGATCGCCGCCGGCATGCCGAAGGCGAAGCGGGTGAAGGTCGAGCCGGTCGTGCTGAGTCGGCCCTTGAGATACTTCTGCACCGCCGTGCGCAGGCATTGGAACAGCGCCGCGGCGATGGCGATCGGAATCCAGAGCCAGTCGACCATCGCGGGATCATCTATCGGCTGGATGCGGCGTTGACCACTGCAAAGCGCTGGGAGGCGTCATGCCGGCATTTTCGCCGCCGCCTGCCGCGGCGACGTGAAGGCGTCACGTGCGCCGGCTGCCGCCGCGGTCCGGCCGTCCGGCGGCGCCGGGGTTGACGAATCGTTGAGCCGTCTCGGCGCCCGTGCTACCAAGCCGGCCCGCGCGCCGGCGGCCCGAAGAGCTGCGCAGCGCCTTATCCACCGCATTCGAGGTTCCTGCCGCGCATCCACTTCCGTAGGATCGCGCCCGGGTTTTGGCCAAGCGGGTCTGGATCAGGATCGATGCCGCACGCCGATTTCGTCCATTTGCGAGTCCATTCCGCCTACTCGCTGTCGGAAGGCGCGATTCGCATCAAGGAGCTGGTGAACCTGTGCAAGGCGCAGGCGATGCCGGCGGTCGCGGTCACCGACACCGGCAACCTGTTCGGCGCGATGGAGTTCGCCCTGGCGGCGGCGCCGGCGGGCGTGCAGCCGATCGTCGGCTGCCAGCTCGCGGTCCGGCGCGAGGACGCCGGCGGCGCGCATGCGCAGGGCAACGGCGTCGGCCTCATGCCACTGCCGGACCAGATCGTGCTGCTGGCGCAGACCGAGCTGGGCTACCGCAACCTGATGGCGCTGGTCAGCCACTCCTATCTCGACACCGGCGACGGCGAGGCGCCGCAGGTCGCGCTGGCCGACCTGAAGGAGCTGAACGAAGGGCTGATCGCGCTGACCGCCGGGCCGGCGGGCGCGGCCGGGCGCCTGCTGCTGGACGGCCAGGCGGACGCCGCACAGGCGATGCTCGAGCATCTGGCATCGCTGTTCCCCGGCCGTCTCTATGTCGAGTTGATGCGCCACGGACTCGACAGCGAGAACCGCATAGAGGAAGCGCAGATCGACCTCGCCTACCGGCTCGGCCTGCCGCTGGTCGCGACCAACGAGTGCTTCTTCGCCGACGCCGGCATGTACGAGGCGCACGACGCGCTGCTCTGCATCGCCCAGGGGCGCGCCTTGAGCGACGGCGAGCGCCGCCGCGTCACGCCCGAGCATCGCCTGAAGACCCCGGCCGAGATGCGCGCGTTGTTCGCCGACCTGCCCGAGGCGCTGGACAACACGCTGGTCATCGCGCGCCGCTGTGCCTTCATGCCGCGGCCGGTCAAGCCGATCCTGCCGACCTTCCCCGAGGCGGGCGCCGAGGGTGAACCGGCAGTGTTGCGGCGCATGGCGGTCGAGGGCCTGGAGCGCCGGCTGGAGCGGCACGTCTATCCGCGCTTTCCCGAGACGGCGGACCGCGCGGCGATCGCCAGGCCGTATCACGAGCGCCTGGACTTCGAGCTGGGCGTCGTCGTCAAGATGGGGTTTGCCGGCTACTTCCTGATCGTCGCCGACCTGATCCAGTGGGCCAAGCGCCAGGGCATCCCGGTCGGGCCGGGCCGCGGCTCGGGCGCAGGCTCGGTCGTTGCGTGGTCGCTGACCATCACGGACCTCGATCCGCTGCGCTGGGGCTTGCTGTTCGAGCGCTTCCTCAACCCCGAGCGCGTGTCGATGCCGGACTTCGACATCGACTTCTGCCAGGACCGGCGCGACGAGGTGATCCGCTACGTGCAGCAGCGCTACGGCCGCGACCGCGTGGCGCAGATCATCACCTTCGGCAAGCTGCAGGCGCGCGCCGTGCTGCGCGACGTCGGCCGCGTCATGGGCATGCCGTACGGCCAGGTCGACCGCCTGTGCAAGATGGTGCCGAACAATCCGGCCAACCCGGTGACGCTGGCGCAGGCGATCGAGAAGGAGCCGGCGCTCGAGCAGGCGCGCGACAGCGACGAGTCCGTGGCGCGCCTGATCGACACGGCGATGAAGCTCGAAGGCCTGTATCGGCATGCCTCGACGCATGCCGGCGGCGTCGTGATCGGCGACCGGCCGCTCGAGCAGCTGGTCGCGCTCTACCGCGACCCGCGCTCCGACATGCCGGTCACGCAGTTCAACATGAAATACGTCGAGCAGGCGGGGTTGGTGAAGTTCGACTTCCTGGGCCTGAAGACGCTCACGGTGCTCGACCATGCCGTGCGCCTGGTCAATGCGCGCGGCGGCAGCCTCGACCTTGCGGCGATTCCGCTCGACGATCCACCGACCTACGCCATGCTGTCGCGTGCCGACACGACCGGCGTGTTCCAGTATGAAAGTGGCGGGTTCCGTGACGTGCTGCGGCGGCTGAAGCCGGATCGCTTCGAGGATCTGATCGCCATCGTCGCGCTGTTCCGCCCCGGTCCGATGGACGACATCCCGAAATACATCAACGTCAAGCAGGGCGCGGAGCCGCCCGACTACATGCACCCGGCGGTCGAGCCGATCCTCAAGGAGACCTACGGCGTCATCGTCTACCAGGAGCAGGTGCAGCAGATCGCCCAGGTCCTGGCCGGCTATTCGCTGGGTGGCGCCGACCTGTTGCGCCGCGCGATGGGCAAGAAGATCAAGGCGGAGATGGATGCCCAGCGCGCGGTCTTCATGGAAGGCGCGACCAGGCGCAACATCGACCCCGCGCAGGCCAGCGCCGTGTTCGACAAGATGGCGAAGTTCGCGGGGTACGGATTCAACAAGGGGCATTCCGCGCCCTATGCCCTGATCGCCTACCAGACCGCGTATCTCAAGGCCAACCACGCCGTCGAGTTCATGGCCGCGTCGATGACGCTCGACCGCGGCAACACCGACAAGCTCGGCATCTTCCGTCAGGAGCTGGGGCGCATGGGCATCAAGCTCCTGGCGCCCGACATCAATCGCTCGAGCTGGGACTTCACCGTGGAGGACGGGCCGGAGGGAAAGCCGGCGATCCGCTACGCGCTGGCGGCGATCCGCAACGTCGGCGAGAAGGCGATGCGCGAGCTGACGGCGGAGCGGGCGAATAACGGCCCCTTCCGCTCCTTGTTCGACCTTGCGCGCCGGCTCGATTCCAAAGTGCTCAACAAGCGCATGCTGGAAAGCCTTGCCGCCGCGGGCGCGTTCGACCAGGTCATCGCCAACCGCGCCCAGGTCACGGCGGCGGCGGATCTCGTGCTGCGCCACGCCAACGCGGCCGCGAGCGAGCGTGGCAGCGGCCAGGTCAGCCTGTTCGGCGACGCCGGCGACCTCGACCGCCCGCCGCCGCTGCCCGCCGTCGCCGAATGGGCGCCGCTCGAGCGCCTGGCAAAGGAGTTCGATGCGATCGGCTTCTACCTCTCGGCCCATCCGCTCGACGCCTACGGCAAGACCCTCGCGCGGCTCGGCGTTACGCCCTATGCCGCGATCCGCGAGCAGATGCGCATCCAGCGCAGCACGCGCTTCACGCTCGCCGGCATCGTCGCCGGCCGGCAGGAACGCACCTCGGCGCGCGGCAACCGCTTCGCCTTCGTTCAGCTTTCCGACCAGAGCGGGCTCTACGAGGCGACCGCGTTCTCCGAGGTGCTGTCGTCCGCGCGCGAGATGCTGGTCGCCGGCAATGCGGTGCTGCTGACGGCCGACGCGCAGCTGCAGGGCGACGATCTGCGCCTCACCATCCAGTCGGTGCGGCCGCTCGACCAGGCGGCGGCGACGGCGGCAGCCGGCCTCATGATCTTCCTGCGCGACCAGGGGCCGCTCAAGGGCCTCGACGGCATCTTGAAACGCGACGCCAAGGGTCGCGGCACGATCAGTCTGCTGCTCGACCTGCCCGACCGCGAGGTCGAGATGAAGCTGGGCGGCGGATTCCAGATCACGCCACAGGTGCGGGCCGCGCTGAAGGCGCTGCCCGGCATCGTCGATGTCCGGGAAGTATGATCGGCCGGAAGGCTGAGGGCGGGGCGGCCCGAAACCGGTGAACCAGGAGCAGGTCAAGCGTCGGCTGCTGACCATCATGGCCGCCGACGTGGCGGGCTACAGCCGCATGGTCGCTGCCGACGAGGAAGCCACGCTGCGCCGGCTGGCCGATTGCCAGCGCGCGTTCGCCGAGCGCATCGCGGCGCGCGAGGGGCGGCTGGTCAAGACCGCGGGCGACTCGGTGCTGGCGACCTTCGACAGCCCGGTCGAGGCGGTGCGCTGCGCGCTGGAGGTGCAGCGCGCCATCGCCCAGCGCAACACCCGCCTGCCGCGCCATGCCCGGCTGCGCTTCCGCATCGGCATCAATATCGGCGACGTGGTGGTGAGCGCGGGCGACATCCTCGGCGACGGCGTCAACGTCGCCTCGCGCCTCGAAGGCCTGGCGGAGCCCGGCGGGATCTGCCTGTCGGGCGCGGCGTACGACCTGGTGGCCGGCAAGATCGACGTCGAGCCCAGCGATCTCGGCGAGCGCCAGCTGCGCAACATCCCGCGGCCGGTCCGGGTATACAGCCTCGCCAGCTTCGAGGAGTCGGTCGCCGAGCCGGAGCCGATGCCCGAAACGGAACCGCGGCTCGAGCCCCGTCCGTCGCCGGCGAGGCGCGCCGCCGCCGTGTCCGACCTGCGCGCGCCCCTGCGCGAGGACGAGGCCCCGGCGCGCGCGGCGGGCGAGGGGCGTCGCCTGCCGGTGCTGGGCATCTCGCTGGCCGTCGCGGCGGCGATCGCCGGCATCGCGCTTTACCTAGTGCTGGTGCGCACCGGATCGCTCGAGCAGCCGCGGCAGCAAGCCGCGCCGACGCCGCCGCCGGCGCCGCAG
>JAKLKW010000021.1 GCA_023150455.1 Alphaproteobacteria bacterium | reverse complement strand
GCCGCCCCGCCGGCCGCGCCGGCGGCCAAGACCGTCGCGCCGGCGGCCGGCACGACGGTCACGACCAAGGCGGCATCGGCTCGGTCGTCGGCTGCCGCGTCGCCCGCGCCCTCCCTGCCGCCGGCGCCGCCGCCGTTGCCGGACCTCGCGCGCGTCGAGCCGGCGCCCGCCAAGGCCCCATTGGTCAAGGCGCCACCGGCCAATGCACCGTCGGACGGGGCCACGCCGGCGCGCGTCGCCAAGCCGGCGGCGCCGGAAGCGAAATTGTCCCGCGCGGCGCTCACCCATGCGACCCCGTCGGCTCCGCGCGCCGCCGCCGCGGCAAAGGCACCTGCCGCAGGACCGCTCGCGCAGAAGCCCGCCCGCGGCCGCTACCTGGTGCTGCACAGTTTCCGAGAGGCGGGTCGCGCCAAGCGGCTTGCCGAGCAATACAGCCATCTCGATGCGAAGGTTGCATCGGTCACGCTGCATGGGCAGACTTGGCACCGCGTTGTGGTGCGCGACGGCGCGTCGCAACGCAGCCGGCTGGCCTCGGACGGTGTGCGCGGGTACTGGCCGGTGACCCTCTAGGGCACGATCCGGCCCGAGCGGGACGACCTCTGGCGGCGGCCCCCAGGGGCCGTGGCGCCTGCCCCAGGAAACCCGCACGCCGTTGGCGTTCGTGATCCGATGTCATTCCTTCTCTCGCGTGCCGACCGCATCCTGGCCGTCGCGGTGCTGGCGTCGCTCGCGGCATCTCCGCCGTTCGCGGCTTTCCTGTCCGGCCAAGCCGCGGCCGGCGAATTCCTGCCGCATCGCGCGGTCTATCAGCTGGCCAAGGGCAGCCCGCGCGGCGGGCTCGCGGTCGCCAACGTCTCCGGCACCATGATGATCGAGGTCGACGAGGGCTGCGAGGGCTGGTCGTTGAGTCAGCGCATCAGGATGACGGTGACCGACAACATGGGCGGCGAGGTCGAAAGCGACAGCCGGTACGCCAGCTACGAGACCAAGGACGGCACGCTGCTGCGCTTCCAGGCGAGCGACTGGCAGAACGGGCAGCTGGTCGAGGAGACCGCCGGCACCGCCGAGCGGCCGGCGCCCGACCAGCCTGGCAGCATCACCTTCGCCAAGCCCGGGGGCGAGACGTTCGACCTGCCCGCCGGCGCCGCGTTCCCCGTCGCCTTCAACCTGGACCTGGTGAAGCGGATGGACCAGGGCGTGGACTTCTTCACCATGCCTGGCTTCGACGGCGGCAACCTGGAAGGCGCCTATACGATCAGCGTGTTCATGGGCAAGGAGCGCGAGAGCGACCTGAAGCAGGGCGGCGAGCTCGGCAACGGCGCGACGCTGCTGGGCGGTCCCGTGCGCAACGTGCGGGTCGCCTATTTCCCGCTCTCCGGCAAGACGCCGGAGCCCGAGCTCGAGTACGACATGGAGCTGCAGGCAAACGGCGTGTCGCCGATGATGCGGCTCGACTATCAGCGCTACCAGGTGCGCGCCAAGCTGATCGAGGTCGCGTCGCTGCCGCGCCCGAAGTGCGGCGGCTGACGCCGCGGCGGGTTCACGCCGCGTTGCGCTCGCGCTTGCTGCGATACATCGACTGGTCGGCACGCTCCATCGCCGCGTCCGGGCCGTCGCCGCCGTCGACCATGGTGAGGCCGAAGCTGGCCGCCACCGGGATGCGCGCCGCCTGCCAGCGCGCCACGGTGCGGTCGACCATGCGCGTGAGCGCCGTCGCGCGGAAGCGCGCGAGCTCCTGGCTGGCGCCCGGCAGCAGCATGGCGAACTCGTCGCCGCCGAGCCGCGCCACCGTGTCGGTATCGCGCACATGCCCGCGCAGGATTTCGGCCACCAGCCGCAGCACGTGATCGCCGGCGGCATGGCCGAACGTGTCGTTGACGACCTTGAAGCCGTCAAGGTCGACCAGGATAAGCGCCGCCTGGCCGCCGTGGCGTCGCATGTGCGACAGTGCGTGCTTCAGCGCCAGGGCGAAGCCGCGCCGGTTGGCGAGGCCGGTCAGTTCGTCGGTCACCGAAAGCGCCTCCAGCTCGGCGATGCGCTGGCGCTGATCCGCCACGATCTGCTGCGCCTCGGCCGCCGCGGCGAGCACGCGCTCCAGAAGCTTCACGTGCCGGTCGCTGTCCGGCGCGCCGGCAATCTCGGTCAACAGGCTTCGCGCCATCGCGACGGGATCGAAGGTCGCGGCGGGCATGATGGTCCCCACCAGGCCGTTCATTCGGGCAAACTCCCTGTTCCCTGCCGGAGTCCCCTCCGTTCAAGCGACTCCTGGCGCGGGACTCGTAGCAAGCGCGGTGCCAGGGCGTTTGGCGTGCCGGATCAACGGGTTGCCTCCCGGGTGGGCAAATTCTGCCGAGGCCGGAAGGACACAGGGTGGAAATACCTGCAGGCAGGGCATGGCGGCGCGGAACCCCCGGGCCGATGCCGCATTTCCGCCCTTATTCGCCACCACGATCCGCGACCATGATCAAGCTGAAGCCAGGACCCCGCGGCAAGGTGCTCGCTCCCGTCGCCGTGGCCGCCGCGTGCCTCCTTTCCGCCCCCGACACCCCGTCCGCCGCCGGGCCCGCCATCGACGTGGCGCCGCACCGCGCGATCTACGCGATCAACCTCAGCGCCGTGAAGAACGGCAGCGGCGTCGTCTCGGCACACGGCGCGCTGCAGTTCGAATGGGGCGACAGCTGCGACGGCTGGACGGTGGAGCAGCGCTACCGCCTGCTGCTGGTGACCGCGCAGCAGGGCGAGATCGAGATCGTGACGAACTACGCCACCTGGGAGTCGAAGGACGGGCTCTCCTATCGCTTCAAGGTGCGCAAGAGCAAGGACGGCAAGCCGGACACCGACATCAGCGGCGAGGCGAAGCTCGCGGGACCGGGCAAGGCCGGCGCGGCCAGCTTCACCCTGCCGAAGAAGAGCACGATGGACCTGCCGGCCGGAACGATCTTCCCGACCGAGCACACGCTGGTGCTGCTCGAGCGCGCCAAGGCCGGCGACCGCATCGTGCCGCGCCGGGTGTTCGACGGCGCCACGCCCGAGGGCGCGTCCGACGTCAACGCGCTGATCGGCCGTGCGCTCGCGACCGGCGTCAAGGGCGCCGAACCGCTGCTCGACCGCCCGGGCTGGCACATGCGCATGGCCTATTTCTCGGTCGAGAAGGAAGACAGCACCCAGCCCGACTACGAGATCGGCCTCGACCTGCAGGACAACGGCATCGCCCGCGCCCTCTTGCTCGACTACAGCGAGTTCACGCTCAAGGGCACGCTGGAGAAATTCGAGCCGCTGCCGAAGCCGAGCTGCTGATCCGCAGCCCTCGTCCACCCGCGCGAGCGGGGGTCGAAACTGCTCATGGCCGGCGCAGTCCGCGCCCCTTGGCGATCACCTTGTCGCCGAGCTTGCCGCGGAGCTGGTCGATCGTCTGCTCGATCTTGCGCCGCTTGTTTGCTTCCGGATCGAACAAGTCGGGCGGGTCCGCCTCGGTCGCGTCGCTCAGGTCGGCGCCGCCGACGCCGATTAGGCGGAAGCGCGTACCGTCGAGCTCGGGTTGCAGCAATTGCTCGGCGCTGCGGAACAGCGTCTCGGCGAGTTGCGTCGGCGCGGCCAGGTGCGTCGATCGGGTGATCAGGCGGAACTGCGCGGTCTTGAGCTTCAGCGTCACGCTGCGCGCCGCCAGGCCGCTCTTCTTCAGCCGCCGCGACACGGTCTCGCACAAGGGCCACAGCTCGGCGCGCAGGAACGCGAGATCGGCGCGGTCCCTGTCGAAGGTGTTCTCGGCCGAGATGCTCTTGGTCGGCCGGTCCGGCTCGACCTTGCGGTCGTCCTCGCCGCGGGCGAAGCGGTGGAGGCGCCGGCCGATCGTGCCGTAGCGCGCGACCAGCTCGCGCTCGTCGCGCTCGCGCAGCTGCGCGATCGTGCCGATGCCGTCGGCGTTGAGCCGCGCCTCCAGCGCCTTGCCGACGCCCCAGATCGTGCCGACCGGCCGCGGCCCCAGGAAATCGAGCGCGTCGCGCTGCCCGATCACCGCGAAGCCGCGCGGCTTGTCGAGGTCCGAGGCGATCTTGGCCAGGAACTTGTTGTAGCTGAGGCCGATCGACACGGTGACGCCGAGGTCGCGCTCGATGCGGCGCGCGAGCGCGGCCAGCGTGCGCGCGGGGTAGGCGTGGTGCACCGCCTCGGTGCCGCTGAGGTCGAGGAACGCCTCGTCGATCGACAAGGGCTCGACCAGCGGCGTGACCGCGCGCATGAGCGCGCGCACCTGCCTTCCGACCGCGGCGTACTTCGCCATGTCGGGCGGGATGACGACGGCCTCGGGGCAGGCCTCGAGCGCCTTGAACATCGGCATGGCCGAGCGCACGCCGTACATCCGCGCCACGTAGCACGCGGCCGACACGACGCCGCGCCGCCCGCCGCCGACGACGACCGGCCGGTCGCTCAACTCGGGCCGGTCGCGCTTTTCCACCGTGGCATAGAAGGCGTCGCAGTCGATATGCGCGATCGACAGCGCGTCCAGCTCGGCATGCGCGATCAGCCGCGGCGAGCCGCAGGCCGGGCAGCGGGGCGGCCGCCGGTCGCGACCGGGGTCGTCCAGGCGTCCGTCGGCGCCGCAGTCGCGGCACAGCCAGGTCATGTCGCGGCCTCGCCGGCGGGCCACAGCCAGGCGGCGCCGCGCACGCCCGAGGAGTCGCCGTGTTTCGGCGGCACCAGCGCCGTCGCGACCTGGTCGGTGAAGGCATAGCGGCCCCAGCGCGCCGGCACCTCGCGATAGAGATGCGCGAGATTCGAAACGCCGCCGCCCAGCACCACGACGTCGGGATCGACCACGTTGACGATGGTCGCCAGCGCCCGCGCCAGGCGGTCGGCATGGCGCTCCAGCGCGGCGCGCGCGGGCGCATGGCCCGACGCGGCGCTGGCGGCGATGGCGGCGGCATCGCGCTCGTCGCCGGTGGCGGTCCGGTAGTCCGCCGCCAGGCCGGGGCCGCTGACGAAGGTCTCGATGCAGTTCCACTTGCCGCACCAGCAGCGGCGGGCGAAGCGGCCGCCTTCGCGCTCGTCGGCGTCGGGCCAGGGCAGGGGATTGTGGCCCCACTCACCGGCGACCGCGTTGTGCCCGGCCAGCACCCGTCCGCCGACCACGAGGCCGCCGCCGCAGCCGGTGCCGATGATCACCCCGAACACGACGCCGGCCCCCGCGGCCGCCCCATCGGTGGCTTCAGAAAGGGCGAAGCAATTCGCGTCATTGGCAAGGCGCACCGGCCGGCCGAGCGCCGCCCCGAGATCGCGGTCCAGCGCATGGCCGATCAGGCAGGTCGTATTGGCGTTCTTCACCAGCCCGGTGGCAGGCGAGATGGCCCCGGGTATGCCGACTCCGACCGTGCCGCGCCGGCCGATCTCCCGCTCGACAGTCCCGACCAGCTCGACGATCGCCTGCACGATCGCCTGATAGAGGGCGGCCGCCCGGCCCGGCGCCCGCTCGGCCCCGCAAGCGGCGCGCGGGGTCGGCCGGCGCCGGCGCAGCAATTCGCGGCCGCTCTCCCGGTCGAGGGCGACGGCCTCGATTTTCGTGCCGCCCAGATCGATTCCGATGCGCATGCCATCCCGCCCGGCCGGCCCCCAAGGGCCGGGGCCGGCTTCGACCCGTTTATGTTAACATTTCGGAAACGCCTCATGTATTATGCAAGTGTTCGGCGGCGTGGCGCCGCCGCGGGCGGATTGTCCGGCCGATTCCGGGGCCCGATCCGGGCTGGATCGCGGTCACGGTGCAGTTCGTGCTGGTGCAAGTCGTCCCCGGGCGTCGCAGCGCCGGGGAATCGCCGGGATTGGTGGACATAAAATGGCGAAAACGATCCTGATCGTGGAAGACAACGAGCTCAACATGAAGTTGTTCCACGATCTTCTGGAAGCCCACGGCTACAATATCTTGCAGACCCGGGACGGCATGGAGGCGCTGCGCCTGGCCCGCAGCGCCAAGCCCGACCTGATCCTGATGGACATCCAGCTGCCCGAGGTCTCGGGCCTGGAAGTGACCAAGTGGATCAAGGAGGACGACGACCTGAAGGCGATCCCGGTCATCGCCGTCACGGCCTTCGCCATGAAGGGGGACGAGGAGAAGATCCGGGAAGGGGGCTGCGAGGCCTATATCGCCAAGCCCATCTCGGTCGCGCATTTCCTGGCGACGGTGCAGAAGTTCCTCAACTGAGCCGCCCGAACGAATGACGATGCCATGAGCGCGCGTGTCCTAGTCGTCGACGACGTCCTGCCCAATGTGCGGCTGCTGGAAGCCAAGCTGACCAGCGAGTATTTCGACGTCGTGACGGCGATGGACGGCGCTACCGCGCTTGCCCGCATGGCCGAGCACCTGCCCGACATCGTCCTGCTCGACGTCATGATGCCGGGCATGGACGGGTTCGAGGTCTGCCGGCGCATCCGCCAGAACCCGAGGACCGCGCATATCCCCGTGGTGATGGTGACGGCGCTGAGCGACCCCGAGGACCGCGTGCGCGGCCTCGATGCCGGCGCCGACGACTTCCTCACCAAGCCCGTCAACGACATGGCGCTGTTCGCGCGCGTGCGCTCGCTGGTCCGGCTCAAGATGATGATGGACGAGCTCAGGCTGCGCGAGCAGACCAGCGGCGACCTGGGCGTGCTCAAGGAGACCGCGTCGCTCAACATCGACACGTCGGGCGCTTGCGTGATCGTGCTCGAGGACAGCAACATCGAAGCGCGCAAGATGTGCGATGCGCTGACCGCCGCCGGGCATCGCCCGACCCGCGTCACGTCCACCGCCGAGGCCTTCGCCGCCGCCCAGGCCCAGGCGCCGGACCTGTTCGTGGTCAACCTGGGCCTGAAGAACGAGGACGCGCTGCGCTTCTGCTCGCAGCTGCGCTCGCAGGAGACGACGCGGCACCTGCCGATCCTGCTCGTGATCGGCGACGCCGACACGGCCCGCCTGGCTGCTGGCGCGCGTGCGCACGCAGATCCGCCGGCGCCGGTTCCAGGACCGGTTGCGCCAGAACTACCAGCGCGGGCTGGAGATGGCGCTGACCGACAGCCTGACCGGCCTCTACAACCGGCGCTACATGTCGACGCACCTGCCGGGCCTCATGAACCAGGCCGCGGCGTCCGAGAAGATGCTCGCGCTGTTCATGTTCGACATCGACCACTTCAAGAAGGTCAACGACACCTACGGCCACCCGGTCGGCGACGAGGTGCTGAAGGCGGTCGCCCACAGCGTCAGCGACGTGGTGCGCGCGGTCGACTCGGTCGCGCGCATGGGCGGCGAGGAGTTCATGGTGGTGATGCCCGACGCCGACATCGAGGTGGCGCTGCGCGTGGCCGAGCGCCTGCGCCAGGCGGTGCAGGAAACCCCCATCGCCGAGCCGCGCGCGCCCGACGGCAGGTTCGTCGTGACCATCAGCATCGGCGTGGCGCTGGCCCGCCCGGGCGAGGAGCCCGACGCCTTGATCGCCCGCGCCGACGCCGCGCTCTACCGCGCCAAGCAGAGCGGGCGCAACCGCGTCGTGCTCGACCCGGCCGACGCGCCCCGGGCCGTCGCGAACGGGTAGGGCGGAGCGCCACCGCTCCTAGTCGCCCACCCCCACGAACCGTCCCAGCAGCTCCGGCCGCGCGCGCAGCTCCGCCGCGGCGAGGCGGTCGCGGCTGCGGCCGTTCTCGACGAACAGCACGTGGTCGGCGATCTCGAGCACGGCTTCGACGCGCTGCTCGACCAGGAGCACGGCCGTGCCCTGGCGGCGGAGCGTGCTCACGACCTCGCGGATGCGCGCGACCATCGACGGCATCAGGCCCTCGGTCGGCTCGTCCAGCAGGATGACCTTCGGCTCGAGGCAGAGCGCGCGGGCGATGGCCAGCATCTGCTGCTCGCCGCCCGAGAGCGTGCCCGACGCCTGGTCCAGCCGCTCGCGCAGCGCCGGGAACAGGTCGAGCGCGCGCTCGCGCGCCGCGCGCGGCGTGTGGCGCGCCATGAGGCCGATCTCCAGGTTCTCCGCCACCGTCAGGTCGGCGAACAGCCGGCGCCCCTGCGGCACGTAGCCGATGCCGTGACGCGGCGCCGCCTCGGCCGGCAGATGCGTCAGGTCCACCCCGTCGACCGTGATCGCGCCGGCGCGCGGCTTGACCAGCCCCATGATCGCCTTGAGCGCCGTGGTCTTGCCGGCGCCGTTGCGGCCGAGCAGGCAGAGAATCTCGCCGCAAGCGAGCTCGAGCGAGAAGCCGCGCAGCACCTGGGTGTTGCCGTAGCAGCAGTCGATGCGATCGACCTTGAGCATCAGCCCCCCAGATAGGCGCGCTGGACGGCCTCGTCGCGGCGGATCTCGGCCGGCGTGCCCTCGGCCAGGATGCGGCCGCGCTCCAGCACCGTGATGCGTGAGGCCAGCTCCATGACCACGCGCATGTTGTGTTCGATCAGCAGCACCGTGGCGTCGCGCGCGATGCCGCGCACGAGACCGACGAAGCCGGCAATCTCCTCGTCCGACAGCCCTTGAGTCGGCTCGTCCAGCATCAGGAGGCGCGGCGCCATGGCGAGGCCCATGGCGACCTCGAGCAGGCGCTGATGCCCGTAGCTGAGCGTGCCGGCGAGCCCGCCCGCGCGCGCGGCAAGTCCCACGCGCGCCAGCGCATCCATCGCGGCGGCTTCCAGTCGCTCCGAGTCGGGTCCCGCCCAGGAGTGCGCCAGCCGGCGCTGCGCCGCCAGCTTGACGTTGTCCAGCGCCGTCATGCGGGCGAAGATCGAGGTGATCTGGAACGTGTAGGCGATGCCGCGCCCGACGCGCTTGTGCGCCGGCAGCATCGTCACGTCCTCGCCGGCGAAGCGGATGCGGCCGGCGCTCGGCCGGATGCGGCCCGAGAGCAGGCTGACGAAGGTGGTCTTGCCGGCGCCGTTCGGGCCGATCAGGCCGCGGATCTCGCCTTCCGCCAGCTGGAAGGCGACGCCGTCCACGGCGGTCAGCCCGCCGAAGCGGCGGCTCAGGCCCTCGGTCTCGAGCAGCGTCACGGCAGCCACGGCAGCGCCCGCTCGCGGAGCGTGCCGAGCACGCCCTTGGGGAAGAACAGCACCAGCGCGATCAGCGCCAGACCGACCAGGAACAGATAGGCCGAGGTGAAGCCGCTGGCGGTGTCGACGAGGTAGAACATCGCCAGCGTGCCGAGGAACGGGCCCAGCACGGTCGCCGCGCCGCCCATCAGCACCCAGAGCAGCGGATAGATCGAGTACTGGATCGAGGCGAGGCCGGCCCCGACATAGCCGAACAGCATCGCATAGGCCGCGCCCGCCGCCGCCGACACGGCTCCGGACAGCGCCAGCGCCACGAGCTTGTAGGCGAAGACGTCGTAGCCCAGCATGCGCGTGCGCTCCTCGTTCTCGCGGATCGCCGCCAGGACGCGGCCGAACGAGGAGCGGGCGACGGCATGGCAGACCGCCAGCGTGCCGGTGAACAAGGCGAGCGCTGTGAAGTAGCGCGTTGCCGGGTCCGCGAGCGCCAGGCCGAACAGGCGGCGCAGCTCGGCCGGCACGACGAAGCCTTCGTCGCTGCGCGTGTAGTCGCCGAAATAGTGCAGCGCCAGGTAGGCGGCCTGGGCAAACATCAGCGTCACGATCATGAAGGAAACGCCGCTGGTCCTGAGCGCCAGGATGCCGACCAGCGCGGCGAACAGGGCGCCGGCGAGGATCGCCAGCACGAAGCCCGGCGCCGCCGCGACCCCGGCGTACTGCGCCAGCAGGCCCGCGGTGTAGAGACCCGCGCCGAAGAACATGGCATGGCCGAGGCTCAAGAGGCCCGTATAGCCAAACACGATGTTGTAGCCGGCGGCGAAGCTTGCCAGCACCATCACGCGCGCGAGATTCACGTGGTGATAGTCCGGCAGCACGAACTGCAGCGCGAACAGGAGCGCCGGAACGGCCAGGTGCAGCAGGGCCGCGCGGTCGAGGCCGCCCGCGGTCATGCCGCGCGCGCCCCGAACAAGCCGGTCGGCCGGATCACCAGCACGATCGCGACCAGCAGCGTTGCCAGGATCTTCGCCAGCGTCGGGCTGAAGAAGACCGAGATGACGCCGTCGCTCATGCCGATGACGAGCGCGGCGAGGACCGTGCCGCGCAGGCTGCCGAGGCCCCCGATGATCACGACGATGAACGAGAGCAGCAGCGGGTCGTGGCCCATCAGGTAGTGCGCCTGCTGGATCGGCACGATCAGCACGGCGCCGACGGCGGCCAGCATGGCGCCGAGCGCGAACACGCCGCCATAGACGCGGTCCACCGGGATGGCGAAGGCGCGCGCCGTCTCGCGATCGAACCGGGTCGCGCGCATCATCAGGCCGACGCGCGTGCGCGCGAGCACCCACCACACGCAAAGCATCAGCGCGGCCGCGGCCGCGATGACCAGCAGCTTGTAGCCGGAGTAGCCGAACCAGGGCAGCAGGATGCGGAAATCGACCGGCGGCTCGACGGGCCGCGCGTCCGGCCCGAACGTGGACAATGCCGCCTGCTGGATCACGTAAAGCAGCCCGATCGTCGCGACGATGGTGGCCTCGGGATCATAGCCGAGCCGCCGCAGCACCAGGCGCTCGGCGACGGCGGCGACGAGGCCGACCATGATCGGGGCCACGACGAGCGCGGCGAGGAAACCCAGCGCCGGATGCGCGCCGACGAGATGCGCCACCCACCAGGCGATGACGGCGCCGAGCATGAAGAACTCGCCGTGCGCCACGTTCACCACGCGCATGACGCCGAACACGAGCGAGAGCCCCAGCGCCGTCAGCGCCAGCACCGCCGCGCCGACCGCGCCTTCCATCGTGGCCAGCAGGAGATAGGGGCCGAAGTCCACGCGTTGCCCGGACTATCGATTGTCCGAGGCGAAGGTGCTCCTCACCCGTCGAGACGCTCGCTGCGCTCGCTCACCGGGATGACGCGATACTTCGGCGCAAACCAAACGCGTCATCCCGAGGAGGTCCGCAGGGCCGTCTCGAAGGATGAAGTACTCGCTGCGGCAGGCATTCTCCCACCTCGGCACGCGCAGAGGGCGCTGCCGCAGCGTCAGAACGACATCTTCGTGTAGTCGCCCTCGTCCGGGTACATGCCGTCCTCGATCGAGGTCTTGTGCACGACCTTGAGCTTCTTGTTCTCGACCTTCGAGATGAACTGGTGGCCGAACACCTGGTGCGTCTTGCCGTTGAAGATCTTGCGGCCCTGCGGGTGCTGCCGGCTCTCGGGGAACTCCTTCAGCGACTCCAGCGCCTCCATGAAGGCGACCTTCTTCTCCGGTCCGTGGTAGTCGGCCTTCTCCATCGCCTGCTTGATGATGAAGAGCGTCTCCCACACCGAGAACATGTGCGCGTAGGTCGAGACGTCCTTGGGGTCGCTCTTGCTCGCGCCGTTGGCGTCGACGCCGACGCGCTCGCGGAAGAACTTGTCGTGCGCGCTCTGGTTCGCCTGGGCGTAGCGCGGGTTGCCTTCCCAGAAGTGGGTCCCCTCGAGGTACTCGAGCGCCGGCGAAGCGAGGTCGACCGCCTCGATCGAGTCGACGAAGCCGAAGAGCTGCGGCCGCTTCGAACCGAAATGCTGGCCGAGCTCCTTGACGAAGGTCAGCACGCCCGGGCCGACCATGACGTGGTAGAGCACCTCGGTCGAGGCCGGGATCTTGGGGAAATGGCGCGTGAACGAGGTCTCGGTCGGCGGGATCGGGATCAGGGCGACGACCTCGCCGCCCTTGGCCTTGACGGCGGCCGAGAAGTAGTCGCGATGGTCGTGCCCGAACGCGTAGTCGGGAAAGATCATCGTCACCTTCTTGCCGAGATTGGCCATGACCCAGGGCGCCATCGACTGCACCTGGCTCTTCACGTCGGTGATGCCGGGCTGGAAGCAGTAGCGGTTGAGCTTGACCGAAGCGACGTGATGGCCTTCCGAGCACACGATGTAGGGCATCTTCAGCTCGCCCGCGCGCGGCGCCGCCGCGTTCACGACGTGCGAGAAGAGGTGGCCGAACACCGCGTCCACCTTGTGCTGGGTCGCGAACTTCTCGATCACCTCGGTGCCGCGCCGCGGATCGGTGCCGTCGTCCTCGACGATGGCCTCGACCCGATGGCCGGCGATGCCGCCGCCTTCGTTGACGAGCTTGACCGCGGCCGTCAGCACGCGCTCGTACCAGCGCCCGTAGGAGGCGCCGATGCCCGTGCGGTGGATCGGCACGCCGAGCTTGATCGGCGCGCCGGAATGCGCCTGCGCGTAACGCACGAAGCCGGGCGCGGCCATCAGGCCGGCGGCGCCGGCCATGCCCTGAAGCGCGGTGCGCCGGTTGACACGAAACGAACCAGGCTTGGCTGCTTTGGTGGTCATGACGATCCCCGTTCCAGTTGCCGCCGGTTGGTCCGGCGCGTGCGGCCGCCGATGGGCCGAAAATTCGTTAGCGTACTAACAAACCACCGAACCCCTGTGCATGGCAATATACTTGTCGGCCGGGGTGGAGAAAATCGCGCGTCGGCTCACAGGCCGGTCGGCGTCGACAGCAACCATAGACCGAACACGGTGTAGGCCACCATGAGCGCGGCCATCGGCGCCTGGCTCAGCGCCGCCCGGCGCGGATCTCCGCATCGGCGAAGCGCGATGGCGTGGGACAGGACCACCGCCCAGACATGGGCCGAAACGATCGCGCCCGATTGCACGTTCCAGATCGTCTCGACCGCGTGGAGATCGTTCAGGAACGAAGTGGTGACGTGGAAATGCCCGAGGCCGAGCAGGTCGGCGCCGTTGCCGAGCGGATCGGACGCCGCCGCAAGCGCGTACTGGCCGTTGACCAGCGCCACCGTCAGATAGTGCGAGAAATGGAACGCGAGCGAGATCGGCAGCAGCGAAAGGACGAGCGGAGCCGCGTCGGCGAGCGGTCTGCTGGCGCCGCCGATGCGGCCACCGGCCCATACCGCGCCGAGATAGCACGCGAGCATGGCGAGGAACATGGCGACGAGGCCGACCGTGTTCTCTGCCATCACCGCCGAGCGGCCGGGGAACTCGAGCGGGTTGACCGCGATCAGGTCGAGGTACCAGAAGGTCTTGTTGAGCCCGTCGAACGCGACCGTGGCGAGGGCAAGCAGCAGGAAAAGCACGCCGGTCATGTCCGGCGCCGGCCCGTCGATGGCGCGCCGGCCGGGGACCGTCAGGACGACGCGCTCGTCCTCGCGGTCGTCGAGCCGGCCGATCGGCGCGAGGCGCGAGATGAACCCGAACAGCACCGTGAAGCATTCGCCGCGGTCGAGCCAGCGTTGCCCGCCGAACAGCAGCATGCCGGCCAGGGTCGCCGCCCAGTAGAAGGCCAGGGCACGGGCGAGACGCTCCGGATCGTCCGGCGCCAGATCGACCAGCTCGAACCAGCCGAAGGCGAACATCCAGGCCACCGCCGGCAGGCAGCCGATCCGTTCGGGCAGGGGCAATACCGGCCGATCCGCGTCGCGCCCGGCAAGGCGGCAGACAAGGCGGTACGGCGCGTGCCAGGGATTGAGCCACGACCACAGGCCGCCGACGACGGCGTGGCCGAGAGGCAGGGTGACCCAGAAGACGGTCCAGACCATCAGCGGCAGCGGGTTCATCAGCGGATCGCGCGTGCCCGCCAGCCCGGCATGGAGCAGGAACAGCAGGAGCAGGAATGCGGCCATGCTCGTCGCAAGCCGCCAGGAATCCGGCGGCGCGGGCAGACTGCGGACGGGCGCGAACAGCCGCGCCAAGCGGAGGCCCGGCGCAAGCAGGAGCACGAGGAAGGTCGCTGCCACGGTGATCGCACCGCCGGCGATGTAGTAGGGCGTCGGCAGCAGCAGGACGATGCCGCGCTCGACCGTATGCGCCGCTGCCGGCGGCGCGCCAGCGAGGCAAAGGACGGCTGCCATGGCCGCAAGCGACGCCCGGAAATGAAACAAGACCGCGGTGCGCTGCGGCATCCCGCGGTCTTGTCTACTGCTCGGCATACGCACCCCGGCCACACCGGGCGCCGGAGGCAGCCGCCCTGCGGCGGCGCGGCGTTACTTGATCTTGCCTTCCTTGAAGACCACGTGCTTGCGCGCGACGGGGTCGTACTTCTTCAGCTCGAGCTTTTCCGTCGTCTTGCGCGGGTTCTTCTTGGTCACGTAGTAGAAGCCCGTGTCGGCGGTGCTGTTGAGCTTGATCAGGACGGTGTTCGACTTGGCCATGGAGTTGGCTCCGGGTTCGCGGATCGTTCTTCGAGGTGGCGGGACATTAGCGTCCCCTTCCCCGTTGTCAAGCCAGGGCGCCAGACCCAAAGGCCGTCCCAGTGCCGATGCAACGTGCCTCGGACCTGTCGGGAACCGCGGCTAGGGCCGCCAGACCACGACGCGGATCGGGGTCGGCGTGCCGCCGCTGGCGGGGTTGTACATCTGCGGGCAGTTCGAGAGCACGGCCAGCGTGCGCATCTCCGCGCGCAGGTCGACGTGGTCGCCCGGCTTCGAGCGGCCTTCCTTGATCGCCATCTCGCCGTCCGGGCCGATCGGGACGTACATGAAGAAGTTGACGTTGGCGACGATGTCCTTCTTGCCGAGGCCGTGCTTGGCGAGCTGGCAGATGAAGTTGTCGCGGCAGTTCGGCGTCGGCCACCTGCCGTAGCGCACGCGGTTCGACTCGGCGCTGCAGCAGCCGCCGATCGTGTCGTGGAACCCGACCGTGTCGTCGACCACGGTGAACAGCTTGTTGCCCATGTCGGAGTAGAGCGCGCTGCCTTTCTCCAGCCACAGCTTGCCGGAGATCTTCATCGTGTCGGCTGCGTTGTAGCGCTCGGCCGGGTTGTCGGCGTTGTAGCAGAGGAAATCGATCGCCTGCCGGCCCTCGAGGTCGATCAGGCGCAGATGCGCGCCCTCTTCGATGACGCGGCCCCAGTGCTGGCCGGGGGCGACGGTCGTATCCTCGATCACCCGCCCGGGAACAGCGGCCGCCGGCAGGTCGGGCATCCTTGGGCCTAGGGCCTGGCGGCGAGCGAGGGCAGGGACTGCTTGAGCGCCCGCTGGTACAGCTCGTTGTGGCGCAGCAGCGCGCGCGCGACCTGCAAGTCGACGTCGTTGTTCACGCCGGCCTGGTACGGGCAGACCTTGTGCAGCTCGTCCTTGCCGTTATCGTGCATCGTGTCCGCGGTGCGGCGCTGGCTCAGGTCGACCATGCCGCGCAGCATGCCTTTGTCCATGGCCTCGACCAGGCCGGGCGTGCCGCCCAGCGCCGGGCTGGTGCAGATGGTCGGGAACACGCCGAGGCGGTTGATCGAGTAGCCCGAGGGCGCGTGGAAATGCGCCCAGGTCAGCGTCAGCTCGCCGTCGTTCGGCATGCGGATGACGGTCTGCACCGATCCCTTGCCGAACGTGTTGGTGCCGACCAGCACGGCGCGGCCGCGGTCCTGCAGCGCGCCGGCGACGATCTCGGCCGACGAGGCCGAGCCGCCGTTGATCAGCACGACCAGCGGAACGCCCTTGGCTGCGTCGCGCCCGGTGGCGTTGAACAGCTGCGTCGCGTCGGGATGGCGTCCGCGCGTCGAGGTGATCTGGCCCGAGGTCAGGAACAGGTCGGAGACGACGACCGCCTGGTCCAGGAGTCCGCCCGGATTGCCGCGCAGGTCCAGCACGATGCCGCTGACCTTGCCCGACTTGCCGTTGCGCAGGGAGTCGAGGATGTTCGACAGGCTGACGCCGGTGTCGTGGTTGAAGCTGGTGATCTTGATCTCGGCGATGTCGTCGGCCTTGGTGAGCGTCACGGTCGGCGGCACGATCAGCGCGCGCTTGATGTCGAACTTGAGCGGTTGCTGCGTTCCCGCGCGCTCGACCTCGAGCGACAGCGAGCTGCCGACCTTGCCCCGCATCAGCGAGACGACGTCCTTCACCTCCATCCCGGCGATCGCCCGGCTGGCGACGCGGACGATGCGGTCGTTCGCCTGGAGGCCCGCCTTCTCGGCCGGCGTGTTGGGCAGCACGGCCTGGATGATCACGCGCTCGTTGTCGGTGTCGAGGCGGATGCCGATGCCGCCGAAGCCCTCGCGCGCGGCGCGGTTCTCGCGCGCGGCGTCCGCGCCGGAATAGCGCGAGTACTTGTCGAGGCTGGCCATGCCGGCGTCGAACACCGACTGGTACAGCTTCTCGGCCGGCTCGTTGCTGATCGGATAGGAATGCGCGCGCGCGGCGTTGATCGTGCGCGCCATCAGCTCGGCCCAGCCGCTGACGCTGTCCTCGCCGGGCGCGCCGAAATCGGCGACGCCGGCGGAAGCGACGCTCAGGACCACGCGGCTGCCCTTGCGCTCGATGCCGATCGACTGGTCGAACTGCGCCAGGCCCTTCAGGCTGTCGATGGCGAAATCGCCGAGCGACACCTTGCGGATATAGACGGAGCTGATGTTCTCGAGGCCGGTGGCGAACAGCTTGCGCGCGCTGTCCTGCGAGAAGGTCTCGGCCGCCGAAAGGGCGACCGGCGAAAAGGCCAGCAGCACGGCGCAAAGCGCCAGCCCCAGCGGCCGGCGCCGTGTCAGTTCCTGACGTTCAGTCCCCATTGCACGCCCACGACGGCTCCCTTGATCCGCGGCAGCAGCGCCGCCGTCAGCCCCAGTGTCAACGGCACCCACATCGCCATGTGCACCCACGTCGCCGGATGCAACGTCTGTTCCAGCAACAGCATGGACGGCACGATGACGTGGCCGACGGCGAAAATGGTGAAATAGGCGGGTGCGTCGTCGGCCCGGTACGGCTCGAAGACTAGCCCGCAATCCTTGCAGCTTTGTTGCATCTGCACATAGCCGAGGAACAATTTCCCCCGGCCGCAGCCAGGGCAGGCGCGCTTGAGGCCCCGGCCCAAGCCGGTCAGCCAGCGCAGACCGTCCCCGCCTACCGCGCTCGCACCGGTCGATGCCTCGCGCGGGTCACGATTCACCGTCATTGCGTCAAATAGTTACCGTCCTGCCCTGGCCCTGTAAAGGAGGTTGCCCGGGCGCGCGGCGGGGAAAATCACCGGCGCCGTTTCGCCTGCGCCCCCTTGCGGCCCCCGGCCTTCTTCCAAGTCTTTGACCGGGCTTGCTTCCTGCCCGGCCGCCCGCCGGCGCGGGGGCCCGGCGCGGCGCCAACATCGAAGGCCCGGCCTGCATCCTCGCCATCGCCTTCGAGCAGCTCGAACAGGAGCCCGCCGGTCGCGACATTGGCCTCGCGCAGGCGGACCTCGACGTGCTGGCCCAGCCGGTATTCGCGGCCGCTCGACCGCCCGACCAGCCGGTGCCCCGTTTCGTCGTGGTCGTAGTAATCGCGCGGCAGGGTCGAGATCGGCACCAGCCCGTCCGCGCCGGTCTCGTCCAGCGTCACGAACAGGCCGAAGCGGGTGACGCCGCCGATCCGCGCGCCGAAGCTCGTGCCGACGCGCCGCGACAGGAAGGCGGCGACGTAGCGGTCGGCCGCGTCGCGCTCGGCGGCGACGGCGCGGCGCTCGCAGCGCGAGATCTCCCCGCCCAGCGCCGTGAAATCCTCGGGTCGATGCGGATCCAGCCCGCCTTCGCCCAGGCCCAGGCCCGCGATCAGCCCGCGATGCACCAGGAGGTCGGCGTAGCGCCGGATCGGCGAGGTGAAATGCGCATAGCGGCGCAGCGCCAGGCCGAAATGGCCGATATTGTCGGGGTTGTACTCGGCCAGCGCCTGGCTGCGCAGCACCACCTGGTGCACGACGTGGCACTCGGGCCGGCCCTCGGCCTGCTGCAGGATCTGGGTGAACTGGATCGGCTTCAGCACCTGGCCCTTGGCCAGGCGATAGCCGAGCGGCGCCAGGAAATCGCGCAGCGCCTGGGCCTTTTCCGGCGAGGGCGCGTCGTGCACGCGGTACATGCAGGGCTGGCGCGCGCGCTCGAGCGTCTCGGCCGCGGCCACGTTGGCCGCGATCATCAGCTCCTCGATCAGCCGATGGCTGTCGAGGCGCTGCCTGAGCTCGATCGCGTCGACATGGCCCATCTCGCCGAGCACCGCCTTGCGCTCGGGCACGTCGAGCTCCAGCGTGCCGCGCCGCTCGCGCTCCGACAGCAGCGCCTGGAACACGCCGTAGAGCGGCCGGATGCGCGTCTCGACGAGCGGCGCGGTCACGGCGTCGGTGCGTCCCTCGACCGCGCCCTGCACCTGCTCGTAGGTGAGCCGTGCGGCCGACCGCATCAGCCCGCGCACGAAGCGATGCCCGCGCTTGGCGCCCCCGGCGTCGAACCACAGATGCACCGCCATGCAGGCGCGCTCTTCGTCGGGACGCAGGCTGCACAGGTCGTTCGACAGGCGCTCGGGCAGCATCGGCACGACGCGGTCGGGGAAGTAGACGGAGTTGCCGCGCAGCCGCGCCGCGCGGTCGAGCGCCCCGCCCGGCCGCACGTACCAGGCGACGTCGGCGATGGCGACGACGGCGTGCCAGCCGCCGCGGTTGCTCGGGTCGGGATCGGGCTCGGCCCAGACGGCGTCATCGAAATCGCGCGCGTCGGCGCCGTCGATCGTGACCAGTCCCAGCGCGCGCAGGTCGGTGCGCTCGCCCAGCGGCACCGGCTCGGCGCGCCCGGCCTCCTCGAGCGCGGCGTGAGGGAAATCGACCGGGATGTCGTGCGTGTGGATGGCGATCAGGCTGAAGGCGCGCGGCTCGTCGATATGGCCGACGCGCTCGACGATGCGCGCGGCGGGCAGGCCCATCCGCCGCGCCGGCAGCACGTCGGCCAGCACGACCTCGCCGTCCTCGGCGTCGCGGTCGTCGCCGTGGGCGACGCGGTACTCGGTCTTCTCGCGCCGGTCGGTCGGGCGGATGCGGTGGTCGTCGCGGCGACCCTTGGCGCGCACGAAGACGCCGACCACGCGCTTGTGCCCCGCCGTGCCGATGACGCGGATGACGCGCGCCTCGTAGACGCCCTCCTCGACGCGCGCCAGCTTCGCCAGCACGCGCTCGCCCGGCTCGAGCGCCGGATGGCCGCGCTCCGGCGCGACATAGACGCGCGGCGGCTCGCCCGCGCCGCGCCAGGCCAGCGGTCGCGCCAGCAACTCGCCGTCGGCATCGACGCCGCTCACTTCCAGCACGCCGACCGAGGGCAGCGCGCCCGGCCGCGACACCGTGCGCGCGCCCGCGCCGCCGCGGCGCCTTCCGGTCTCGATGGCGCCCTCGTCCTTCAGCTCGCGCAGGATGGCGTTGAGCTGGCTGCGGTCGCCGCCCTTGACCTGGAAGGCGCGCGCCAGCTCGCGCTTGCCGACCGGGGTCTTGCTGTCGCGGATGAACTCGAGGATCTGCTGCTTCGTGGGCGGCGGACGGGAAGGATCGCGGGCCACCGGTCGCGGGACTACTCGTTGACGGCGCGCCGCTTCGGCGCCGGCTTCTCGGCGGCCTCGGCGTCGGCGGGCTTCTTCGTTCGGCTCTTGCCGCTGCGGCTCTTCGCGGCGGGCCTTGCCGCCGACGCGGTCTCGCCGTCGGCAGCGGCGGCCCTGGCGCGGCCCTTGCGCGCGCCGCCCTTGGCCTCGACGCGGGCCGCCAGCAGCGGCAGGGCCCGTTCCAGCGTCACCTCGTTCTCGTTCATGCCGCGCGGCAGCGAGGCGTAGACCTTGCCGTGCGCCACATAGGGCCCGTAGCGCCCCTGGTGCAGGGTGACCGGCTTCCGGTCCTCGGGATGCGGGCCCAGCTCCTTGCCGGGCGGGCGCTGGCGGCCCTTGCCGGCCTGCGCCAGCAGGTCGACCGCGCGGTTGATGCCGACCGTCAGCACGTCGTCGTCGGCCGGCAGCGACTTGAACACGCCGGCATGCTTCAGATACGGCCCGAAGCGGCCGATCCCGGCCAGGATGTCCTGATCCGTCTCGGGATGCTTGCCGACCAGGCGCGGCAGGCTCAACAGCCCCAGCGCCTTTTGCAGGTCGACCTCGTCCGGCGTCATCTTCTTGGGCAGCGAGGCGCGCTTCGGCTTCTCGGGCTCGGGGCCCGCTTCCTCGCCCTTCTTGCGGCGCTTCTTCGGGCCCTCGGGCTTGGGCGGCGCGTCGCCGAGCTGCACATAGGGTCCGTACGGACCCTGGCGCAGCGTGACCTTCTTGCCGGTCGCCGGATCGACGCCCAGTTCGCGCGCCTCGATCAGGCCGGCGGCGGCGTCGCCGCTGCCGTCCATCACCGCGAGCGGGCGGGTGAACTTGCAGTCCGGATAGTTGGCGCAGCCGATGAACGCCCCGTGCCGGCCGAGCTTGAGGCCGAGCCGGCCCGTGCCGCAGCCCGGGCACACGCGCGGGTCGCTGCCGTCGACGCGCTCGGGAAAGAAGTGGGGCCCCAGGTCGGCGTCGAGCTTGTCCAGCACGTCGCGCACCTTGAGGTCCTTGGTGCCGGCGACCGCGGCGCTGAAGTCCTGCCAGAACTCGCGCAGCACGGTCTTCCAGTCGATGCGCGCGCCCGAGATGTCGTCGAGCCTCTCCTCCAGGGCGGCGGTGAAGCCGTACTCGACATAGCGCTCGAAGAAGCTGGCGAGGAACGCCGTGACCAGCCGGCCGCGATCCTCGGGGATGAAGCGCTTCTTCTCGAGCTTCACGTAGCTCCGGTCCTGCAGCACCTGCAGGATGCTGGCATAGGTCGAGGGCCGGCCGATGCCGAGCTCCTCCAGCCGCTTCACCAGGCTCGCCTCGGTATAGCGCGGCGGCGGCTGGGTGAAATGCTGCTCCGGCCGCGTCGCCTGGCGCGCCATCGCGTCGCCCCGGTTCAGGTTGGGCAGGCGGCGTTCGTCCTCGCTCTCGGCCGGATCGTCCTCGTCCTCGTGGTAGAGGCGCAGGAACCCGTCGAACAGGATGACCGAGCCGGTGGCGCGGAAGACGGTCTCCCGCCCGGGCGAAGCGATGTCGATCGCGACCTGGTCGAGCGTGGCGCTTTCCATCTCGCTCGCCATCGCGCGCTTCCACACCAGCTCGTAGAGCCTCCGCTGGTCCGGATCGAGATGGTCGGCGACGTCCTGCGGGCGGCGCGAGAAGTCGGTCGGGCGAACCGCCTCGTGCGCCTCCTGCGCGTTCTTGGCCGGGCTCTTGTAGACGCGCGGCTGCTCGGGCAGGTACTCGGCACCGTAGTCGCCCCGGATCTGCCGGCGTGCGCCCTGGATCGCCTCCTGCGACAGCTGCACGGAGTCGGTACGCATATAGGTGATCAGGCCGACCGTCTCGCCGCCGATGTCGACGCCCTCGTACAGGCGCTGGGCGATGCGCATCGTGTGGCTGGCGCCGAAGCCGAGCTTGCGCGAGGCCTCCTGCTGCAGGGTCGAGGTGGTGAACGGCGGCGGCGGATGGCGGCGCACCTGCTTGCGCTCGACCTCGACGACGGCGAAGCCCTGGCGCTCGATCTCGGCGACGGCGGCTTCGGCCGCCTCGCGCGTCGGCAGGTCGAACTTGTCGAGCTTGCGGCCCTTGAGATGGGTCAGCCGCGCCGTCACCATGGTGCCGTTCGGGTCGCGGAAATCGGCGTCGATGGTCCAGTATTCGCGGCTCTTGAAGGCCTCGATCTCGGCCTCGCGCTCGCACACCAGGCGCAGCGCGACCGACTGCACGCGCCCGGCCGAGCGCGCGCCCGGCAGCTTGCGCCACAGCACCGGCGAGAGCGTGAAGCCGACCAGGTAGTCGAGCGCGCGGCGCGCGAGATAGGCCTCGATCAGGCTGTGATCGAGCTCGCGCGGGTTGCGCATGGCGTCGAGCACGGCCGAGCGCGTGATCTCGTTGAACACCACGCGCTTTACGTCGACGTTCTCCAGCAGCTTGCGGCTCTTCAGCATCTCGCGGACATGCCACGAGATCGCCTCGCCCTCGCGGTCGGGGTCGGTCGCAAGGATCAGGCGCTTGGCGCCTTTCAGCGCCTGGGCGATCTCGGCGATGCGCTTCTCGGACCGGCCTTCGCTCTGCCAGTCCATGGCGAAGTCCTCGTCCGGGCGCACGCTGCCGTCCTTGGGCGGCAGGTCGCGCACATGGCCGAAGCTGGCCAGCACGGTGTAGCCGCTGCCCAGGTACTTGTTGATCGTCTTCGCCTTGGCGGGCGATTCGACGACGACGACGTCCATTCGGCTTTCCCGACGGTTAGGTCGACGCGGGGACGTGAAAATCCCGACGAATCAAACGTTTATCGTTCAAGACGGCTCCAGGGCGACGCGGCTGCCCGGGTAACGGCTCAACCGACCGGCCAGTTCCAGCTCCAGGAGGACCGCCTGAACGACGGGGGCGGACAATTGGCATCGCCGGATGATTTCGTCAACCTCGACCGGGGTCGGGCTCAAGGCCTCGAGCACGCGCCGGCGCCCGGCGGCGACCTCGGCTTCGTCCGGCTCCGAGGCTGACCCGTTCGTGTTTTCAATGGCTTGCGTGACGTCCGCGGGAGCGCGGGGCACGGGCCGGGCGGCCAGCGGCCCGCTCAAGGCCGCCAGCACGTCGGCGGCGCTCTCGGTCAGCGTGGCGCCCTGGCGGATCAGGTCGTTGCTGCCGCGGCAGCGCGGGTCGAGCGGCGAGCCGGGCACGGCGAAGACCTCGCGCCCCTGTTCCCCCGCCAGCCGGGCCGTGATCAGGGAGCCCGAGCGGATGGCGGCCTCGACCACGACGACGCCGAGGCTCAATCCCGCGATCAGCCGGTTGCGGCGCGGGAAGTCGCGCGCCTGCGCCACCCAGCCGACCGGCTGCTCGGCGATGACCGCGCCCTCGGCCGCGATGCGCTCGTAGAGCTTCTGGTGCTCGGGCGGATAGGGCTGGTCGATGCCGCCGGCCAGCACCGCGACCGTGCCGCCGCCGCGGTTGTCGGTCCCCGGGCCGGCGTCGAGCGCGCCCTGGTGCGCCGCGCCGTCGATGCCGCGCGCGAGGCCCGAGACGACGGCGAAGCCCGCCGCCGCCAGCTCGGCCGCGATCGTGGCCGCGAAGCGCATGCCGCCGGCCGACGCGTTGCGCGCCCCGACGACGCCGACCGCCTGCCGGCCGGCGCGGGCCGGATCGCCGCGCAGGAAGACGACCGGCGGCGGGTCGTCGAGCTGCGCCAGGAGCGGCGGATAGTCCTGTTGGTCCCAGGCCAGCGCGCGGGCGCCGATCCTCGCCGCGGCCTTGAGCTCGCGCTCGATCTCGCCGCGGGCGGGAACGCGGGGCGGCGCGACGCGACCGCCCTGCCGGCCGAGCCCGGGCAGCGCGGCAATGGCCCGCGCGGCCGAACCGTACCGGCGCAGAAGCTTGTAGAAGGTATGCGTGCCGACCCCTTCGGCGCGGATCAGGCGCAACCGGTCGATCAGGTCGTTGGGGGAAGGCGACATGATCGCAACGATGGACGGTGCGCCGGCGGGCGTCAACCGGCGCAGGGCGGGCTGCGTGTTTCCTCGAGCAGGAATTCGGCAAGGCAGGCGCCGTACTCCAGGACGAATTTGCTGGAACCGCCGCCGCCATGCCCGGTGATGCCGGGCGGCCCGTCGATCAGCATGATGCGCGCCCGGCTGGCCCGCGAGACCAGGGTCTGGACCACCTGGCTGCGGCCGCCGGGGTCGTAGTCGTCGCCGGCGAAGAACATGATCGCGACGGGCAGGTCGCGGCCGGCCAGCACCTCCAGCACCGGGCCCAGCTCATCGCGGTTCTTCTCGCGCCGGGTCGAGCTGATCTCCTTGCCGAAGCGCGCCGGAGCGGCGGCGATCACGCCGTCGACCGAGGCGCCCTGGGCCGCTGCCGCGAGCGACAGCCACGCGCCGGCCGACTGGCCCGCCAGGATGACGCGGCGATAGCCGGCCTGGCGTGCCGTCTCGACGGCCGACCGCAGCGTGCCGAGGTCCTTGCCGTGGCTGGGCCAGCGGCGGTCGAACTTGTAGACGTCGTAGCCGGCGTCGCGGAACCGGTTGACGTAGCCCTGCGGCGGATGGCGCGTGTTGTCGGCGCCGGTCAGCACGCCGTGGCTCCAGATCAGGATGCCCGCCGCTATGGCAGGCCCGCGGATCGGATAGTGCGGCGCGGCGTTGAGCGGCCCGAGCGCCGGCGCTTCCGTCTCGGGCAGCGACAGAGCGTCCCGGCTGGCCGTGTCGCGGTCGTTGACGGACAGCACGCGGCAGGATTGCCTGGCGTCGCGGTTGCAGGATTGCAGCGTCTCCTCGACCAGCGCCTGGACCGTCTTGTCCGCGTGCTGCCGATAGGACCACTTGCCGTCGCGGTTGGCGGCAAACACCTTGTTGAAGCCGAGCTGACGATAGCGCTCGAACGCCGCGATCCCGCCGGCCCCGAGCCCCGCAGGCGGCGGCGACTGGGCCGGCGCCGGCCCGGGAAAAGCAAGCAGTAGCAGCAGCAGGCCGGCGGCCCGCGCGCGCAGCCGTCGGTTCATGGGCTTCGCGGTGTCCCTTCGCTGCGGCGCGCGCCGATCTTCGGCTCCTCGCGCTTCAGGAGCCGGCGGATGTTCTGGTGGTGGCGCAGCCAGACCAGGAGCGCGATGAACAGCGCCGCCTGGGCGTATTGCCGGCTGGCCAGGAAGTCCGCATAGACCGGCGCCATGGCGATCGCGACCAGGGTTGCCAGCGACGAGTAGCGGAAGATCGCGGCGGTCACGAGCCACGTCGCGCAGGCGGCGAGGCCGACCGGGAAGCTCAAGCCCAGCAGCACGCCGAGCGCCGTGGCCATGCCCTTGCCGCCGTTGAACCGGAGCCAGACCGGGAAGACGTGGCCGATCACCGCCATCACCGCGGCGATCACCGCCATGTCCGGCCCGCCGTAGCGGAATCCCAGCAGCGCCGCGAGCGTGCCCTTGCCGCCGTCGAGCAGCAGCGTCGCCGCGGCGAGGCCCTTGCCCCCGGTACGCAGCACGTTGGTGGCGCCGATATTGCCCGAGCCGACCCGGCGGATGTCGCCGAGGCCCGCGGCCCTGGTCAACAGCAGCCCGAACGGGATCGAGCCGATGAGATAGGCGATCAACGCGCCGAGCGCGAACGGCCAGAGCGCCTGCCAGTTGGCGGGAAGCTGCAACACGGGAGACCGGGTCTGCTTGTGGTCGGTGCCGCTCGGATTATGCGCGGAAGACGGTGCGGCCGTCGATCACGGTGCGGAGCGCCATGCCCTGCACCGGGCGCCGCTCGAACGGCGTGTTCTTCGACTTGGAGCGGATCGCGGCTTCCTCGATCACCCACGGGCGGCCGGGATCGAACAGCAGCAGGTCGGCGGGCGCGCCCTTCTCCAGCGTCCCGGCCTTCAGGCCCAGGATGCGCGCCGGCGCCGCGGACAGGCGCTCGATCACCTGCGGCAGGCTCAGGTGTCCGTTGTGGTAGAGCTCGAGCGAGAGGGCCAGGAGCGTCTCGAGCCCGATGCCGCCGAACTCGGCATGGGCGAAGGGCAGGCGCTTGGAGTCCTGGTCCTGCGGCGCGTGGTCCGAGGCGATCGCGTCGATCGTGCCGTCGGCCAGGCCCTCGACCACGGCGCGGCGGTCCTGCTCGGCGCGCAAGGGCGGCGACAGCTTGGCGAAGGTGCGGTAGTCGCCGACCGCCAGCTCGTTGAGCGCGAAATAGGGCGGCGCCGTGTCGCAGGTGACCGGCAGGCCGCGCGCCTTGGCGGCGCGGATCAGCGCCACCGTCTCGGCGGTCGAGACATGCGCGACGTGGTAGCGCCCGCCGGTCAGCTCCACCAGGCGCAGGTCGCGCCCGACCAGCAGCGCCTCGGCGCAGGCGGGGATGCCGCTCAAGCCCAGGCGCGTGGCGATCTCGCCCTCGTTCATGACGCCGCCGTCGGCCAGCGCGGGGTCCTCGGGGTGCTGCACGATCAGCGCGCCGAAGGCGGTGGAATAGCTGAGCGCCCGGCGCATCACGCGCGCATTGGCGATGGCGCGCACGCCGTCGGTGAAGCCGACGGCGCCGGCCTCGCTCAACAGGCCGATCTCGGTGATGTCCTTGCCCGCCAGCTCGCGCGTCGCCGCGGCATAGGCGTAGACCTTGGCCCGCTTCACCTCGCGCGCGCGGCGCGCGATGAACTCGATGCCGGCGACGTCGTCGATCACCGGGTCGGTGTTCGGGAGGCACACCATGCTGGTGACGCCGCCGGCGATCGCGGCCGCGCCGGCGCTGGCGATGGTCTCCTTGTGCTCCTCGCCCGGCTCGCGCAGCTGCACGCGGATGTCGACCAGCCCGGGCGCGAGGCACAGCCCCTTGGCGTCGACCACCTCGATGCCCGCGGGCACGCCGTCCTTGAACAGGCCGGGGCCGATGTCGGCGATCCGTTCGCCCTCGGTCAGCACGGCGCCCTTGGCGTCCAGCCCGCTCGCCGGATCGATCAGCCGCGCGTTGACATAGGCGACGCGCGCGTGGCCGTTGGCGCGCTGCGGGTCGAGGGCGGTCGCCATGGCCTGCCCGCCGCCCCTACTTGCCGTTCGCCGGCGCGTTGCGCAGGTCGGGATTGCGCGTCAGCGCGTCGAGCACCGCCATGCGCACGGCCACGCCCATCTCGACCTGCTCGCGGATCACGCTGCGGTCGATGTCGTCGGCGACCTCGCTGTCGATCTCGACGCCGCGGTTCATCGGGCCCGGATGCATGATCAAAGCGTCGGGCTTGGCCACGCTCAGCTTCTCGTAGTCCAGGCCGAAGAAGTGGAAGTACTCGCGGATCGACGGCACGAAGCTGCCCTGCATGCGCTCGGTCTGCAACCGGAGCATCATGACGATGTCGCAGCCGGCCAGGCCCTTGCGCATGTCGTGGAAAACCTCCGCCCCCAGCCGCTCGGCGCAAGCGGGCAGCAGGGTCGGCGGCGCGATCAGGCGCACGCGCGCGCCCATGGTCTGCAAGAGCTGGATGTTCGAGCGCGCGACGCGGCTGTGCAGGATGTCGCCGCAGATCGCGACCAGCAGGCCCTGCAGCCTGCCGCGGCGGCGGCGGATGGTCAGCGCGTCGAGCAGCGCCTGGGTCGGATGCTCGTGGCTGCCGTCGCCGCCGTTGATCACGGCGCAGTTGACCTTCTGCGCCAGCAGCGCGACCGCGCCCGAATCGGGATGGCGCACGACCAGCGCGTCCGGGTGCATCGCGTTCAAGGTCATCGCCGTGTCGATCAGCGTCTCGCCCTTCTTGATCGACGAGGTCGACACCGACATGTTGATGACGTCGCCGCCGAGCCGCTTGCCGGCCAGCTCGAACGAGGTGCGCGTGCGCGTCGAGCTCTCGAAGAACAGGTTGATGATCGTGCGGCCGCGCAGGATCGTGCTCTTCTTGTCCGCCTCGCGGTTCTGCTGCACGTAGCTGTCGGCGAGGTCGAGCAGGAAGGTGATCTCGTCGGGCGACAGCCCCTCGATTCCCAGGAGGTGGCGGTGCGGGAAGCGCAACGGGGCTCCTGAAGGATTGGCCATCTTGGGATCGGCCATCGCTACGGTCATGGCGGCTGACATCGAGCGCGGACTATAGGAGCGGGGGGAGGGGGTCGCAAGCAAAGCACCGACGGGCCAGCGTTGATGCGGCACGCTGTCACGCGCCTGTCACGCGCGGCGTTGCGGCTGCGGCGAGACGATTCGATTCGAATCGGGCCCGGCCCGGCCGAATCAGAAGACCTGCCAGATCAGCATCATCAGGAGCGGCAGGGTGACCATGGCGGCGAGCGTCTGCACCGTGATGATGCCGGCCATCAGCCGGTGGTCGCCGCCGAGCTGGCGCGTCAGGATGTAGGAGGAGGCCGAGGACGGGCAGCCGTTGAACAGGATGGCGACGGCGGCGGTCATGCCGTGCACGCCGAGCGCCAGGCAGAGGATCGCGGTGACCGCGGGCAGCGCCAGCAGCTTCAGCAGGGTGGCGACGCCGACGGTGCGGCCGGCGCTGCGCGCGGCGCCGAGATCGAGCCCCGCGCCCACGGACAGAAGGCCCAAGGGCAGCGCCGCGCGCCCGATGATGTCGAGGAAGCGCGCGACGACGCCGGGCGGCTCCAACCCGACGAGGTTGAGCACGATGCCGGCGAGGCAGGCCAGGATGATCGGGTTGCGCGCGATCTGGCGCATCACGCCGGGGCTGCGGTCGACCGCGCCGGTGCCGTGGCGCGACAGGACGAGAACGCTCAAGACGTTGACCAGCGGGATCACCACCGCGACGCCGGCTGCGACCAGCGTCAGCCCGGCGCTGTCGTAGAGCGCGGCCGCCACGGCGATCGCCACGTAGGTGTTGACGCGGATGGCCCCCTGGAACAGGGCGGCGAAGCTCGGGTCCGCGATCGGCATCAGGCGCGGAACGCCGTAGGTCGCGATGCCCATCACGACGACGGCGCCCGCCATGGCCAGCGCCATGGGCAGCAGCTCGACCTCGGCGATCTCGACCGTGGCGAGGCTCATGAACAGCAGGGCCGGGAACAGGAAGAAGTAGTTGAGCCGCTCGGCGGGCAGCCAGAACCCGTCGCCATAGGGCCCGTAGCGGCGCAGCAGCAGCCCGACGACGATGAGCGCGAAGATGGGGACCATGGCGCCCAGCACGGCCAGCATCAGGGCGCGTCCTTCCCGGCGCGCCCCGCGGCGGCCAGCCGGTCGAGCAGGCCCTGCAGGATCCAGGCGGCCGCCGCCTTGTCGACCACGTCGCGCCGGCGCGCGCGCGACAGGTCGGCGTCGATGAGCGTGCGCGTGACGGCGACGGTCGACAGGCGCTCGTCCCAGAAGGCCAGCGGCAGGTCGATCTTCTCGAGCAGGTTGGCGGCGAACTGGCGCACGGACTGGCAGCGCCGCCCCTCGCCGCCGTGCATGTCGACCGGCAGGCCGACCACGAGCCCGCCGACCCGGCGCTCCGCGATCACGGCCTTGAGCCGCTCGGCGTCGGCCGTGAACTTGCTGCGGCGGATGGTCTCCAGCGGCGTGGCGATGGTGAGCGACCCGTCCGAGAGGGCGAGCCCGATCGTCCGCTCGCCCACGTCCAGGCCCAGCAGGCGGCGTCCAGGCGCCAGGGCGGCCTTCAGGGCCAGCGGTTCGAGCACGGGCATGGATGCGGGTTTTCCCGCCTTGCGGCGACTTGGGCGCGGACCCTAGCAGAAACCCGCCTCCGCGGCAGGCGGAAATCGGCCGCGTCCATGGCCCCCGCCGTTGCCCCGGGCCGGCGGCCGGTGCTAACGTCCGCGGCCTCAAGCAGCAACCCCCGCAGGCAGAGGCAACCCCATGGCCCTCGACAGGACCACCGTGGCGCATATCGCGCGGCTGGCGCGCATCAAGGTGAAGGAGCACGAGCTGGACGCGCTGGCGGGGGAGCTCGGCGGCATCCTCGCCTGGGTCGAGCAGCTGCAGGAGGTCAACGTCGACGGCGTCGAGCCGATGACCGGATCGGTCACCCCGGGCATGAAGCTCAAGATGCGCGAGGACGTGGTCGACGACGGCGGCATCCGCGACAAGGTCCTGGGCAACGCGCCGAAGAGCGCGGCGGGTTTCTTCGCCGTGCCAAAGGTGATCGAATGACCGGGCTCACGGACCTCACGATCGCCGCGGCGCGCGAGGGCCTGAAGGCGAAGAGGTTCTCCGCGACCGAGCTCGCGCGCGCGCATGTCGCCGCGATGGAGCGGACGCGGGCCTTGAACGTTTTCGTCACCGAGACGCCGGAGCGCGCGCTTGCGGCCGCCGCGGCCTCGGACGCGCGGCTCGCCAAGGGCGAGGCGCGGCCGCTCGAGGGCATCCCGCTCGCGATCAAGGACCTGTTCTGCACCGAGGGCGTGCTGACCACGGCCGGCTCGCACATCCTCGACGGGTTCAAGCCGCCCTACGAGTCGACGGTCACCGCGCAGCTCTGGCGCGACGGCGCCGCGATGCTGGGCAAGACCAACATGGACGAGTTCGCCATGGGCTCGTCCACTACGACCTCCTACTACAGGCCCACGATCAATCCCTGGGCACGGCGCGGGGACAACCGCCCGCTGGTGCCGGGCGGCTCGTCCGGCGGCTCCTCGGCCGTGGTGGCGGCGCGCGCGGCGCTGGGCGCCACCGGAACCGACACCGGCGGCTCGATCCGCCAGCCTGCCGCCTTCGCCGGCATCGTCGGCATGAAGCCGACCTACGGGCGCTGCTCGCGCTGGGGCATCGTCGCCTTCGCCTCGTCGCTCGACCAGGCCGGGCCGATGACGCGCAGCGTGCGCGACGCCGCGATCATGCTGCGCTCGATGGCCGGGCACGATCCCAGGGACTCGACCTCGGTCGACACCGCCGTGCCCGACTACGAGGCGGCGCTGGGCCAGGGCGTCAAGGGCCTGCGCGTCGGCATCCCGAAGGAGTATCGGGTCGACGGCATGTCGGCCGAGCTCGACCGGCTGTGGCAGCGGGGCATCGAGTGGCTGACGGCGGCCGGCGCGAAGCCGGTCGATATCAGCCTGCCGCACACGAAATACGCGCTGCCGACCTACTACATCATCGCCCCGGCCGAGGCCTCGTCGAACCTCGCGCGCTACGACGGCACGCGCTTCGGCCTGCGCGTCGCGGGCGACAGCCTGACCGAGATGTACGAGAACACGCGCGCCGAGGGCTTCGGCAAGGAGGTGCGCCGGCGCGTGATGATCGGCACCTACGTGCTGTCGGCCGGCTACTACGACGCCTACTACATCCGCGCGCAGCGCGTGCGCGCGCTGATCTCGCGCGACTTCACGCAAGCCTTCCAGAAGGTCGACGTGATCCTGACGCCGACCGCGCCGTCCACCGCCTTCGCCATCGGCGAGAAGGCGGACGATCCGATCGCGATGTATCTCAACGACGTGTTCACCGTGACGGTCAACCTCGCCGGCCTGCCCGGCATCTCCGTGCCGGCCGGCCTGTCGGCGGACGGGCTGCCGCTCGGACTGCAGCTCATCGCCAAGGCCTTCGACGAGGAGACGCTGTTCCGCGCGGCCGAGGTGGTGGAAGAGGCGGCCGGGTTCACGGCGCGGCCGGGAGGATATTAGCCATGGCAGGTTCGACCAACCTGATCGACGGCCGTACCGGCAAGTGGGAAGTGGTCCTCGGCCTCGAGGTCCATGCCCAGGTCGTGTCGAACGCCAAGCTGTTCTCGGGCGCGGCGACCGCGTTCGGGGCCGAGCCGAACACCCAGGTCTCCTATGTCGACGCGGCCTTCCCCGGCATGCTGCCGGTGATCAACCGCCGCTGTGTCGAGCAGGCGGTGCGCACCGGGCTGGGCCTGAAGGCCCGGATCAACCTGCGCTCGGTGTTCGACCGCAAGAACTACTTCTATCCCGACCTGCCGCCCGGCTACCAGATCTCGCAGTACAAGCAGCCGATCGTGGGCAAGGGAACGATCACGCTCGACCTGGCCGACGGCGCGACACGCTCGGTCGGCATCACGCGGCTGCATCTCGAGCAGGACGCGGGCAAGAGCCTGCACGACCAGAGCCCGGGCGAGACCTATGTCGACCTCAACCGCGCCGGGGTGGCGCTGATGGAGATCGTCAGCGAGCCCGACCTGCGCTCGGCCGAGGAGGCGGCGGCCTACCTGCGCAAGCTGCGCTCGATCCTGCGCTATCTCGGCAGCTGCGACGGCAACATGGAAGAAGGCTCGATGCGCTGCGACGTGAACCTGTCGGTGCGCCGGGCCGGCAGCACGGAGCTCGGCACGCGCTGCGAGATCAAGAACGTCAACTCCGTGCGCTTCGTCATGCAGGCGATCGAGTACGAGGCGCGCCGCCAGGTCGAGGTGATCGAGGACGGCGGCAAGGTCGTGCAGGAGACGCGCCTGTTCGACAGCGGCAGGGGCGTGACGCGCTCCATGCGCTCGAAGGAGGAGGCGCACGACTACCGCTATTTCCCCGATCCCGATCTGCTGCCGCTCGAGCTCGACCCCGCCTGGGTCGAGGAGATCCGCCGCACGCTGCCCGAGCTGCCCGACGAGAAGAAGGCGCGCTTCGAGCGCGACTACAAGCTGAACGCCTATGACGCCGGCGTGCTGGTGGCCGAACGCGAGTCGGCCGAGTTCTTCGAAGCGATCGCCAAGGGCCGTGACGCGAAGATCGCCGCCAACTGGGTGATGGGCGAATATTTCGGCTATCTCAACAAGCACGGCCTCGACCTGCCGAAGGCGCCGGTCGACGCGACCCGGCTGGGCGGGCTGATCGACCTGATCGCCGACGGCACGCTCAGCGGCCGGATGGCCAAGGAAGTGTTCGAGGAGATGTGGCGGACCGGCGCGCCTGCCGCCGCCATCGTCGAGGCGAAGGGCCTGCAGCAGGTGACCGACACGGGCGCGATCGAGGCCGAGATCGACGCCGTGCTTGGCAGCGCCGCCGACAAGGTGGCCGAGTATCGCGCCGGCAAGGACAAGCTGTTCGGCTTCTTCGTCGGCCAGGTGATGAAG
The DNA here is from genome assembly GCA_023150455.1 of Alphaproteobacteria bacterium. Lineage (GTDB taxonomy): Bacteria > Pseudomonadota > Alphaproteobacteria > JAEULC01 > JAEULC01 > JAEULC01. Next base: position 22,911 of record JAKLKW010000021.1, on the reverse strand, counting down.
CGCACCCAGGGCAAGGCCAGCCCCGCCGTGGTGAACGAGCTGCTGAAGAAGAAGCTGCAGGGCTGACGGAAGCACCGAGCCGGGCCCTCACCCTTGTATCCGGGCCCGAGCATCGCGGTGTGATGAAAGCGATGTCGGCGGGGCGAGGGCTCTTCGCCCTACCCGCGCATCCGCAGCCCCTCCGGGTCGAACAGCGGCCGCGGCGCCAGCGCCGCCTTGCGCCAGTCGCCGATGATCTCGATCCTGAGGTCGGCGCCGGGCTTCGCGAACGCCGCCTTCACGTAGCCCATCGCCACCGACTTGCCGATGTGGTGGGCATAGCCGCCCGAGGTGACCCAGCCGACGACCTGGCCGTCGACGGCGATCGGCTCGTCGCCGATGACGTCGGCGTCCTTGGCGTCGACCACCATGGTCACCAGCCGGCGCTGCGGTCCGGCGTCGCGCTCCTTCAGCGCGGCGTCGCGGCCGATGAAGTCGTTCTTCTTCGCGTCGACGAACAGGTCGAGCCCGGCCTCGCAGGGTCCGTAGATCGGGCGGTACTCGCGCGCCCAGCCGCCCCAGCTCTTCTCCAGGCGCAGCGAGCTCAAGGCGCGGCTGCCGAAATGCCTGAGGCCCAGATCGGCGCCATGCTCGACCAGCAGCTCGTAGAGCGCGAGCTGGTTGTCCGCCTTCATCCAGATCTCGTAGCCGAGATCGCCGGTATAGGTCAGCCGCCCGACCAGCGCCGGGATCATGCCGAGGTCCAGCCGGCGGAAGCTGCGGAACGGGAAGGCGGCGTTCGAGACGTCCTCGTGCGTCAGGCGCTGCAGCAGCTCGCGCGACCGGGGCCCGGCGATCGAGAGCCCCAGCATCTCGCTGCGCAACGGCCGGATCGACACGCCGTGATCGGGCAAGTGCGCCTCGAACCAGCGCATGTGGTAGTCCTCGGCGATGCCCGAGCCGAAGACGTAGAAGCGGTCGGAGCCGAGCCGCGCCACGGTGAAGTCGCCGATCAGCCTGCCCTGGTGGTTCAGCATCGGCGTCAGCACGATGCGGCCCTCGCGCGGCATGCGGTTGGACAGCATCTTCTGGAGCCACGGCTCGGCGCCCGCGCCCGCCACCTCGTAGCGCGCATAGGTCGATGTCTCCATCAGCCCGACGGCGTTGCGCACCGCGCGGCATTCCTCGGCCACCGGCGCGTGCGCGCTCGAGCGGCGGAACGTCACCTCCTCGGTCGGCGTCCTGCCGTCCGGCCCGAACCAGAGGGCGTATTCGAGCCCGTAGGTGACGCCGAACAGCGCGCCTTTTGCCGCCAGGCGGTCGTAGACCGGCGTCATGCGCAGCCGGCGCGCGGCCGGCAGCTCCTCGTTGGGGAAGCGGATGCGGAAGCGGCGCGAGTAGTTCTCGCGCACCTTCGCGTGCGCGTAGGCCGTGGTCGCCCAGTCGCCGAAGCGCGCGCAGTCCATGCCCCAGATGTCGCCGCCCGGGTCGCCGTGCACCATCCAGTTCGACAGCGACAGGCCGACGCCGCCGCCCTGGCTGAAGCCGGCCATGACGCCGCAGGCGAGCCAGTAGTTGCGCAAGCCCCGGACCGGCCCGATCACCGGGTTGCCGTCGGGCGCGAACACGAACGGACCGTTGATCACCTTCTTGATGCCGGCGCGCTCGATCGCCGGGTAGTGCCTGAAGCCGACCTCGAGGCTCGGCGCGATGCGGTCGAGGTCGGGCGGCAGCAGCTCGGTCGAGAAGTCCCACGGCGTGCTGCGCTCGGACCACGGCTTGCCGGCGCGCTCGTAGGTGCCCATCAGCATGCCGCGACCTTCCTGGCGCATGTAGATCTCGCCCTCGAAGTCGATCGCGTGCAGCATCTCGTGCGGCGAGGCGACGACCTCGGGGATCTCCTCGGTGATCAGGTACTGGTGCTCCATGGCCAGGAGCGGCAGCTCGAGCCCGACCATGCGCCCGACCTCGCGCGCCCACAGGCCCCCGGCGTTGACCACGTGCTCGGCCAGGATGTTGCCCTTCTCGGTGATCACGTCCCAGCTGCCGTCCGCGCGCTGCGTCAGGCCGGTGACGCGGGTATGGCGATAGATCTCGGCGCCCTGGATGCGCGCCGCCTTGGCGTAGGCGTTGGTGACGCCGGACGGGTCGATATGGCCCTCGATCGGGTCGTACAGCGCGCCGACGAAATGCTTCTTGTCCATGATCGGGAACAGGCGATGGGCCTCGTCGACCGAGATCAGGTCGAGCTTCATGCCGAGATAGCGCCCGCGCGCCTGCACCATCTTGAGCCAGTCCAGCCGCTCGCGCGTGCCGGCCAGCATCACGCCGCCGGTGATGTGCACGCCGCAGGACTGCCCGGAGATCCGCTCGATCTCCTTGTAGAGGTTGATCGTGTATTGCTGCAGCTTGGCGACGTTGGGGTCGCCGTTGATCGTGTGCATGCCGCCGGCGGCGTGCCAGGTCGAGCCCGAGGTCAGCTCGTCGCGCTCGACCAGCACCACGTCCTTCCAGCCGGCCTTGGTCAGGTGATAGAGCACGCTGCACCCGACCACGCCGCCGCCGATCACGACCACCTGCGCCTGAGACTTCATCGCGGAATCCCTCGAGAGTTGGCGCCCGGTGTTAGCACGGCGGCACCGTGCCGACGCCATCGCGGAAGCGACAGAATCTGGCACGGCCGGGCTGGCCATTCGTCATGGGGCGCGAAGCGCGTATACTCGCCGCCGACGAGGCTCCATCCCCGCATGCCCCTCCCTCCGGCCAAGCCGCCGGCGTCCCGGCCCGGCGACAACATCCCGCGCGGCATCCTGTGCCTGGTCGGCGCGACGACGCTGTTCTCGACCGTCAACATGGCGGCCAAGTACCTGTCGGCGGCCTATCCGGTGGGCGAGATCGTGTTCTTCCGCTCCTTCGTCGGCCTGGTGCCGTGCCTGGTCCTGGTGGCGATGCACGGCGGCTGGCGGATGCTGCGCACGGAGCATCCCGGGCGGCATGCCACGCGCTGCTTCTTCGGCTTCGTGTCGCTCGGCGCGGCCTTCCTGTCCTACGCCATGATGCCGCTCGGCGACGCCGTCGCGATCGGCTATGCCGGGCCGCTGTTCGTGACGGTGCTGTCGGTGCTGCTGCTGGGCGACAAGGTGGGCGTGCACCGGTGGTCGGCCGTCGCGGCCGGCCTCGTCGGCGTCCTGATCATGGCGGCGCCGATGGGCGCGGTGCCGCCGCTCGGCGCCGCCACGGCGCTCACCAACGCGTTCTTCTATGCGCTGTCGATGATCAGCGTGCGCCAGCTCGGCGCCACCGAGACGCCCGCCGCGATGATGTTCTATCACACGGCCTTCTCCGGCCTGTTCGCGCTGCCGCTGCTGCTGTTCGGCTGGGTCACGCCCACCGGGCTCGAGCTGGCGTTGCTGCTCGGCATCGGGGTGGTCGGCGGCGTGTCGCAGTGGCTGGTGATCCAGGCCTTCCGCCAGGCGCCGCCCTCGTCGCTGTCGCCCTTCTCCTATATCGGCCTGGTCTGGGCCATGGTCTGGGGATGGCTGGTCTGGGGCGACATGCCGACGCTCCAGCTTCTCTCGGGCGCGGCGCTGGTCGTGGCCGGCGGCCTCTACATCCTGCACCGCGAGGTCAAGCTCAACGCGGCGCGACGCCAAGAGGCTCTTGCCGCGCAGGCGGGGCCGTGACGTCGATCCCGATCGAGGCGCTGGTCGACGGGCGCTGGACCGATCCGGCCACGGGCCAGCCCGTCATGCTGCCCTTTCGCTCGATCGTCATCGCGCCCTCGCTCGAGGGCCGGGAGGCCGAGCTGGTGCGGCGGATCGATCTCGGCCGCCGCGTCGCGGTCGTGTCGGACCCGGCGACGCACGAGGCCCTCGGCCAACGCGTCGAACGGGCGCTCGGCGGCATCGCCACGGTCAAGTCCGTGCGCCTGCCGGACCGCCCGCACGCCGACGAGGACACCGTCGAGCGGATCCGCCAGGCGACGAAGTGGCACGATGCGCTGGTCGCGGTCGGGTCGGGCACGATCAACGACCTGTGCAAGCAGGCGAGCTATCGCGACGGCAAGCCCTACGCGGTCTTCGCCACGGCGCCGTCGATGAACGGCTACACCTCGACCAGCGCGGCGATCATGGCGCACGGCCACAAGAAGTCGCTGGCGGCCCAGGGCGCGCGCGGCGTGTTCATGGACCTCGGCGTTCTCGCCCGCGCGCCGGCGCATCTGATCCTGAGCGGGCTCGGCGACAGCCTGTGCCGCACGACGGCGCAGGTGGACTGGCTGCTGTCGCACCGGCTGCGCGGCACCGCCTACAGCGAGACGCCGTTCCTGCTGCTGGCCGAGGACGAGGCGGCGCTGTTCGAAGCGGCCGAAGGCCTGACGCGCGGCGACCTCGCCGCGCTCGAGCGCCTGGCGCGCGTGCTGGTCCTGTGCGGCATCGGCATGTGCATCGCCGGTACCAGCGCGCCGGCGAGCCAGGCCGAGCATCTGGTCAGCCACTATGCCGACATGATGGACCAGGGTCATGCGCGCGTCGCGCTCGGCCGCGACGCGCTGCACGGCGAGCAGATCGGCGTGACCACGCTGACGGTGGCGCGGCTGCAGACGCGGCTGCTCGCGCTGGACGAACCGCCCACCCTGCGCCGGACCGCCGTCAACGAGGCGGCGATCCGCGCCCATTTCGGCGCCAGCGGCGCCGACTGCGCCGGCGAGTTCCGCGCCAAGGCGCTGGACGCCGCGGAGACCGAGCGGGTCAACGGCCTGCTCGCCGAAACCTGGCCGGCCCTGCGCGACGAGCTCAAGTCGAAGCTGCTGCCGCCCGGGCATCTGGACGACGTGCTGGCGCGCGCCGGCGCGCCGCGCCGCCCGGCCGAGCTCGGCTGGCCGGACGGGTTCTATCGCACGGCCGTGGCGTGGGCGCGCCGCATCCGCAATCGGTACACCTGCCTCGACCTGATCGACGACTCGGTCGGACTGGGGGCGTGGCTGGAATAGAACCCGGCGATGCTGCCTCGGCGCGCCCGATGCAAGCACGACGCCGGCGACGATCAGGCCGAAGCCGAGCCAGCGGAGCGCCGAAGCGGTGCTGGCCGCCTGAAGCCTCAGGCGAGCGGCGCGTCGGGATCGATCACCGCGGTCGGTCCGGGCTTGAAATCGTCGGCGTAGGTCAGCGTCGGCGCCTCGCCGTCGCCGATCGCCTGGAAGGTCTGCCCGGTCAGGAACATGTCGACCGCGCTGCCGTCGCGCGAGAGCGGGCACATCAAGCGGCGCGTCGTGCGATAGACGTCGAGGCCCGTGCCCACCGCCACGCTCGAGGAGAAGACCGGCCGGCGCGTCGCGATCACCGTGCCGTACAGGCCCTCGATATAGGCGGCGTAGCGCTTGTTCGGATTGAGCTCGTCGACGAACTTGCCGGTCAGGTCGAGGCCCACCTGGCTCTTCATGGCCGTGCCGGACAGCCGGAAGCGAAACCGCCGGCGCGCGGGCGCCTCGACCACCTCGGTAATGACGATGTGGGGCAGGACCTGGGGCTCGATTTCCGTCGGATCGATGTCGGTGCGCGAGGGCATGGCGCGCCCGCCGCGCTTCGCGTGCCAATACCGGAAGACCGCCATCAGCACCGCGTCGTCCTGCCAGCGCGGGGCGGCGGCACGGTCTGTCTCGGTTCCGCTCATCGCGTCGTCAACTCATCCCGATCAACGGGTGCAGGTGCGACAATTTGGCTCGGCTTAAGGTTTCGTTCACCTCGGCCTCCGAAAACTCGCGACTTCTCCAGGGCATGAGACCCGAGGGGGCCGCTGCCGGAGCGGCCGGATCACCTGTCCCAACATGAGGATAGCATGCGCTACCTGAGCAATCTCAAGATCGGTTCCAAGATACTTGCCATCATTGCCGTCATGGCGCTGTTCGCGGGCATACAGGGTTTCCTGGCGGTCCGCGCCCTGACCGACTACGTCGCCACGACCAAGGACCTGGAGCGCACCTCGCGCATCGCCGCCATGGCGGAGAAGATGAACGGCCATGTGCTGGCCGTGGTCATGGAGTCGCGCGGCGTCTACATGAGCCGCGACAAGGCCGAGGTCGAGAAGTTCGCCAAGCCGCTGCTGGCGCAACTCGAGAAGATGCCGCCGCTGATGCAGGACTGGCGCTCCTTGATGGATCCCGCCCAGCGCGCGCAGTCCGACGCCGCGGTCGGGCAGCTCGACCAGTTCGTGCAGTTCCGGCGCGAGCTGGTGCGCCTCGGCCTCGAGGTCGGCGCGCCCAAGGCGCGCGAGTTCGGCGACAACGACGCCAACCGCACGAACCGGCAGAACCTGAACAAGGAGCTGCTGAAGCTCGCCGACGCCAACGCCAAGCAGGTCGAGGCGCTGCGCCGGCAGGTCGAGGTCGACTCCTCGCGCCGGATCACGGAGCTGATCGCGCTGACGGCGCTGGGCATCGCGCTGGCGGTGGCCATGGCGATGGCCGGCAGCCGCTACCTGATCGCGCTGCCGATCCGCGCGCTCGCCGCGGTGATGGAGCGCCTGGCCAAGGGCGACGACAGCGTCGTCGTGGGCGGCGCCGGGCGCAAGGACGAGATCGGCGCCATGGCGCGCGCGGTGCAGACCTTCAAGGAGCTGTCGGTCGAGGCGAAGCGCCTGGCGAAGGAGGCGGAGGACAACCGCATCGCCGAGGAGCAGCGCCGGCGCGAGCAGGAGCAGCGCGAGCGCGCCGAAGAGGATCGCCAGCGCCGCGAGGAGGCGGCCCGGCGCGAGGCCGAGCAGGAACGCAAGCTCATGGAGGAGCGCCGCGAGCGCGAGCGCACCGAGCAGGAAAAGGCGCGTCTCGCGCGGATCGGCGAGCTGACCAGCGCCTTCGTGCAGAAGGTGCAGGAGGTGGTCGCGCGCGCGAACGCCACCGCCGTGGCCCTCAAGCAGTCCGCGGGCATGATGTCGAAGACCGCCGACACGACGACCGGGCAGGCAAGCCAGACGGCGCAGGCCTCGCAGGAGGCCTCGGCCAACGTGCAGACGGTCGCCGCGGCGACCGAGGAGCTGTCGGCCTCGACGCGCGAGATCGGCTCGCAGGTGGCCAAGTCGGCCGACATCGCGCGCAAGGCGACCGAGCAGGCGCGCTCGACCGCGACGACGATGGAAGGCCTGACGGGCGCCGCCAGGCGCATCGGCGAGGTGGTCACGCTGATCACCGACATCGCCAGCCAGACCAATCTCCTGGCGCTCAACGCCACGATCGAGGCGGCGCGCGCCGGAGAAGCCGGCAAGGGCTTCGCCGTCGTCGCCTCGGAAGTGAAAGCGCTCGCCACGCAGACCACGCGGGCGACCGAGGACATCACGCGCCAGGTGCAGGAGATCCAGGGCGCCACCGACGCGGCCGCGGCCGCGATCCAGGGCGTCGGCCAGACCATCGCCGCGATGGACGAGATCGCCTCGGCCATCGCCGCCGCGGTCGAGGAGCAGGATGCCGCGACGCAGGACATCACGCGCAACATCCAGGACGCCTCGGCCGGGACGATGTCGGTGGCCGCGACCGTGACCGAGCTCAGCAAGGCCACGGGCGTGACGCGCGAGGCCGCCGGCCAGGTGCTGAACGCCGCCGCCGACATGGAGCAGCAGTCGGTGCAGCTCAACGCCGAGGTCGACAGCTTCGTCGCGGCGCTGAAGGCGGCGTAGCTTCCATCGGCGGGCCGGCCCGCAGCCGGCCCGTCAGCTTTCCTTCGGGTCGAGCGCGTCGCGCAGGCCGTCGCCGAACAGGTTGAAGCCGAGCACGGCGAGGCAGATGGCGATGCCCGGCCAGAACGCCATCCAGGGCGCCTGCGCCAGGAAGTTCTTCGCCGTGTTCAGCATGCTGCCCCAGCTCGGCGCGGGCGGCTGCTGGCCCAGGCCCAGGAAGCTCAGGCTCGCCTCGGCCAGGATGGCGGCGGCGATCGACAGCGTCGACTGCACCAGCAGCGGCGGCACGACGTTGGGCAGCACGTGGCGCAGCGCGATGCGGTAGTGCGGGTTGCCGACCGCGCGCGCCGCCTCGACGTAGTCCTCGACCGTCACCGCCATCACCTGGCCGCGCGTCAGCCGCACGAAGACCGGCACGGTCGACACGCCGATCGCGATCATGGCGTTGGTGAGGCTGGGCCCCAGGAAGGCCGCCAGCGCGATCGCCAGGATCAGGAACGGGCAGGCGAGCAGCGCGTCGGTGATCCGCTGCAGCACGTGGTCGATCCAGCCGCGGCAGTAGCCCGACAGGAGCCCGACGGGCACGCCGACCAGAAGCGCGATGGAGACAGACACGACGCCGGCCAGGAGCGAGGCGCGCGCGCCCCAGATCATGCGCGCCAGGAGATCGCGGCCGATCTCGTCGGTGCCCAGCCAATGCGCCGCGCTGGGCGCCTTGCGCACCTGCAGCCAGTCGGCCTTGGCCGGGTCGTAGGGCGAGATCCACGGCGCCAGCACGGCGACGGCGACGAAGAACAGCACCAGCACGGCGCCGACCACCGCGCCCTTGCGGCGCCACAGCCGGCGCCAGATGCGGCGCGCGCGGCTGGGCGAGGCCGGCGCGGCGGGCGCGGCGGGACCGGTGCCGAGGGCGACGTCGGCCGTCATCGCGTCACCCCCGCAGCCGCGGATTGACGAGGAAGTACGCCATATCGGCCATGAGGTTCAGCCCGATATAGGCGGTCGCCGTGACCAGCACGACGCCCTGGACCACGGCGTAGTCGCGGTTGAACACGGCATCGACGATCAGTTTGCCGAAGCCGGGAATGGTGAAGACCTGCTCGGTCAACACCGCACCCGACAGCAGCTGGCCGAGCTGCAGGGCGCCGAGCGTGATGATCGGGATCAGCGCGTTGCGCAGCGCGTGGCGCAGCACCACGCGGCGCTCGTTCAGACCCTTGGCGCGCGCCGTGCGCACGTAGTCCGAACGCAGGACCGACAGCATGGCGCCGCGCGTATGGCGCATCATCACGGCCGCCAGCGCCGCGCCCAGCACGAAAGCCGGCATGATCATCGCCTGCAGGTTCTCGAGCGGGCTCTCGAACGGGCTTACATAGCCCGAGGCCGGCAGCAGGCCCCAGCGCACCGAGAACAGCAGGATCAGCATGATGCCGAGCCAGAAGGTCGGCACCGACTGGCCGCTGAGGCCCAGCACGTTGGCCGCGTAGTCCCACAGGCTGTCCTTCTTGACCGCGGACAGGATGCCGGTCGGGATGCCGATCAGGAGCGCGATCGTCATCGACATCAGCGCCAGCTGGATGGTGACCGGCAGCTTCTCGAGGATCAGCTCGGTGACCGGCTTCTTGGTGCGCAAGGAAGCGCCCAGGTCGCCGGTCAGCGCGTTGCCGAGCCACAGCGCGTATTGCACGGGGACCGGCTTGTCGAGGTTGTATTGGCGGCGCACCTCCTCGTAGGCCTCGGGCGAGCGATCCTCGCCCAAGAGCGCCAGCGCGGGGTCGCCGGGCAGGAGATGCTGCAGGCCGAACACGATGATGGTGACGATGAACAGCGTCGGCACCGCGATCGCGAGGCGACCGAGGAAGTAGGCCCACATGGACTAGGACGCTTTTCCTTGTCCCCCCTCCCCTTGCGGGGAGGGGGGACCGGAAGAGAAGTCGCGCACGGACGTGACCGCTCCCGCACGCGCCTACTGCAGCTTCACCCCTTCCAGCCGGATCATGGCGTCGGGCAGTGGCTTGAAGCCGGCGAGCTTGGCCGAGTGCACGAACAGCCACTTCTGGTGATAGAGGTACACGATCGGGCGGTCGTCGAGGTACAGCTCGGCCGCCTTGGTGTAGAGCGCCTGGCGCTTGGCCACGTCGTAGGTCTCGCGCGCGGCGTCCAGCAGCTTGCCGACCTCGGGATTGTTGTAGTCGGTCTCGTTGAGCGGCGCGCCATGCTTCAGGAAGATGTGCATGTTGCCGTCCGGATCGGGCCGGCCCGACCAGCCGACCAGCGAGGCCTGGTAGTTGCGCTTGGTCTGGTTCTGCAGGACCGTGGCGAACTCCATCGACACGATCTTCATGGTGATCCCGGCCTCGGCCAGCATGCCCTGGATGACCTGGGCGACCTGCTGCTGCTGCGTGTCGTTCGGCACGTTCATCTCGAAGGCGAGGTTCGAGACGCCGGCCGCCTTCAGGAGCTCCTTCGCCTTGGCGACGTCGCGCTTCGGCACCGGCCGCGTCTTGGCGTAGAACGGGTTGTTGGGCGCGACCGGCTGGTTGCCGACGGTGAACTCGCCGTTGAAGACGACCTGGTTGATGATGTTGCGGTCGATCGCCAGCTCCACCGCCTCGCGCACGCGCTTGTCCTGGCCCAGCGGGGTCTTGGCCCGCTCGGTCTGGCCGACATTGATGCTGAAGCTGGCATAGCCGAGGCCGACCACCGGGTTCAGCATCAGCCGCTTGTCGGCCTTGACCGCGGCGATGTCGGTCGGCAGCAGGCGCTCCAGCAGGTCGAGCTGGCCCGACTGCAGGTTGGCGAGCCTGACCGTCGCGTCGGGGATCGGCAGGAACGTCACCTTGTCGAAGTGGACCTGGCCCTTGTTCCAGTAGTCGGCGAAACGCTCGAGCACGATGCGGTCGTTCTGCACGCGCTCGACGAACTTGAACGGGCCGGAGCAGACCGGGTTCTTCGCCAGGCCCGCGCCCATTTCCTTCGCCGCCTTGGGCGAGACCATCATGCCGGCGCGGTCGGTCAGCTGCGCGAGCAGCGGCGAGGACGGCGTCTTCAGGTTCATCCGGATCGTGTAGTCGTCGACCACGTCGACCGAGGCGATGGCGGCGACCTCGCTCTTGCGCCGCGACTCCGGCAGCGTCAGCGCGCGCTCGAGGTTGTACTTGGCGGCGGCCGCGTCGAACTTCTCGCCGTCGTGGAACTTGACGCCCTGGCGCAGCTTCATCGTGATCGCCTTGCCGTCCTCGGCGAATTTCCATTCCGTCGCCAGGCGCGGGACGATCTTCAGGTCGGCGTCGATGTCGACCAGCTTGTCGCACAGCGCCGTGAACACCAGGCGGCCGACGAAGGTGCGCGCCTGGTGCGGATCGAGCAGGTCCGGATCCTCGGCCAAGCCGATGCGAAGATGCGTCTGGGCGGCTGCGGCCGTTGTCAGCGTCAGCAAGGCGGCGCCGACCATCAACGAGATGCGCGTGCGCATGGCTACCTCTCCCTGTCCGCGGAATGGACTGTTCGCAAGTCCAACATTGCGTTCATGCTAGGCCCGCATCCTGCCGGCTTGCAAGCAGTTCACCCGCTTTCTCGGGCCGGAAGAAGGATTGCAGCCGCACCAGAACGGGATCGGCGTCGATGCCGGCGCGCAATGCCTCCATGGCCGGCACCTGGCGCCAGAAATGGCAGGCGACGCGATGGCCGACGCCGCCGGGGGCGCCGCTTTCCTCCAGCGCCGGCTCCTCGGTGCGGCAGCGCTCCTGCGCATAGGCGCAGCGCGTGTGGAAGCGGCAGCCGCCGGGCGGGTTGAGCGGGCTCGGCACGTCGCCCTCGAGGATGGCGCGGCGGCGCTTCAGCGCGGGATCCGGGATCGGGATCGCCGAGAGCAGCGCCTGCGTATAGGGATGGCGCGGCGACGCGAACAGCGTCCGCTTGTCGGACAGCTCGACGATCTTGCCGAGATACATGACGGCGACGCGGTCGGCGACATGCTTCACGACCGCGAGCCCGTGCGAGATCAGGATGTAGCCGAGACCGAAGCGGCGCTGCAGGTCGCGCATCAGGTTGATCACCTGCGCCTGGATCGAGACGTCGAGCGCCGAGACCGGCTCGTCGGCGACGATCAGCCGCGGCTCGACCGCGAGCGCGCGGGCGATGCCGATGCGCTGGCGCTGGCCGCCCGAGAACTCGTGCGGGAAGCGCCGCGCGTGGTAGGGCATCAGCCCGACTAGGCCCAGCAGCTCCTCGACGCGCCGCCGGCGTTGGGCCGCGTCGCCGATGCCGTGCAGCATCAGCGGCTCGGCGATCATGTCGCCGACCGTCATCGTCGGGTTGAGCGAGGCATAGGGGTCCTGGAAGATGATCTGCATGCGGCCGCGCAGATCGCGCAGCGCGCGGTCACCGAGCGCGCGCACGTCGCGTCCCTCGAACAGGATCGAGCCTTCCGTGGCTTCGATCAGCCGCAGCACCAGGCGGCCGAGCGTCGACTTGCCGCAGCCGCTCTCGCCGACCAGCGCCAGCGTCTCGCCCGCCGCGAGCGTCAGGTCGACCCCGTCGACCGCGCGCACCCGCCCGACCTCGCGCTGCAGCACGCCCTTGCGCACGGGGAAATGCTTGACCAGGCCCGCGACCTGGAGGAGGGGAGGGGTCGGCTGCATGGTCATGCCGCTGCGCTAGAGCACGTGGCGTTCCAGGGGCGCCTTGAGGCAGGCGACGTCGTGGCCGGGCGCGATCGCCTCGAGGGCGGGCTCGGCCGCCCGGCAGGCCTGGTCGGCGAAGGGGCAGCGCGGATGGAAGCGGCAGCCGTGCGGCAGCGCGACCGGGTTCGGCACCGCGCCTTCGACCACCGGCAGCTCGTCCTGCTCGACGGTCAGCTTCGGGATCGAGGCCAAAAGCCCGATCGTGTAGGGATGGCCGGGGCGGCGGAACAGCGTGGCGGCATCCGTGCGCTCGACGATGCGGCCGGCATACATCACCGCGACCTCGTCGGCGACCTCGGCGACGACGCCGAGGTCGTGCGTAATCAGCAGCAGCGACATGCCGAACTCCGCGCGCAGCTCGCGCAGGAGCTCGAGGATCTGGGCCTGGATCGTCACGTCCAGCGCCGTGGTCGGCTCGTCGGCGATCAGAAGCCGCGGGTTGAGCGCCAGCGCCATGGCGATCATGGCGCGCTGGCGCATCCCGCCGGACAGGCGGTGCGGATACTCGTCGATGCGCTGATCCGGCGCCGGGATGCGCACGCGGCGCAGCATCTCGATCGCGCGCGCGCGCGCCTCCTGCCTGGTGACGCGGCGATGGCGCAGGATGCCCTCGACGATCTGGTCGCCGATGGTGAAGGCGGGATTGAGGCTCGTCATCGGCTCCTGGAAGATCATCGCGATGCGGTCGCCGCGCAGCTCGTTCATCGCGTCGCGGCCGAGCTTCAGGAGGTCGCGCTCCTCGAACCGGATCGCGCCCGAGACGATGCGTCCCGGCGGCTGCGGCACAAGGCCCATGATCGAGAGCGCGGTGACGCTCTTGCCACAGCCGCTCTCGCCCACCAGGCACAGCGTGCGCCCGCGCCCGAGCGCGAAGCTGACACCGTCGACCGCGCGCCCGGTGCCTTCCTCGCCGTCGAAATAGGTGCGCAGGTCGTCGACCGCGAGCAGCGGCGCGGTCGCGATGTCGGCGGGGGCGCGGTCGTTCACGGCTTCGTCGTTGCCGGCCGGCCGGCGCCCAGCCGGCGCGCGCGCACTTCCTCGATCTTCGCCTGATCGTAGATGCCGGCGGGCCGGGCGCGCGTCGGCAGCACCTCGCGGAACATCTTGAAGTCGGCCTCGTACATCTCGAGCAGCCGGCGCAGCTCCTTGAGCGGCTCCGGGTGGTCGTCGACCCGCAGGTCGTAGTCCGGGTAGTCCTCGGTCGAGTGGATCAGCATGGCGGCGGACTGCTTGCCGCGCTTGTCGCCGCCGGCCGCCTCGCCCGCCTCCAGCGCCAGCATGAAGCGCTCGGCCAGCGGCTTGCCGGCGTTGGCGGCGAAGGTCACGAAGGTGCGGTCGACGACCTGCGGCCCGGCCAGCATGTTGCCGGCGACCGAGAACCCGTCGCCGAGGCGGTGGCCGCACCAGCCGATGCAGCCCGTGCCGGTATGCGCCGCCACGCGGCCCGTGCGGTCGACCGCGTGCACCTGGCGGATCGGGCTGCCGGGATCCGCTTCGGTCAGGATGCGCACCACGTCGGCCGCAGGCACGCCCTCGGCCAGAAGGCGCAGGCCGCGCGGCCCGTACATCGGATTGATCAGTGCCTGGGTCGACAGCGCGCCGACGCCGCTCAGGGCGTGCGGGGAGAGCGCCCCGACCGCGAAGAACTTGGTGGAGACGGCGACGCCGAAGGCGCCGCTCGGCGCGTCGCGCGCGACGATCGACCAGGTCAAGCGACGTACCCCGTTCCCGCCCGGGCGCCGCTGAGACAGCCCGGCGCCGTTTCGCCGGAGCATGGCACGGGTGCGGGGCGCGCCTCAATCGCCGCGTTGGCCGCCGCCGTGAAAGCACACGGCGATGTCCGCGCGCCGGACAGACGCTTCAATGCGCCGTGGTGCGCCGCGTGGCGGGATGGTTGTGCGCGAAATGGTGCAGCACGGCCTTGAGCCGGCGCGCCTCGGCCGGGCGTCCATGCCTCTCGGCCTCGGCGATGTCGTCGAGGATGATGCGGCGGATGCGCGTGGCGCCGTCGGGCAGATGGATCAGGTACTGGCCCATCTCGGCGGCCAGCAGCATCGGCACGTGCTCGTGCGCGGCAATGGCGGCGATCTCGTCCTCGGTCAGGTCGCAGAACGCGAGGCAGTCCTCCCGCGTGAGCACTACGGCTGCAGCACGTAGCTGCCGGGCGCGTCGTCGAGCGCGCGCGGGTCGGTGCCGGCGCCGCCCGTCGGCGGCGGCGGGACGCGGCCGTCCTGGTGCGCGCCCAGCCAGTCGAACCAGCACTTCCACCAGGAACCCTTGTGCAGGGCGGCGCGCTGGAGGAACTCGTCCGGCGGCACGAAGCGCTCGCGCTCGCGCCGCGTGGCGACCCGGAAATGGCCGCGATCGGCGCCGGGCGGGCTCACGATGCCGGCATTGTGCCCGCCCGAGGTCAGGAGGAACGTGACGTCGACGTCGACGAGCTGGTTGATCTTGTAGGCCGAGCGCCAGGGCGCCACGTGGTCGCGCTCGGTGCCGACGGCGAAGATCGGCGCACGGACGTCGGTCAGCGATACCGGCCTGCCGTCGACCGCGAAGCGGCCCTCGGCCAGGTCGTTGTCGAGGAACAGGCCGCGCAGGTATTCGCTGTGCATGCGGAAGGGCATGCGCGTCGCGTCCGCGTTCCAGGCCATCAGGTCGTTCATCGGCGCGCGCCGGCCCAGCAGGTAGTCGTGCACCAGGCGCGACCAGATCAGGTCGTTCGAGCGCAGGATCTGGAAGGCGCCGGCCATCTGCTTCGTGTCCAGGTAGCCCTGGGTCCACATGATGTCCTCGAGGAACGAGACCTGGGCGTCGTCGATGAACAGCATCAGCTCGCCCGCCTCTTCGAAGTCGGTCTGCGCGGCGAGCAGCGTCAACGTCTTGAGACGCTCGTCGCCGTCGCGACCCATGGCGGAGGCGGCGATCGCGAGCAGCGTGCCGCCCAGGCAGTAGCCGACGCCGTGCACCCGGCGCTGCGGGCAGATGCGGGCGATGACGTCGAGCGCGGTTTGCGGCCCGAGGCGCAGATATTCCTCGAGCCCCAGGTCGCGCTCCGTTGCGCCCGGGTTCTTCCAGGACAGGATGAAGACCGTGTGGCCGCGGTCGACCAGGTGCTTGACCAGCGAGTTCTCGGGCGACAGGTCGAGGATGTAGTACTTCATGATCCAGGCCGGCACGATCAGCACCGGCTCGGCGTGCACCTGGCGTGTCTTCGGTGCGTACTGGATCAGCTCCATCAGGCGGTTGCGGTAGACCACCTTGCCCGGCGTGATCGCGACGGTCTTGCCCGGCACGAAGTCCTCGGCGCCGACCGGCGGCTTGCCCAGCGCCGCGCGTTCCCAGTCGTCCGCCAGGTTCGTCCAGCCGCGCACGAGGTTCTGGCCCAGCTCTCGCAGGGTCGTTTCCAGCACCTCGGGATTGGTGGGGATGAAGTTGCTGGGCGAGGCGATGTCCAGCATCTGGCGTGCGACGAAGCTGACCACGTCCTCGTGGTGGCGCGATACGCCGTGCACGTCGGTGGTCGCGTTGTAGACCCATTGCTGCGTCAACAGGAAGGACTGGTAGATCAGGTTGAACGGCGGCTTCTGCCAGCCCGGCGCCGCGAAGCGCTTGTCCTGCGGCAGCGGCACGATGCAGGGCTCGACCGGGCCGGCGGTGCAGGCGCAGCGCGCCATGTGGTGCAGGAAGCGGGTCCATTTGCGCCCGGCCTTCTCCATGACGAAGGCCTGCTTGCCCGGCGAGCTGGCCAAGTGGACCGCCCAGTCGAAGAAGGCGGCGCCCAGGGCCGAGGGCGCGATGCCGGCCGTGAAGCGGCCGACGGTCGCTCGCGTCAGGCGGTCCAGCGGCGAAACCGCCTCGTGCTCGCGCGGCTCCTGCCACACGATCGGCGGCGCGTCGCTGCGGGGGACCGGTTGCCACGCCGCGGCGGCGTTGGCCGGGCGGCGCAGCGCCGGGAGGTGCGCGCGCGGCTTGCGGCGCGGTCCTCGCGCCTTGCCGCGTGTTTTGCCGGTCTTCGCCATCGCTTTCCTCAATGCGGCCGCGCCGCGGGGCGCCGACCCGGGCCCGGCAGGTATTCGACCGTCGGCGCGGCGGCCATCGGCTGCGGATAGAGCTGCATCAGCTCGAGCACCTCCTCCGGCATGTCGGTCGAGACGCGCAGGCCCAGGCCCCGAGCCTCCTCGGCGTCGATCGGGTAGTCGTGCGTCCACTGGCCGCTGGTCAGCGTCTCGGCGAGCGCGGTGGCGGCTTCTTCCGTCATCTGCCGGCGCAGCAGCTGGATCATGGCGCGCGCGACCTGCCGTGTCGCCTTGGCCCCGATGTCGGCCATGATGAGCGTGTTGTCGTCGATCTCGGCGATCGGCTTCTCGCGCCCGATCTTCATGAGCGAGGCGGCGGGGAAGCCGCCGACCTGCGGGTCGACCGGCCCCAGCATGGCGTGCGGGCACATCACCACCTGGTCGGCCGCCAGCGCGATCAGCGTGCCGCCGGACATGGCCAGATGCGGCACGAACACCGTGACCCGCCCGGAATGGCGCTGGATCGCGCGGGCGATCTGCAGCGAGGCCAACACCAGCCCGCCCGGCGTGTGCAGGACGAGGTCGATCGGCGTGCCGGGGTCGGTCGCGTGGATGGCGCGCGTGACCGCCTCGGAATCGTCGATGTCGATGTAGCGCATGAGCGGGAACCCCAGGAGCCGCATGGTCTCCTGTCGATGCACCAGGGTGATGACGCGCGACTGCCGCCGGTTCTGCAGCTGCGCGATCTTGTAGTGGCGCATCGCCATCAGGTAGCGCTGCCGGATCATCGGCTGCAGCATGAAGAAGAGGAGGACGAGCCAGACCAGTTCCATCGGGGCCTCCGCCGCGCCGGCGGGCGCGGGCGATCGGTAGAAGCTAGGGCCGAGCCTGACCGGCCGCGTTGATTTGCGTCAAGCCGACGGGTTGACGGCCTTGCGCCGACGGTAGGCGGCCGTCTTCGTGCGGCTCGGGCAGGCGAGGGAGCAGACGCGGCGGCTGGCGTTCTTGGCCGTGTCGCGGGCAGGCCCGCTGGCGTCACGGGCTATCGCTCGGCCCCGTCGGCCCGACCATGTCCGCCCGCGTCCGCCACGAGCGCAAGGGCTGGAACTTGCCGCCGCGCTCCCCGTTCCGGGCGGATGCGCAACTTGTCGCGCGAGCCTTCCGTTGCCTTGTATCTGGCCCGGCAACGTGCCGGAGGCGCTGCCGTCGGCGCCGCGTTCGGCGCCGCGCTGCTGCTGTTCGACGCCGGCGGCCTCGGCGCGCTGGTCGCGGCTTCCGCCGATCCCCTTACGCTCGTCATCCATCTGCTCGGATCGGCGATCGCCTTCGCGCCGGCGGTGATCTGCGTCCCGGTCGGCCGTCTCCCGGCCGCCGACGACGCCGGAAGCGCGCTGCGGCCGGGGCGCGCGCCTATCGCGGCGGCAGCCCGTTCTCGAAGCAGTAGTAGAGACTCGGAAACCCGCTCCTGAGCGCCAGCGCGTCCTTGCGCACGCGCTCGGGCTCTTCGCCGCGCACGACGACGCGGGTGATCATCTCGGCGATCGCGGCCATCTCGCCCGGGCCCATGCCCTGGCGCGTGACCTCGATCGTGCCGATGCGGATGCCGCCCGGGAAGTCCCAGTCCTCCGGCCGGTCGGCCGGGACCAGGTTCTTGTTGACGATGATGTTGGCGCGCTCGAGCTTCTGCGCCACCTCGAGCCCGCGGCCGAACCGCCGCACGTCGCCGATCGCCTGGTGCGTGGTGGTGAAGCCCTTCGTCGCGCCCAGCATCGGGATGCCGCGCTCGTCGAGCGCCCTTGCCAGCGCCCGCGCGTTGGCGACGATCGCCGCCATGTAGTCGCGCCCGAAGGCGATCGCCTCGGCCGTCGCCAGCGCCAGCGCGGCGACGCGGTTGACCTGGTGCGTCGCGGCCCAGACCGGGAACACCGCATGCGTGACGCGCTCGGTCAGCTCCGGATCGTCCCATACCAGGATGCCGGATTGCGGGCCGGCGAAGGTCTTGCCGGCCGAGCCGGTCACGATGTCCGCGCCCTCGCGCAGCGGATCCTGGAACTGGCCGCCGCCGATGAGGCCGAGCTGGTGCGCGGCGTCGAAGTAGAACCGCCCGCCCCATTCGCGGATCACCTGCTTCATCTCGGCCACCGGCTGCGGGAACAGGGTCATCGACAGGCCGAGCGCCACCAGCTTCGGCCGCACCAGCGGCGCGAACCTGCGGAACGCGTCGACGTCGACCACGAGCTCGTCGGGGTCGAAGGGTATATCGACGATCTTGCGGCCCATGACGCCGGCCGGGCCATCGGCGCGGTTCGAGGAGTGCCCGCCGACCGGCTGCGCCGCCGTCATCACCACGTCGCCCGGCTCGCTCAGCGCCGTGTAGACCACGGCGTTGCCGATCATGCTGGCGCACAGCCGGTGGTCGGCGTAGCTGCAGCGGAAGTAGCGCTTCAGCAGCTCGACGCACAGGGCCTCGACCTCGTCGATGTGGCGCGTGCCGGCGAACCAGCGGTTGACGCGGCCGCTATGCCCCTCGGCCGCGCGCGTGCCGATCTCGGCCGCCAGCAGCGCGCGCACGCCGGGGCTGGTCGGCGCCTCGGGCGCCAGCAGGTTGATGCACTGCTCGCCGCGCCAGGCCTGGTTGCGCGCCACCGCCGCCTTGACCGCCTCGCCCATCTGGTGGGCGTCGGCGCAGGCGTCCAGCACGGCCCGCGCCGTGTCGAGCGCGTCGCGGTCGTGCACTTCGATGCGGTTGCTGATCGTGTCCATGACGCCCTCCGTGGCCCAGGCGCAAGAGGCTAGCGGGAAATCCGCGGAAACGGATTTCAAGTTTCGCCTGTTTTCTTTTCATGCTGGAATGGGCTCGGTCGCCACAACGGAAACATCCGGAAAGCCATGCCCAGGATTCGCGCGCCCAAGAAGGCCCAGCCCGCGCCGACGATCGTGCTCGACGCGATCGACCGGCGCATCCTCGACGTGCTGCAGGACGACAACCAGATCACCAACCTCGCGCTTGCCGGGCGCGTCGGCCTGTCGCCGCCGCCCTGCCTCAAGCGCGTGCGGCGCCTGCGCGAGCTCGGCGTCATCCAGAAGGACGTGGCGATCGTCGATCCGGCCAAGGTCGGCCAGGGCATCCTTGCCTTCGTCGGCGTCGAGCTCGACCGCCAGCGCGAGGACGTGCTGGCGGCGTTCGAGCGCAAGATCGCCGCCGAGAAACAGGTGCAGCAGTGCTATTTCGTCTCGGGCGAGGTCGACTACCTGCTGGTCGTGGCCTGCCCGGACATGGACAGCTACAACGCCTTCGCCCGGCGCGTGCTGGCGAACGAGCACAACATCAAGCGTTTCCGCACCAGCTTCACCCTCAAGCGCATCAAGCACGAGACCAAGATCGACCTCGCGGCGTCGGAATAGAAGTCGATCACGCGGAGACGCGGAGGCGCGGAGAAGAGCAGCGCCCTGGCTCGTAACGCGATGCGCTCCGCGATCTCCGCGTCTCCGCGTGAAGCATTCTTTTCAGGCCGTTCTTGCGGTCGCCTGGCGCAGGCGGCCGACCGGCCGCACGGTGCCGGCCTGCGGGCCCTTGTCGCTTTCCATCTCGTGCACGGTGACCTTGACGGCGTCGCCGAGCGCGAGCTTGTCGAAGCTCGATCCCACCACGCTGTTGCGGTGGAAATAGATCTCCTGGCCGTCGGGCAGGCCGACGAAGCCGTAGCCCTCGGCGGGGAACAGGCGGACGACCTTGCCCTGCGGCGGCCCGTCATGCGTCTTGGTCTCGCCGCGGCGGCGTCGCGCGTTGTCCTGCAGGCGCCGCGCCGCGGCGTCGAAGGCGTGGCGCACCGCGACGTAGACGTCCTCGTGCGCGGGATTGGACTCCGAGGCGCGGCCGACCACCACGGTGCGGCGCGGCAGCTTCATCTCGATGCGCGTGCGGAACAGCCGCCCCTTGCGATGATGGCGGCCGACCATCTCGATCACCACGCGCATGTGCATCAGCTTGTCGCACAGCCGCGCCAGCGCCTGGGCGCGCTCGCGCACGACCTCCTCGACCGCGGGCGAGCGGTCGGTGTTGCGGAAGCTGATATCGAGAGCCTGGTTCATGTCGCGCCCTCCTCTGCGGTTGGTGTCACGCGGGCAGCAGGACCGCCGCGCCGCTCAGGCGGCCCTCGCGCAGGCGCGCGAGCGCCGTGTTGGCCTCGGCCAGCGCGAACGTCTCGACATGCGTGCGCACCGGCACTTTCGGCGCCAGGGCCAGGAACTCCTCCGCGTCCCGGCGGGTCAGGTTGGCGACCGACAGGATGTGGCGTTCTCCCCACAGGATCGAATAGGGGAAGCTCGGGATGTCGCTCATGTGGATGCCGGCGCAGACCACGCGCCCGCCGCGCGCGACCGCGCGCAACGCCGCCGGCACCAGCGCGCCGACCGGCGCGAAGATGATCGCGGCATCGAGCTCCTCGGGCGGCGCCAGCCGGGAGTCGCCGGCCCAGACCGCGCCGAGGCCGCGCGCGAAGTCCTGCGCCGCCATGTCGCCGGCGCGCGTGAAGGCATGGACGCGCCGGCCCTGCCACACGGCGACCTGCGCCACGATATGCGCCGCCGCGCCGAAGCCGTAGATGCCGAGCCGCCTGCCGTCGCCGGCCATGCGCAGCGCGCGGTAGCCGATCAGCCCGGCGCAGAGCAGCGGCGCGGCATGCGCGTCGTCGTAGGCGTCGGGAATCGGAAAGCAGAAGCGATGGTCGGCGCGCGCGTACTCGGCGTAGCCGCCGTCGATCTGGTAGCCGGTGAAGCGCGCCCGGCCGCACAGGTTCTCCTGCCCGGCGCGGCAATAGGCGCATTCGCCGCAGGTCCAGCCCAGCCACGGCACGCCGACGCGGTCGCCCGGCTTGAAGCGCTCGGCGCCGGCGCCGCAGGCGACGACGCGCCCGATGATCTCGTGGCCCGGGACGATCGGCAGCTTCGGATCGGTCAGATCGCCGTCGACGACGTGCAGGTCGGTGCGGCAGACGGCGCAGGCCGAGACCTTCAGCATGAGCTCGCCCGGGCCCGGGTCGGGCCGCGCGAGCTCGAGCCGCTGCAGCGCGCGGCCCGGCCGGGTCAGCACCATCGCCATCATCCAGGCGCGCCACCCCTCACGGTCTCGTGTCCGGTGGAAGCGTATGCCTTGCGGGCGGCGATGCCAATCCCTCCTGGGAATCACTCTTGGGTTTCCGCGCCAAGTCCTGATCGAGCGGCTGATGCGATTCCTCGCGGCACTGGGATGCCAGGTAGAGATCAGGGTCGGCGCGGTCGACAGCCCATTGGGCGGTCGTGTGACCGTCAAGGATATGCGCCGGCGCGCAGCGTAGCGGCGTCGGATGTGCCCGATGGTCCCGGCCGTTCGTTCGCCACCGCGCCGCCACCGCCTCGACCCCGACCGCTTGCGAATGGATCAGGCGGAACGGCTCGGGGACGGGCCAGACGGAGGCGGGATTGTGGCGGCTGGCCGGCGCGTCCGCCCTCAGCTCTCGGGCGTGCCGGAGAAGCAGCGCCAGGTCGGCATCGAAACCTGGTAGACGCGTCCGCCTTCCTCGGGCTGGAAGTCGATGGCGCGGTCCATGGCGGCTTTGATGCGCGCGGGCAGGATGTCGTACTGGTCGACCGGCGCGGGCTTCAGGTAGCGCGTGCGGAAGCGCTCGTTCGGGCGCTCGACGCGCTGGCGCAGCTCCAGCGCCAGGTCGAGCTTGCGGCGCAGGCGCACGCACAAGGCCTCGGCCGCCTGCTCGGCGGCGGCGATGTCGTTGCGCTCGGCGGCGATCAGGTACCAGGTCAGCGCCGCGTACTCGTCGCGCGTGACGCCGGTGCCGCTCGCCAGCATGGTGGCGAACTCGAACTGCGCCTTGCCGTGGTCCTTGACCGCGGCCTGGCGATAGAGGCGCGCAGCCGCGATCGGGTCGTAGGCCACGCCGACGCCGCGGGCGAACAGCGTGCCGAGCCGGTAGGACGCGTCGGCATGGCCCATGCGCGAGGCGGCCTGGTAGCGCAGGGCCGCCTCGACCATGCGGTCGTACTCGTCGAGCGCCTGGGCCTGCTGGCCCTGGTTCAGCTCGTACATCCTCGCGGTCTGGTACAGCGCCTCGCGGTCCTCCAGCCGGGCCATCGGCTCGAGCACCGTCATGGCGTCGGTGTAGTGCTCGCGGTCGATCAGCTCGAGGCCCTGCTCGATCTGCGGCGGCACGGGCTTGTTCATGCGCGCGTCGTCCCAGGCCTTCTTGAAGTCCTCCCAGGCGCCGGCATGCCCGTCGTCGGATGGCGCCAGGACGAGGCCGACAGCCAGGCCGGTGGCAAGGATGGTCGTCAGGGCAAGCGTGCGCATCGGGTTCCTCCCGGACAGGTCCGGCCTCGATCGAAATTGCCCGCAAGGCGGCAGAATCGGTCGAATCACCCCTACGCTTGGTGATTCGGTCGGTCAAGCTCGCCCATATCTTGTGGTACTCGGCCTCTTCAACTGCTTGAACCGACTCGCGGATCGGCCCTGCGTCGCTCGCGCCCCGCCTGGGGCGCCGGATCGCGCCCGGGTGCCGCCTCGGCCACTGATT
>JAKLKW010000020.1 GCA_023150455.1 Alphaproteobacteria bacterium | reverse complement strand
GGCGGGGCGCGCAGCGGCGCGGCTTCGGCCGCGCGTCCCGCGATCGCTGAGCCCGAGGCGCCGCCGGCGCCGGTCGCGACCGCCGAGTCCACTTTCCCCGCGCCGGCCGATTTCGCCGGGCTCGTAGCGCTCGTCGAGCAGCAGCGCGAGGCGATCCTGCACGCCCATCTCGTCAATACCGTGCATCTGGTGCGCTACGAACCGGGCATGCTGGAGTTCCGCCCGGCACCGCAGGCGCCGAAGGACCTGGCCGGCAAGCTGCAGGCGCTGCTGGCGCGATTGACCGGCCGGCGCTGGATGGTGTCGGTGTCCAACGAAGAGGGCCAGCCGACGCTGCGCGAGCAGGCGCAGTCGAACCAGCGCAAGCTGCACCAGCAATCGGCCGAGCACCCGCTGGTGCTGGCGGTGAAGCAGGTCTTTCCCGACGCCAGCATCGTCGCCGTGCGCGAGCGCCCGCCGCCGGGCATGGCGGTGCCGCAGGACATCGCGATCGAGGCGCCGTTGACCGACCCCGAGGACATGGAAGGAGAGCCGGACTGATGAAAAACCTGGCCAACATGATGAAGCAGGCCCAGGAGATGCAGGCCAAGATGGGCGAGCTTCAGGCCCGGCTGGAGCAGGTCGAGGTGACGGGCGCCGCTGGCGGCGGCATGGTCACGGTGACCATGACCGCCAAGGGCGCGATGCGCCGCGTGCGCATCGACCCGTCGCTGGTCCAGCCCGCCGAGGTCGGCGTCCTCGAGGACCTGATCGTCGCCGCCAGCAACGACGCGCGCGCCAAGGCCGAGACGCTGATGCAGGAGGAAACCCGCAAGCTGCTCGGCGGCCTGCAACTGCCGGCGGGCATGTCGCTGCCGATTTGATGGATTGCTTGCGAACGGAACTCTGCGCCCAATCCATCACTGACGTCATGGCCGCGCTTGTCGCGGCCGCCCCGAGCTTTGTCGAAGGGCATGTCGGCCGGCTGCCGAGAATGCTGCCCCTGTACGAGAGTGACTTGCCCAACGTCAGGCTCACCGCCGCCCCGACGTGGATGCCGGGGACAAGCCCGGGCATGACGAAATGGGGGAAATGGTCGCCGGCATCATGACCGGTCCGGAGATCGAGCGTCTGATCCAGCTGCTGGCGCGGCTGCCCGGCCTGGGGCCACGCTCGGCGCGGCGCGCGGCGCTGCATCTTCTCAAGCGGCGCGAGGCGCTGCTCGATCCGCTGGCGCGCGCGTTGACCGACGTCGCCGCGGTGGTGAAGGCCTGCCATGTGTGCGGCAATCTCGACAGCGTCGATCCGTGCTCGATCTGCGCCGATCCGCGCCGCGACACCGGGCTCGTCTGCGTCGTGGCCGAGGTCGGCGACCTCTGGGCGCTCGAGCGCAGCGGCGCGTTCAAGGGACGCTACCACGTGCTCGGCGGCACGCTGTCGGCGCTGGACGGCGTGGGACCCGACCGGTTGAACCTGAACGGGCTCATCCAGCGCGCCGAGAGCGGCGCCATCCGCGAAGCGATCCTGGCGCTCGACGCCACGGTCGACGGCCAGACCACCGCGCACTACATCGCCGACCGCCTGTCCGGCACCCCGGCCAAGGTCTCGCGTCTGGCCCACGGGGTCCCGGTCGGCGGAGAGCTGGATTACCTGGATGACGGCACCATCGCCGCCGCCCTGAACGCACGTCGACCGGCCTGAGAGGCCGGCTTGCCCAGATTTAGTATTATCCGATTGCCGTCCGTACAATACGTGGATAAAATTATCCACAGGCGTCGGACGGGGGTCTTGGGATGCTTCGCGGTGTCGCGCGTGTCGCGCTGGCGGTTCTGCCGGCGCTGTTGATGGCCGGCGGGTCGATCGGCCCGGCCGCAGCCGATCCGCTGCCGGCAGGCAGCTTCGTGGTCGGGCCGCGCGTCGGCACGACCTTCATCCTGGGCGACCATCTCGAAGCGACCACCGCGTCGAACACGCAGATCAATCCCAACAACCAGCAGATCCCGGTCGTGTCGTGGTCGACGAACGCCTTCAGCTTCTCCGACATCTACAAGCAGCCGGTCACGGCCGGTTTCGACGCCGGCTACATGCTGACGCGCTCGCTCGAGCTGTTCGGCGGCGGCAGCTACACTTTCGCCTCGGGTAAGCAGAAGACGATCGGCAACGCGACGATCACCAAGTCGGACTTCGACCCCGAAACGGGCGACCCGATCTTCTTCAACGAAGCGACGTCGCTGCGCGCCGAGTTCAACGACTACCACGAGATCGCGGGCGAGCTCGGCGCGCGCTGGCATTTCCTGCCCGGCTCCGTGTTCCGGCCCTATGTCGGCGCCTCGGCCCGGTTGCTGTGGCGCGACGATCTGCACATGGACCTGACCGACGACACCAACTTCGTGATCGGCCGGGTGCGGCTCTACGATTCCGGCGTCAAGTTCGCCGGCGGCCTGCAGGCCGGGCTCAACTACGAGGTGGCGGAAGGCGCCTCGGTCGGCGCCATGGTCGGCATCAACCTGCGCCCCGAACAGAGCCGCAACAAGCAGGACCTGGGCTCGACCCTGTCCGCCATCACCGACGTGTCGGGCAGCATCGACATCCCGCTCGCCGTGCGCTTCAACGCGGCGTTCTGACGGGAAAAGAAGGTCAACCCAGCCCCGTCAGAGACAGGCTCAGCCGCCGCAGGCGTTCGCGCGCCTTCCTGTCATAGGCTTGCGCATTGGCGCGGGCCGGGCGGAGGCCGTTGAAGAATTCGCCGCTGCGGCTGCGGCCGGCCTCGCCGACGGCGAGGTTCATGATCGCGTCGGCGCCTTCGTCCACCGTGCTGATCGGCGTGTGGCCGGCCTGGCGCACCATGAACGTGTCCATGTAGGTCGCGGGATGCAGCGCGGTCACCGCGATGTCGCGATCCTTGAGCTCCCCGGCCAGGTCGATCGTGAACAGGATCTGCGCGAGCTTGGATTGGCGATAGGCGTCGGAGCCCGCGTATCGGCGCTCGAGCTGCACGTCGTCGAAGTCGATGTCGCGCTGCCCCAGCGAGGCCACGTTGACGACACGCGCCGGCGCGGCGGCCAGCAGGTTGGGCAGCAGCAGCCGCGTCAGCAGGAACCCGGCGAGATAGTTCACGGCGAAGCGCAGCTCGAACCCGTCCGCGCTCGTCTCGCGTCCGGTGCCCGGCGCGCCGGAGCCGATCCCGGCGTTGTTGATCAGGAGGTGCAACAGCGGATGATCCTTGGCAGCCGAGGCGGCGAGCCGACGGACCTCGACCAAGGACGAGAGATCGGCGCGATGGAAGCGCGCCTTCCCGCCGCCCGATTCGATCTCGCGCACCAGCGCGGCGCCGCGCGCTTCGTCGCGCCCGTGCGCCAGCACGGTCCAGCCGGCGCGGCCGAGGCGCCCAGCCACGACCCGGCCGACGCCGTTCGTCGCGCCGGTGACGAGGGCGATGCGGTCGGTTCCGGCCATGTCAGCCCAGCGCCTCGGGCTTGGGACCGCCGGTGGCCCAGTCGAGCAGCTCGACCGTGTGCACGATCGGCACGCGCGTGCCGGTCGCGATCTGGGTGATGCACCCGATATTGCCGGTCGCGATCAGGTCGGGGCGGAGGCTTTCGATGTTTCCGACCTTGCGGTCGCGCAAGGCAGTCGCGAGCGCGGGCTGCAGCATGTTGTAGGTGCCGGCGGAGCCGCAGCAGAGATGCCCCTCGGGCACGTCCTTGACCGCGAACCCGGCGCGCGCGAGCAGCCGCTTCGGCTCCTCGCGGATGCGCTGCCCGTGCTGCATCGAGCAGGCGGAGTGATAGGCAACGGTCTGCCCGGTCGCGATCACCGGGTCCTTCAGGCCGAGCTCGGCCATGAATTCGCTGACGTCGCGCGCCAGGTTGGACACGCGCCTGGCCTTGTCCGCCATCGCGGGGTCGGCGCGGAACATGAAGCCGTAGTCCTTCACCGTCGTGCCGCAGCCCGAGGCATTGATCACGATCGCGTCCAGGCCGCCGTCCGATTCGCTGGCCTGCTCGATCTCGCGCGTCCACGCCTCGATGTTGGCGCGCGCCTGCGCGTGCGATTCGTCGGTCCGGCCGAGATGATGCACCAGCGAGCCGCAGCAGCCCGCGCCGCTTGCGACCACCACCTCGCAGCCGTGGCGTGTCAGCAGGCGTATCGTCGCCTCGTTGATCGCGGGCTCCAGCACCTGCTGCGCGCAGCCGGCGAGCAGCGCCACGCGCTTGATCCGCTTGCCGTCCGCCGGGAAGACCTGGGGCCGGTCCACGCGCGACGGCGATTTCATCCGCGCCGGCGCCAGGCGCAGCATCGCCCCGAGCGGACCGGGCAGGACCCTGCCGAGGGGGCGCATCACCGACGCGCCGGCCAGCGCCAGGCGGAACAGCGCGGGTCGCGGGATCAAGAGCGCCAGCAGGCGCCGCAGCAGCCGGTCCGGCAGGGGCCGCCTGTAGGTCTGCTCGATATGCGCGCGCGCAAGGTCGACAAGGTGCATGTAGTGCACGCCCGAGGGGCACGTCGTCATGCAGGACAGGCAGGAGAGGCAGCGGTCGATGTGCTTGACCACGCGGGCATGCGCGGGCTTGGCGTTCTCCAGCATGTCCTTGATCAGGTAGATGCGCCCGCGCGGGCTGTCGAGCTCGTCGCCCAAGATCACGAAGGTCGGGCAGGTCGCCGTGCAGAAGCCGCAATGCACGCAGGCACGCAGGATCCTGTTCGACTCGGCGATGTCGGGATCGGCGAGCTGCGCCAGGGTAAAGCTGGTTTGCATCGCTACACCCCCGCGTACATGCGGCCGGGGTTTAGGATGCCTTGCGGGTCGAAGGACAGCTTCACCCGCTGGGTCAGCGCCGCGAGCGCGGGCGGCTGGGGATGAAAGACCGGCACGCTGGCGCGCAGGTCGGCCGGCGCGCGATAGAGCGTGGCGTGGCCCTGCTCGCCGACGGCCGCGCGCACCATCGCAGCGCCGGCGTCGGGCGTGCCGGGCGGAAGCGACAGCCAGACGAGGCCCCCGGCCCAGTCCATGAACCAGCGCGCCTCGAGCGCGCGTGCGATCGCCTGGATCACGCCGGCGCCGCTTTGCGGCGCCACGGAGATCCGCCAGACCGGGCGGTCGCGCGGTTCGACCAGGAACTGCGCGTCGCGCAGCTCGCGCCAGAGCCTGGCGCTGTTCATCGAGTGCAGCTCTTCCACCGGGCCGAAGCCCGCCATCTCTTTCGTGAGCTCGGCGCAGCGATAGGCGACGGAGATGGGCGTGCCTTCGACCCGGAGCGCCGTCACCGGCTTGCCTGCCCCCGAGACATAGGACACGCCGGACGCCATTGCGAGCGACTGGGGCAGATGCGCCGCGCCGGACACGTCGCACGGCCCCTGCATCGCCGCGGCCATGGCGGCGACCGCGCGCGCCGCGTCGAGCCCCGTGACCAGCACGGTGCGCGTCTTCTCCGCCGCCGGCAGCACCTTGACCGTCACGTCGCTGAGCACGGCGAGCGTGCCCCAGGACCCGGCCATGAGCTTGGAGAGGTCGTAGCCGGTGACGTTCTTCATCACGCGGCCGCCCGACTTGAACTCCTCGCCGCGGCCGCTGACCGCATGGAAGCCGAGGAAATGGTCGCGCGCGGCGCCGGCCTTGATGCGGCGCGGGCCGGCGAGGTTGCCGGCGATCACGCCGCCGATGGTCTGCGCGCCCGCCGCCGATCCCAGGAGGGGCCCGAGATCGGGTGGCTCGAACGCGAGCTCCTGGCGGTTCTTCCTCAGCGTCTCCTCGATGTCGCTCAGCATCGTCCCGGCGCCGGCCCCCATCACCAGCTCGCCCGGCTCGTAGAGCGAGATGCCGCTCAAGCCCGTCAGCTCGATGCGGCGGCTGGCCTGGAACGGCCGGCCGAGATCGTGCTTGGTGCCCTGCCCGAGGATCTCGATCGGCGTCGCGTCGGCGAGAGCCTCCTTGACCGCGGCGAGAAGCTCCGGTGCAGATGTCGGGCGCAGCGTTGGCATGAGCGCTACGACTTCATCAGAACCGCGGGATGTCGGGGAAGGGCAGACGGCCGCCGCTGACGTGCAGGCGGCCGAGCTCGGCGCAGCGGTGCAAGGTGGGGAAGACCTTGCCGGGGTTGAGCAGCATGTTCGGGTCGAAGGCGCATTTGACGCGCTGCTGCTGGGCGAGGTCGATCTCGTTGAACATCGTGCCCATCAGGTCGCGTTTCTCGACGCCGACGCCGTGCTCGCCGGTGAGCACGCCGCCGACCTCGACGCACAGGCGCAGGATGTCGGCGCCGAGCTTCTCGGCGCGTTCGAGCTCGCCCGCGTTGGCGTCGAACAGGATGAGCGGATGCAGGTTGCCGTCGCCGGCATGGAAGACGTTGGCGATGCGCAGCTCGTACTTGCGGCCGAGCGCGGCCATGCGCGTCAGCACCTCGGGCAGGCGCGCGCGCGGGATCGTGCCGTCCATGCACAGGTAGTCGGGCGTGATGCGGCCGACGGCGGGGAAGGCGGCCTTGCGCCCGGCCCAGAAGGTCAACCGCTCCGCCTCGGTGTTGCTGATGCGCAGATAGGTGGCGCCGCAGCGCCTGGCGATCGCCTCGACGCGCCGGATCAGCTCGTCGACCTCCTCGGCCGGCCCGTCCAACTCGACGATCAGCAGCGACTCGACGTCGAGCGGATAGCCGGCATGGACGAAATCCTCGACCGCGTGGATGGCGGGCTTGTCCATCATCTCCATGCCGCCGGGGATGATCCCGTCGGCGATCACCGCGCCGACGCAGTCGCCGGCGGATTCATTGGACGGGAATCCCAGCAGCAGCGCGCGCGCCGTGGCGGGCTTGCGCAGGATGCGCACGGTGACCTCGGTGATGACGCCGAGCAGGCCTTCCGAGCCCGTCATCACGCCCATCAAGTCGTAGCCGTCGCTGTCCAGGTGCCGGCCGCCGAGCCTTATGACCTCGCCGGTCATCAGCACCATCTCCAGCCCGAGCAGGTTGTTGGCCGTAAGGCCGTATTTCAGGCAATGCACGCCGCCGGCGTTCTCGGCCACATTGCCGCCGATCGAGCAGGCGATCTGGCTGGAAGGATCGGGTGCGTAATAGAAGCCGGCATGCTGCACGGCGTCGCTGATGCCGAGATTGGTGACGCCGGGCTGCACGACCACGCAGCGATTGTCGAAGTCGATCTCGAGCACGCGGTTGAACTTGCCCATGGCGAGCACGATGCCGTCCTCGAGCGGCAGCGAGCCGCCCGAGAGCGACGTGCCGCCGCCGCGCGGCACGACCTTGATGTTGTTGTCGTGGCAGTAGCGCAGGATGCGCGAGACCTGCTCGACCGCGCTCGGCAGCACGACGAGCATGGGCATCTGCCGATAGGCCGCGAGACCGTCGCTCTCGTAGGCGCGGCGCTCGTCCTCGTCGGTGATCACGCCCTCGCCCGGGACGACCGTGCGCAACGCCGCCGCGATCTGGTCGCGGCGATCCAGCACCGAGCGGTCCGGCGCGGGCATCAGCGGCGGCAATTCGTCCTCCCATCCCGCGTTGTAGTCCGGGCGGGAAGGCGTCCTTCGACAAGGTCAGGACGAGGAGAAAAGCGGAATCCTCGTCCTGAGCTTGTCGAAGGACGACCAGCCGCGCCCGTCAGGCACGCCGTCGAAAGAAAGGTCGCAGTCCTGCAAGGCCGCGTCAATGCGCGGCCGGGAAATCAGCCCTGGCGGGCCTTGAAGCGCGGGTTCTTCTTGTTGATCACGTACACCCGGCCGCGGCGGCGCACGATGCGGCAGTTCTTGTCGCGGACCTTGATCGATTTCAGCGAGTTCACGACTTTCATGGCCGTCTCCGTACGCGCCTCCGGCCGCCGAAACCCGGGTGGCCGGCCGGAAAAGAGGCGCTTCTATAGAGAGGGAGCCCATCCCTGTCAACCTTCGGCCCTGGAACTCCCCGCGCGCCGCGGCGGTGGCCGCCCATGGCGAATGGGCGGGACAGGGGCCGGTCGACCTGCCGGCGACGGCCTATATCGCGCTCGGCCTCGGCGTCGTGTTCACCCTGCTGCTCGGCTGCGGGCTGATGGCGCTGGTGTTCTTCAGCAGCCGCCGCGGCCATGACGAGCGCGCCGGTCGCGGCCCGCGCTGATCCTGCCGGCGATTGTTGCGTCGGGGCGGCCGCGCCCCTATCGTCCGCGCCGCCATGGACAGCCCCGCCAGAACTCCCGCGACGCCCGAGACGCTTTTCGCGCGCCTCGCCGCGCTCGGCATCGCCTATACAAGTCACGAGCATCCGCCGCTCTTCACGGTCGAGGACAGCAAGCGGCTGCGCGGGGAACTGCCAGGTGGGCACTGCAAGAACCTGTTTCTGCGCGACAAGAAGCGGAACCTGTTCCTGCTGGTGACACTGGAGGACCGGCCGATCGACCTCAAATCCCTGCGCACCGCGCTGGGTGCTGCCGGCAACCTCTCCTTCGGCAGCCCGGACCTCTTGATGGAGGTCCTAGGGGTCATCCCCGGCGCGGTTACCCCGTTCGCCCTGATCAACGACCGCGAGCGCCGGGTCAGCGTGTTCCTGGACAAGAAGATGTTGACGTACGACCCGCTCAACTACCATCCCTTGAGCAACGCCATGACCATTGCGGTCAAGCCGGAGGACCTGCTGCGGTTCATCCGGGCGGGCGGCCACGAGCCACGAATCATCGACCTGGAGGCGCCGGCGGCGGCCTGAGGCGGCCCGCCGCCTCGCCCTTGCCAGGGCCGGGGCAAGTGGCCATCTTGTGCCCAAACCCTTGATGTCCAATCTCCCCGGATTGGCCGCATACCCCATAGGATTGGAAATCGGATATGGCTGACATGTTGATCGG
The DNA here is from genome assembly GCA_023150455.1 of Alphaproteobacteria bacterium. Taxonomy (GTDB): domain Bacteria; phylum Pseudomonadota; class Alphaproteobacteria; order JAEULC01; family JAEULC01; genus JAEULC01. Next base: position 31,056 of record JAKLKW010000020.1, on the reverse strand, counting down.
CGGCGGCCCGAAGGGCGCCCCCAGGCAGGACGCAGGCGAGGGCATGATCGGCGGCGGCGCGGCGGCGGGCGAGCTGATCAAGCACACCAACGAGCGCAGCTTCATGGCCGACGTGATCGACGCGTCGCACGACGTGCCGGTGATCGTCGATTTCTGGGCGCCGTGGTGCGGGCCGTGCAAGCAGCTGGGGCCGCTCCTCGAAAAAGCGGTGCGCGAGGCGCGCGGCGCCGTGCGCATGGTCAAGATCAACATCGACGAGAACCCGGGCATCGCGCAGCAGATGCGCATCCAGTCGATCCCCGTCGTCTATGCCTTCGTCGGCGGACGTCCGGTCGACGGCTTCGTCGGCGCGGTGCCCGAAAGCCAGATCAAGACCTTCGTCAAGCGCCTGGTGCAGACTGCCGGCGCCGCCATGCCGGAATCGCCGGTCGAGCAGGCGCTGGAGCAGGCCAAGGCGCTGATGGATTCGGGCGACACCGCGACCGCCGCCGGCATCCTGGCGCAGGTCGTGCAGCACGACCCGACCAACGCCATCGCGCGGGCGCGCCTGTCGCGCTGCCAGCTCGCGGCCGGCGACAACAAGCGGGCGCGCCAGACGCTCGACGCCATCCCGGCGGACAAGGCCAAGGACCCGGCGGCCGCCGGCGAGATCGCCGCCGCGAAGGCGGCGCTGGAGCTGGCGGAAAGCGCCGGCGCCGGCGGCTCGATCTCGGACCTCAAGCAGAAGGTCGCGGCCGATCCGAACGATCACCAGGCCCGCCTGGACCTGGCGACCGCGCTCTATGCCGCGGGCAACGGCGAGGCCGCGATCGAGGAGCTGATCGAGAGCATCCGGCGCAACCGCACCTGGAACGAGGAGGCGGCGCGCAAGCAGCTCTTGAAGCTGTTCGAGGCCTTCGGTCCGACCGACCCGCGCACCGTGCAGGGACGCCGCAAGCTCAGCTCCGTGCTGTTCTCCTAGTCGGCGGGCGTGCCGGCGGGGGCGGAGCACGCCCATGGGTCGACCAAGATGAGCCGATCGCCGTTCGAGCCCGGCTTCGCCGAGCTGCCGCAGATCATCCCGATCTTCCCCCTGCCGGGCGTGTTGGTGCTGCCCGGCGGCAAGCTTCCGCTCAACCTGTTCGAGCCGCGCTACCTGGCCATGGCAGCGGACGCGCTGGCCGGGCATCGCATGATCGGCATGATCCAGCCGCTCGACCCGCAGGCGGTCACGGGCAAGGGCGACGACAACCCGCCGGTCTACCCGACCGGCTGCGCCGGTCGAATCACCCAGTTCAGCGAGACCGATGACGGGCGCTATCTCGTCACGCTGCACGGGCTTTGCCGGTTCCGCATCATGAAGGAGCTGCCGCTGCAGCGCGGCTACCGCCGCATCATCGCAGACTGGAACCCGTTCGAGACCGACATGGCCGAGCAGAAGCAGCCGGTCACGATCGACCGCGACCGGCTGGTGCGGGCGCTGAAGTCGTTCTTCCAGCTGCACCAGATCAAGGCGAACTGGGACGCGATCAAGGAAACGCCCGATGATCGCCTGATCACGTCGCTGGCCATGGTCTGCCCGTTCGCGCCGAACGAGAAGCAGGCGCTGCTCGAGTGCCGGGACGGCACCGAGCGCGCGCGCGTGATGACCGCGCTGATGGAGATGGCGCTGCTGGGATCGCGCCGCGGCGACGATTCCGCGACGCACTGACCGGCCGATCCGATCCATGTGGCTTAAGCGGGCGGTCCTGCTGGGGCTGCTCGTTGCCGTCACGGCGCTCAGCCAGTTTTACCGCGTGTCCAACAGCGTCATCGCGCCCGAGCTCGCGCGCGAGCTGGGCCTGAGCGCCGAGCAGCTGGGCTGGGCGGGCAGCGCCTTCTTCGCCGCGCTGCTGGCGCTGCAGCTGCCCGTGGGCATTTGGTTCGACCGCTATGGCGCCCGGCTGACGGTGGCCGTGCTGTCGCTGCTCGCGGTGGCCGGCGCCGCGCTGCTGGCGCGCGCCGAAAGCGCCGAGGCGCTGATCGCCGCCCGCGCGCTGGTCGGGCTGGGCTGCGCCGCGAGCTTCATGTCGGTCGTGTTCCTCTGCTCGCGCTGGTTTCCGCCCGACCGGCTGACGACGGTGTTGAGCTGGGTGTTCGCCGCCAGCAACCTCGGCACGCTCGCCGCCGCCACGCCGCTGGCCTTGGCGGCGTCCGCGCTCGGCTGGCGCAACAGCTTTCTCGTCGTCAGCGCAGTCACGGCGCTCGTCGCCGCGCTGTTCTTCCTGTTCGTGCGCGACCGCCCGCCGGACGCGGATGCTCGCGCCGGCCACCATGAAGGCCTCGCCGACATCCTGGGCGGCGTGATCGAGGTGCTGCGCACGCCGGGCCTCTGGCCCATCCTGGCCATGCATGCCTTCGCCTATGCCTCGATGCTGACGGTGCTCGGCATCTGGGCCGGGCCCTATCTCAACGACGTGCACGGGCTCGACGGCGTGGCGCGCGGCAACGTCATCCTGGCGATGGGCGCGGCGCAGATCGCCGGCATCCTGCTCTACGGTCCGATGGACCGCATCGTCGGTTCGCGCAAGCGCGTGGTAATCACCGGCGCATCGCTGTCGGCATTGACGCTGATCGCCCTCGGCCTGCTGTCGCAGCCGCCGCAGGGCGCGGCGGTTGCGCTGCTGGTCGCCTTCACCTTGTTCGCCGGCTATCCGGTCGTGATCGTGGCGCAGGGCCGGGCGCTGTTCCCCGACCGCCTGGCCGGGCGCGGCGTGACCACCGTGAACATGGCCCAGCTCGTCGGTCTCGTCCTGCTGCCGTCGGGATCGGGACAGATCATCGGCGCCTTCGCGGCGGGCGGCGTCGGCGTGCCCGAGAGCGCCTATCGCGCGGTCTTCCTCGCGCTCGCCGCCTGCCTCATGCTGGGGCTGTCGTTCTACCTGAGGTCCCGGGACACAAAGCCGGCCGCGACAGGATCGCCCGATCCATGACCAAGCTCGTCACCAGCGCGCAGAATCCGACGGTCAAGACGCTGGCCAGCCTGCGCCTGCGCAAGTACCGCGCGGAAACCGGCCTGTTCCTGGCGGAAGGCGCGCGTACGGCGCTGGAGGCGCTGGATGCCGGTACGGTGCCGCGCATCCTGGCATTCGCGCACGGCGCCGACGCCGCGGCCGTCGAGCGCCTAAGCGCGGCCTGCATCGCCGATGGCGGCCAGTGCCTCGAGGTGACCGAGCCCCTGCTCGCCAAGATCACGCGCAAGGACAACCCGCAGCCGGTCGTCGCCGCCTATGCCACGCGGCTTGCCCCGCTGTCCGCGCTGCGCCCCGAGCCGGGCGGCACCGTCGTCGCGCTCGACCGCGTGCGCGACCCGGGCAATCTGGGCACCGTCATCCGCACCGCCGATGCCGTGGCGGCGCGCGCGCTCGTGCTCGTGGGCGACTGTTGCGATCCCTACGCGCCCGAATCCGTGCGCGCCAGCATGGGATCGGTCTTCAACGTCAGCCTCCATGCCGGCGACGAGGCCGCGTTCCTCGCCTTCGCCGCCACCTGGCCCGGCGCGGTCGTCGGCACCTCGCCGGGCGCGGCCACGTCCTACCGCGGCGTCGACTATGGCGACGCCGTGCTGGCCGTCCTCGGCACCGAGCAGAGCGGGCTTGCGGAAAGCCTCGTCCGGGCTTGCACGCTGATGGTGCGCATTCCCATGTTCGGGAAAGCGGAATCGCTCAACCTCGCGGTGGCCGCCGGCGTCCTGCTGTACGGCATCCGCGAAGGGCAGGAAAGGACGTGAGTGCCGGCCCGGATTGATGCGATGATGCGCCTCGTCACTCGATCCTTGCGGATGTCCCCATGACCGACCGACCGCCCGTGCCCGTCGACCCGAAGCTCCTGGAGATCCTGGTCTGCCCGCTGACCAAGGGGCCGCTGCGCTATGACGCCGAGCGCCAGGAGCTGATCAGCGACAAGGCCGGGCTCGCCTATCCGATCCGCGACGGCATCCCGATCATGCTGGTGGACGAGGCGCGCCAGATCGTCGACAAGCCGTGACCGACCAGCGATGACCGAGGCCCGCTTCGACACGCGCCACTACCCGGTGGAGATCCGCTACACCCGGGACAAGAAACAGCTCGAGATCGATTGGGACGACGGGCGGACGATGATCTACCCGGCCGAGTTCCTGCGCGTCGAGAGCCCGTCGGCCGAGGTGCAGGGGCACGGCCCCGGCCAGCACGTCATCGTGCCGGGCCGCATGCATGTCGGCATCATGGAGATCGTCCCGGTCGGCAACTACGCCGTCAGGCTGAAGTTCGACGACCTGCACGACACCGGCATCTACTCCTGGCAGTACCTGCGCGAGATCGGCGAGAACCACGACCGCATCTGGGCCGAATATCTGGCCAAGCTCGAGGAAAAGGGCCTGAGCCGCGATCCCAAGGCCAAGCGGGCCTAGCGGCGTTCAGCTTCGCGCGCGCTTGGCCCTGCGCCGGGCCTTCGCGGCCGGCCGGGCTTTGGGCTTGGGCTTCGGTTTCTTCGCGGGCTGCGGGTAGAACATGCCTTCGAGCTTGATCCCGTCCGGGTCGAGGAAATAGACGGCGTAGTAGCCGCCGCCATAGTACTCGTCCGGCGGATCGACGACCGTGATGCCTTCCTTCTTGAGGAACGCGTAGAGCTCGTCGACGTCCGCGCGCTTGCTGAGCTCGAACGCGTAGTGGTGCAGGCCGATATCGCCGATGCGGAAGCCGCGCCGCTTTCCCTCGTCGTCGGCCTGGCCGATCCAGAACACCGTCTTGTCGTTGTGCCAGCCGGCGGCGTCGGCATAGTCGCCTTCGACCTTGAAGCCCATGAAGCCGAGCAGCCGCTCGTAGAAGCGCTTGGACTTGGCGAAATCGGAAACGCGGATGCTGATATGGTCGACGCCGAGCACCTGAACCATGGTTCTGGCCTTCCCCCGTGCAGCCGCTGGAGCATTATCGGCCGGGCGCGGGCGGCGGGAAATTAGTTAATGGCCTACGGCGCAACGAAATTTTCAGCCAAAGGTTCCGAATTCCCCTCTTGACGGCCCGGCGATTCGCCCCTATGTCCCTGGCACTCGGCACCGCTGAGTGCTAACAACCGCAATTCTTCTGGTTTATCAAGGGAGTAGACCTATGGGTTTTCGTCCGCTGCATGACCGCGTGCTGGTCCGCCGGGTCGAGCAGGAAGAGCGTACGAAGGGCGGCCTGATCATCCCCGACACCGCCAAGGAAAAGCCGATGGAGGGCGAGGTGCTCGCCGTCGGTCCGGGCGCCCGCGACGAGAAGGGCGTGATGGTGCCGATGTCGGTGAAGGCCGGCGACCGCGTGCTGTTCGGCAAGTGGTCGGGCACCGAGGTGAAGCTCGACGGCGAAGAGCTCATCATCATGAAGGAGTCCGACATCATGGGCGTCATCGAGGGCGCCGCGGGCTCGAAGAAGAAGGCGGCCTGATCGGCTTCCAACGAAGCGATCGGGCTTTTTTGATTCCCTCTCCAAGGAGCTAGAGAGCAATGGCTGCGAAGGACGTGAAGTTCTCGACCGATGCCCGCACGCGCATGCTGCGCGGCGTGGACATCCTGGCGGACGCCGTGCGCGTCACCCTGGGCCCCAAGGGCCGCAACGTGGTGCTGGACAAGTCGTTCGGCGCCCCGCGCATCACCAAGGACGGCGTGACCGTCGCCAAGGAAATCGAGCTTGCCGACAAGTTCGAGAACATGGGCGCGCAGATGGTGAAGGAAGTGGCGTCGAAGGCCAACGACGTGGCAGGCGACGGCACCACCACGGCGACCGTGCTGGCCCAGGCGATCGTGCGCGAGGGCGCCAAGGCGGTGGCCGCGGGCATGAACCCGATGGACCTGAAGCGCGGCATCGACATCGCCGTCGAGGCGGTGGTCGAGGACCTGAAGAAGCGCTCGAAGAAGATCTCGACCTCGGCCGAAGTGGCCCAGGTCGGCACGATCTCGGCCAACGGCGAGCGCGAGATCGGCGACATGATCGCCAAGGCGATGGAGAAGGTCGGCAACGAGGGCGTCATCACGGTCGAGGAGGCGAAGAGCCTGGAGACCGAGCTCGACGTCGTCGAGGGCATGCAGTTCGACCGCGGCTACGTGTCGCCGTACTTCATCACCAACGCCGACAAGATGACCTGCGAGCTGGAGAGCCCGTACATCCTGGTGTTCGAGAAGAAGCTGTCGGGCCTGCAGGCCCTGCTGCCGGTGCTCGAGACCGTGGTGCAGTCGGGCAAGCCGCTGCTGATCATCGCCGAGGACGTCGAGGGCGAGGCGCTGGCGACGCTGGTCGTCAACAAGCTGCGCGGGGGCTTGAAGGTCGCGGCCGTCAAGGCGCCGGGCTTCGGCGATCGCCGCAAGGCGATGCTCGAGGACATCGCCGTCCTGACCTCCGGCCAGGTGATCTCCGAAGACCTCGGCATCAAGCTCGAGAACGTGACCCTCGACATGCTGGGCACGGCGAAGAAGGTGGTGATCGAGAAGGAGAACACAACGATCGTCGACGGCGCCGGCAAGAAGAAGGACATCGAGGCGCGCTGCAACCAGATCCGCGCGCAGATCGAGGAGACGACATCCGACTATGACCGCGAGAAGCTGCAGGAGCGGCTGGCGAAGCTGGCCGGCGGCGTGGCGGTGATCCGGGTCGGCGGCGCCACCGAGGTCGAGGTGAAGGAGCGCAAGGACCGCGTCGACGACGCGATGCACGCCACCCGCGCGGCGGTCGAGGAAGGCATCGTCGCCGGCGGCGGTGCGGCGCTCGTCTATGCCGTCAAGTCGCTGGAGAAGATCAAGCCGGCGAACGACGACCAGCGCATGGGCGTCGACATCGTGCGCCGCGCGCTGACCTGGCCGGCGCGCCAGATCGCCGAGAACGCCGGCACCGACGGCTCGATCGTGGTCGGCAAGCTCACCGAGTCGAAGGACGCCACCTGGGGCTTCGACGCGCAGAAGGGCGAGTACGTCGACATGGTGAAGGCCGGCATCATCGACCCGACCAAGGTCGTGCGCGTCGCCCTTCAGAACGCGGCCTCGGTCGCCGGCCTGCTGGTCACGACCGAGGCCATGGTCGCCGAGAAGCCGGAGAAGAAGGCCCCCGCGGCCCCGATGCCGGGCGGCGGCGGCATGGACTTCTGAGCTTCAAGCAAGGACAGCCACTTTCCAACTTCATGGCCCGCCGGGAAACCGGCGGGCCTTCTGTTTGGACCCGCTCCTGCACCGCTGAATTAGCGGATTTTGGCGGTTCTTCGATTCCCCTGCCCCAATGTAGCGGGGGCGCTGCATTTCCATTGAGACATCGACCGATCAAATCAGATCGTCGACATCCACGTTCAGGCTCTTGGCGAGTTTGCGTGCGGTTGCGATCGACGGTGCGCGCGCGCCGTTCTCAAGCTGGGAAAGAAACGGCTTGCTGATCTTGGCAGCGGCCGCCAATGCCGCTTGCGTCATGCCACGATACTCGCGGTACACGCGGATCGGGCTCTCGCCATCGAAAATTCGGTTCGCAAACCGTGCTGGAATGAATTCTTGCGGCCTTGCAACAGCGCGATCATAGGCGCGGATGTCATCCAGCTCCTCTAGATCGTCCTGTATCCGGCGATATGCCTTCTCTGGGATGAGCACGTATCGCTTGCCCTGTCGCTCAGTGGTCTTGACGCTCATTCGTACGCCCTTCCTCTCGGCGCCATCTTCTCGACGACAAGAATGCGCAGCCCGTGGTCCAAATGGTAGATCACTCGCCAATCGCCGACACGAAGACGATGGCCGGGACGACCTGCCAGTGCTTTGACATTGTTGTTTGGCGCCAACGGATCCACCGCCAGAAGCTCGACTCTGCTGCGGATCAAATCTCGCAGGTTCCGTGGCGCCCGGCGCAGCGCCCGCGTCGCATCACGGCTGTAGACAGCCGCATGCACCGACCCCATGTTAGCTAACAGCTAACATGGGGTCAATGCCGTCGGGTCGACTACTCCGCCGCCGCCTCGTTGCGCATCGCCACGCGGCGGATGGCGTCCAGCGCCTTGGGGATCGCCGCGGCCGGAATGTCGAGATGGGTGAGCGCGCGCACGCGGCGCGCGCTGCCGACCGAGACGCGCACGCCGTAGCGCTTGAGCGCCTCGTTGAACTGGTAGCCGTCGAGGCCGGTGGCGCCGACGTCGAAGAAGACCATGTTGGTCTCGACCGGCTCGGCCGCGAGGCCGGGGATCTCGGCCAGGCCCTGCGCCAGGGTCTTCGCGTTCTTGTGATCCTCGGCCAGGCGGTCGACGTGATGGTCGAGCGCGTACAGGCCCGCGGCGGCGATCACGCCGGCCTGGCGCATCGAGCCGCCGAGGCGCTGCTTCCAGCGCCAGGCCTCGGCGATGAACGCCTTGCTGCCGGCCAGCACGGCGCCGACCGGGCAGCCGAGGCCCTTGGTCAGGTCGAGCCAGACCGAGTCCATGTCGCGGCAGAACTCCTTCGCCGAGGTGCCCGAGGCGACCACGGCGTTCATCAGGCGCGCGCCGTCCATGTGGGTCGCGAGCTTGTGCTTGCGCGCGACCGCGGCGACGGCGCGGATGCGCTCGGCCGGCCACACCGAGCCGCCGCCCCCGTTCGAGGTCTGCTCGACCTCGACCAGCACCTGGCGCGGGTTGTAGCGGTTGTCCGGCTTGATCGCGGCCTCGACCTGCTCGGGCGTGAACATGCCCCGCGCGCCCTCGAGGCAGCGGAACATGGCGCCGGCCAGCGCAGCGCCGCCGCCGCCCTCGGAGTTGACGATGTGCGAGGTGCGGTCGCAGATCACCTCCTCGCCGGGGCGCACGTGCACGAGCAGCGCGATCTGGTTGCACATCGTGCCCGACGGCAGGAAGACCGCGTCCTCCTTGCCGAGCAGGTCGGCCACGCGCTCGCATAGCCTGGCTACGGTCGGATCGCCCTTCTGCTGCTCGTCGCCGACCTCGGCTTTAGCCATGGCCTCGCGCATGCCCTTGGTCGGGCGGGTCTGCGTGTCGCTGTAGAGGTCGATCTCGATCGTCACGTGCAACTCCTCGATTGGGTCGGAGCGGCAGCCTGTCGCGTTGGGCCGAATTTGACAAGCCGCGGCGACGCCGTATTCGCCAGATCAGGAGTCCAAGGTACAAACGAGGAGACGGATCGCCTTGGAGCCGTAGCGCGTTCGGAGCCGGCGCATAACCGCATCGTAATCACTCCTCCAAGCGATGTTGTACGACATCCATGCTGACGTGGAGAACGCGCACGACTTCAATGCCGCCGGCGACCTCGCGGTAGACGGCAACATGGCTGCCGGAAAGCATGCTTCTGTAACCTGATCCGAGGTCCTCGCGTGGTCTGCCCGCCCCCGGGCGCTCGGCGAGTAGTCGGAACTTGTCACGAAAAGCCCTCAAATAGCGGTCCCTCTGCGCCATGCCCCAACGCATTTGGGTGAAGCGCGCTATGTCACGAAGGTCGGCTCTCGCCCGATTTGTGAGTAAGAATTGGGGCATCAGCCCCGTCGATCGCCGCGATCAAGTTCACCAAGGATCGACTCGATAGATGAGTCCTCGGCACGGCCACTGTTCTCGCCTTCGATGAGCGCCTCGCGCAGACGCTTCAACTTCAGCTGCCGTTCTACTTCCGCCGGCATCCGCGCGAGCTTACCGTTGCGTTGGCGCAGGGCATGGCTGACCGCCGCCATGGCTTCCGTTACCTGCTCCTCGTACTCCTCAGTCGACATGGGCTCGATCAGCGGAGTCGCCCCACATGCGGTCATCGAACCATCTTCCGCATCGTATAGTGAGACCATCAACCGATCGTTGCGAACCCATCTTTCATCCAAATTGACGAGCCAACCATCGAATTTCGGCAGCATTCGCACGCCATACCCGTCTCCCCTGATCTGACCCGGCTCCAGGAAGACGACTCCAGCGCTCTCTAGCGCTTCCTGGACGCGATTCAGCACGCTGACGGTTGTCTCACCGCCGCTCTCGATGCGAGTGACGGTATTTGCATTTACATCGGCCTTTCGAGCTAGATCGCGCACGCCCCACCCGAGTGCGGCACGTGCCATTCGGACTTGAGTTGCATTTAGCATGTCCGTTCACCTTGGTTGGGACGCTGTCCCAACATATGGTGTCTTTGTCCTAGTGTAAAGGCCTACAGCGCCTGTCCCGCGACCAGCCGCGGCAGCTCACCGACCAGGCCCATGGCGTGGCGCATGAACAGCCGCTTGAGGTCCGGCATCTGCTGCACGGCGGCGAGACCCAGCCGCCGGGCGAGCGCGACCGGGGGGAACGTAGTCGAGAACAGGCGATTCAGCCCGTCGGTGACGCCGATCAGCGTCAGGTTGTCGACGCGCCGCCAGCGCTGATAGCGCTCGAGCACGTGGCGCTGGCCGATGTCCTGGCCGAGGCGACGCGCATCGACGACGGTCTCCGCCAGCGCCGCCACGTCGCGCAGGCCGAGGTTCAGCCCCTGGCCGGCGATGGGATGGATCAGGTGCGCCGAGTCGCCGACCAGGGCCAGGCGGTGGTCGACGTAGCGCTCGGCATGCATCAAGCCGAGCGGATAGGACCAGCGGCCGCCGTCCAGCCGCACGCGGCCCAGCCAGTCGCCGAAGCGGCGCTGCAGCTCGGCAGAGAAATCGTCGTCGCTCAGCGCCAGCGCGGCCGGCGCGAGGTCGGCGCGCTCGGTCCAGACGATGGACGAGCGGTTGCCGGTCATCGGCAGCGAGGCGAACGGGCCCGACGGCATGAAATGCTCGTGCGCCACGCCGCGATGCGGCTCGTCATGGCTGACCGTGCAGACGATGCCGACCTGGTCGTAGCGCCACTCGGTGACGCCGATGCCGGCTTCGCTGCGCAGGCGCGACTGCCGTCCCTCGGCCGCGACAGCGAGCGTCGCCCGGATGCGGCGGCCGTCCGCGAGCCGTGCCTCGACCCCGTCCGGTCCGCGCTCGAGCGTCTCGAGCGCGACCGGCGCCAGCACGGTGAGCATCGGCAGCTCCTGGAACCGCGCCCACAGCGCCCGGCGCAGCACCGTGTTCTCGACGATGTGGCCGAAGGGAAACCGGGTTTCCGCCTTGGCGCGATCGGCAAGTTCGCGATGATCGTAGTGCAGGAACGCCGGCGCGTCGGCGTCGGTGATGCGGATGTCGAGGATCGGCGACGCATCCTCGCCGACGTGGCGCCACAGGCCGATGCCCTGCAGCACCCGACCGGATCCGAGCGCGACCGCCGAGGCGCGTCCGTCATGCGCCGCGTCGACCAGCGTGCGCGGGTCGGCGCGATCGACGACGGCCACGCGCATCCCGGCGCCGGCCAGCGCCGCCGCCAGCGACCCGCCGACCAGTCCGCCCCCGACGATCAGGACGTCGGCGTCCAGGACTTCGGCATTCGACATCGGCCCGTCCGACATGGCGCTTCCTGTGATCAAGACTCGGTCAAATCGGCCGCTTTGCCCAATTCTTGGGCTGCGCATCGGCTTGGCAAGGGCACGGAACCTCGGCAGCGTCCCTGATCGCGCGGCCTGGATCAACCGCTATCGTGTCGCGCCCGATTCGCTGCCGGCATGGTTCTTGTATGCAACGGGCTTCCGGGAGCAGGGGGGCGACCCGCTTGGGTCGGCCGCGCTGGAAGCACGGAGGCAGCCGCAAATGAAGCTGGTCATGGCGATCATCAAGCCGTTCAAGCTGGATGAAGTGCGGGAAGCGCTGACCAAGCTGGGCATCCAGGGGTTGACGGTCAGCGAGGTGAAGGGCTTCGGTCGGCAGAAGGGCCAGACCGAAATCTATCGCGGGGCGGAGTACACCGTGAACTTGCTGCCCAAAGTGAAGATCGAGATCGCCGTCGGGGACGAGCTGGTCGAACGGGTGGTGGAGACGATCCAGAAGGCCGGCAACACCGGTCGGATCGGCGACGGCAAGATCTTCGTGCTCGAGCTCAAGCAGGTCGTGCGCATCCGCACCGGCGAAACCGGCGCCGAGGCACTTTGACATCAAGCTGCGACAAAACCTGAGGGCAGTCCTGTAAGCAATTGCTTTCTTTAATGGTTCATCGTAAGGTCCACCTCGCCTAACAGCGGGTGGATGGGGGTTCGCTCGCACGATGGCGCTTCTTCGAGGGAGGCCACCGGTCGAACCCATGCCGATTGCCGCATCCAGCGTCCATCCAACCGTTTCCCCCGTCCCGATCCGTGACCTTGCCGCGGGGCGGGTCTGACCATGGCGGCGCAGATGTCGATCGCCAAGGCCGGCTTCCTGCCGCGCGGCACGGGCGAGTTCTTCCGTCGCCGGCTGCGCGAGTTCTTTGGCGTCGTGCTGGTGTTCGGCGCGCTGGCGATCCTCGCGACGCTGGTCAGCTATCGGCCGAGCGATCCTTCGTTCAACACCGCGACCACGGGCGCGGCGCGCAATTTCCTCGGCGTGCCGGGCGCCTTCGCCGCCGACCTGCTGCTGCAGAGCTTCGGCGCCGCGGCCGGGCTGCTGGCGCTGGTGCCCGCCGCCTGGGGCTGGCGGCTGATCATCCATGCGCGCCTGCCCGCCGCGTGGCCGCGCCTGGTGCTGCTGCTGCCCGGCATGTTGCTAGCATCGATGTCGGTGATGGCGCTGCCGCTGCCGCCGCGCTGGCCGATCCCGGCGGGTCTAGGCGGCGCCGCCGGGCGCGTCGTCTACGAAACCACCTACCGGCTCGTCGGCGACTGGCTCGCCATGGCGGGCGTGCCGGCGCTGTCGCTGGCCGGCGCGGTCCTGGCGGTGCCGCTCTTGGCGATCGCCATCGGCGTGGCGCCGCGCGACCTGCTGGTGCCGGCTCGCATGCTGCTGGCGGTGCTGCGCGCCCTGCTGCGCGCGACGCGCTACGTCGGCGACCTGCTGGTGCCCGCCTCCGGCAAGAAGAAGCCCGAAGCGGCCGACGATCCCGACGACGTCCCGGCCTTCCTGCGCGCCGCACCGCGGCGCGACGAGGATGCGCACCGGCCGGCCGCCACGCGCAAAGAGCCACCGCACAAGCCCGGCGGCGCCGGCCTGTTCGGCACGTTGTTCGGCCGGCGCGGCGAGCGGATCGAGCCGACCTTGTTCGACGTCGTGCCGGCCGACGCGGCCGGCGGCCCGATCGAGCCGCGGCTGGACGACGGCCCCGCCGAGGCGCCGGCCAAGCGCGCGACGCGGCGCGACAAGCTGGTGGCGCCGCGCAGCGCGAAGCCGCAGACGGGCAGGCGCGCCGAGGCGCAGCGCCAGCGGCGCCTGGACCTGGGCGACGAGACCGGATTCCGCCTGCCGGGGCTCGACCTCCTCGGCGTGCCGCCGGCAACCGGCCGTACGCAGACCATCAGCGACGAAGCGCTGCAGCAGAACGCGCGCCTGCTGGAGACGGTGCTGAAGGACTTCGGCATCAACGGCCAGATCGTGAAGGTCCGCCCGGGACCGGTGGTCACGATGTACGAGCTGGAGCCGGCGCCGGGCACCAAGACCAGCCGCGTCATCGGCCTGGCCGACGACATCGCACGCTCGATGAGCGCCGTGTCGGTGCGCGTTGCCGTGGTGCCGGGGCAGAATACGATCGGCATCGAGCTGCCGAACGCCAAGCGCGACATCGTCTATCTGCGCGAGCTGCTCGCCTCGGAAGCCTACGAGCGCGCGCCGGGCAGGCTGACGCTGGTGCTGGGCAAGGACATCGGCGGCGGACCGGTCATCGTCGACCTGGCGCGCATGCCGCATCTGCTGGTCGCCGGCACGACCGGCTCGGGCAAGTCGGTCGCGGTCAACGCGATGATCCTGTCGCTGCTCTACCGCCTGCCGCCCGACCAGTGCCGCTTCATCATGATCGATCCGAAAATGCTGGAGCTGTCGGTCTACGACGGCATCCCGCATCTGTTGTCGCCGGTCGTGACCGATCCGAGGAAGGCCGTCGTCGCGCTGAAATGGACCGTGCGCGAGATGGAGAACCGCTACCGCTCCATGGCGAAGCTCGGCGTGCGCAACGTCGAGGGCTTCAACCAGCGCCTGGCCGAGGCGCGCGCCAAGGGCGAGGTGCTGCTGCGCAAGGTCCAGACCGGCTTCGACCCCGACACCGGCAAGCCGGTGTTCGAGGACCAGCCGCTCGACACCACGCCGTTGCCCTACATCGTCGTCGTGGTCGACGAGATGGCCGACCTGATGCTTGTGGCCGGCAAGGACATCGAGGCCGCAATCCAGCGCCTGGCGCAGATGGCGCGCGCCGCCGGCATCCACATCATCATGGCCACGCAACGCCCCTCGGTCGACGTGGTGACCGGCACGATCAAGGCCAACTTCCCGACCCGGATCAGCTTCCACGTGACGTCCAAGATCGACAGCCGGACAATCCTGGGTGAGCAGGGGGCCGAACAGTTGCTTGGCCAGGGCGACATGTTGTACATGAGCACCGGTGGCCGGATCGCGCGTGTTCACGGTCCGTTCGTGCGCGACGACGAGGTCGAGCAGGTGGTGGCCTTCCTGAAGAACCAGGGAGAGCCTACATATCTCGAAGCGGTCACGGAGGAAGAGGACGAGATCCCGGCGGGCGCCTTGCCCGGGGGCAACGGCGAGCCGGGAGATGACCTGTACGACCAGGCCGTGGCGCTGGTCTTGCGCGAGCGCAAGGCCTCCACCAGCTTCGTGCAGCGGCATCTGCAGATCGGCTACAACCGCGCGGCGCGGCTGATCGACCGGATGGAAGCCGAGGGCGTGGTCAGCGGCGCCAACCATGTGGGCAAGCGCGAGGTGCTCGGCCGCAATCCGGTAGAGGACGGTTGAGCCGGGATTTTCAGGGCTGTGATAGGGGTTTCCAGGAAATGATCGATCGTTTGAAGGGCATCGAGCCGGCGCGTTCCACTCTGGACCGCCGGCAATTCATTTCCGGCGTCGGCGCCGTGGCGCTGGCAGGCGCCTTCAGCGCGCTGGCGCTGGGCGACGTGCGCCTTGCCATGGCGGCCGCGCCGACGCCCGAGGACCTGAAGGATCTGCAGCGGATCGAGGAGTACTTCAACGCGATCACGACGCTGCAGGCGCGTTTCCTGCAGCTGTCGCCGAACGGCAGGACCGCGGAAGGCAATCTGTTCATCGCCCGGCCGGGACGGCTGCGCTTCGAGTACGACCCGCCGGTGCCGTACCTGCTGGTGGCCGACGGCAGCCAGGTGGTGTTCTACGACAAGGAGCTGGACACGCCGACCTTCGTGCCGCTGGGGTCGACCCCGCTCGAGTTCCTGCTCAGCGACAAGGTGAAGCTGTCGGGCAACGTGACGGTGACCAACGTCGAGCGCCGGCCGGGCATCATCCGCATCACGCTGGTGCAGACCAAGAGCCCCAAGGACGGCCAGGTGATCATCACCTTCACCGAGCGCCCGATCGAAGTGAAGAAATGGGCGATCGTCGATTCCAAGGGCACCACGGTCGAGGTCGCGATCTTCGACCCGCGGCTCGGCGTGAACCTGGACCCGAAGCTGTTCAAGTTCGAGAACACCAAGGTGATCCGCAACCAGGGTCGCAGCTCGAACTGACGCGAATCGCCGGCCCGCCTCAGGGCCGGAACGGCCGCAGCAGCAGGCCGAGGAATCCCGTCTCCTTACGCCCCTCGACGCCGATCTCCATGTCCGGCGCGCGCGCTGTCGCGCTGCGCGAGGCGAACAGCCGGTCCCACAGGCTTAAGACCGAGGCATAGTTCGAATCGGTGTCGCCGCGCACGCGGTGATGGTGCACCCAGTGGATCGAGGGCGTGACGATGGCGCGCGACAGGGCGCGTTCCAGGCCGGCGGGCAGGCGCAGGTTCGAATGGTGGAAGATCGTCGCCAGCAGCAGCAGGCCTTCGAAGGCGAGCACCGACGACAACGGGAAGGCGAGCGCGACGACGACCGCCGCCCGCGCGGTCGCGGACAGCAGCACCTCGCCGAAATGGAAGCGGAGCGCCGAGGTGCTGTCGAGAAAGCGGTCGAGATGGTGCACCTGGTGGAAGCGCCAGAGCAGCGGCACGACATGGTTCGCCCGGTGCCACCAGTAGATCAGGAAATCGAACAGCAGCAGATCGAGCGCCAGGCCCGGCGCGCCCGACCACCATCCCGGCCGCCACTGCGGCGCGAGGCCGGCGGCAGCGGCGGTCAGCGGCAGGACGACGAGGGGCGACAGCGCGACGTTGGCGAGCCAGAGGCCGAGGTTGCGGGCGTTGCGCCCGAGGCTGGCGGCGCTCAGCGCCGCCCCGGTCGGTGCCGGCGCCGCGGGGAAGGCGCGCTCGGCCAAGAACAGCAGCACGAGCCATGCGGCGACGACAACGCCCTTCCAGGTCAACAGCGCTTGCGCGGCCGAATCCATCGTGGAAGAACCATAGGCGCCGCGCCGGCGCGACGCTATGCTGGCGGATATCGCTGTGGCAGAGGGTCTTCATGGTCGAAGCTTCGTCGATCCTGCCGATTGTCGGCATTCCCAGTTGCCTGAAGCAACAGGACCACAGCCGGTCCCATGCCGTGGGCGAGAAATACGTTTCCGCCGTGGTCAACGGCACGGGCGCGCTGCCGGTCCTTCTGCCGGCCCTGGGCGACCACTACGACGCCGGCGAGCTCGTGGAACGCCTGGACGGGATCCTCTTCACCGGCAGCCCGTCCAACGTCGAGCCGCATCGCTACGGCGGCGAGCCGAGCGTTCCCGGCACGCTGCACGACGCGGCGCGCGACGCCACGACGCTGCCGCTGATCCGCGCCGCGCTCGCGCGGGGCGTGCCGATCTTCTGCATCTGCCGCGGCATCCAGGAGCTGAATGTCGCGCTGGGCGGCACGCTGCATCAGCGCGTGCAGGAGGTCGAAGGCAAGCTCGACCACCGCTCCGACAAGTCGCTGCCGCCGGAGGAGCGCTACCGCGTCGCGCACCCGGTGGCGCTGGCAGCCGGCGGCTATCTGCGCGCGCTGGCCGGCGGCGCGGCGGCGGCCGACGTGAACTCGCTGCACGCCCAGGGAATCGATCGGCTGGCGCCGGGCCTCTTGGTCGAGGCCACCGCCCCGGACGGCTTGATCGAGGCGGTGCGGGTCGAAGGCGCGGCGAGCTTCGCGGTCGGGGTGCAGTGGCACCCGGAGCATCCGACCGCGATGGAATGGGCCCTGTCGCGCGCCATGTTCGGCGAGTTCCAGCGCGCCGTGCGTCTGCGCGCCGAGCGGCGGGCCAGGCCCGCCCCGGCCAGCCCAGCCCTAACCCACGCGGCGTAACAGCTCGACCAAGGTCGCGCGCTCGGCCGCCGTCAGGCGGCGGGCGATGCGTCGTTCGTGGACGCGCACGCGCTTGAGCGCCGCCGCAAAGCGGCGCACGCCTTCGTCGTCGAGGATCAGCGCGTAGGAGCGCCGGTCGTTCGGCGAAGGCGCGCGGCGTACCAGCCCGCGCGATTCCAGCCGGTCGATGACGGCCACGACCGTCGAGCGGTCGACGCCCATCGCTTCGCCCAGCGCGCTTTGCGTGAGGCCGGGATTGGCCTGGATCAGCGCCAGCACGCCGAACTGGCCGGGCGTGATGCCCATGCCGCGCATGGTCGCGGCGAAATCCTGAAAGACGGCGAACTGGGCGCGTCGCAGGTGATAGCCCAGCAGCCCGTCCAGCACGCCATGGGGCACGCCCCGTGCGACGGCGCGACGGCGCCGGGCGGAGCGCCGGTCAGCCATGCGCAACAGGCATGGCTGGGTTGCGTTTGGCGCCATGGGACCCGTCAGTCCGGACCCCATTTACCTTTAAGAAGCGCCCGGTTCCGCAAGGGGTCGGGCACCTGGGGCCGGAAATCCCCTGCCGGCCACGGGTTCCGTACGGAGCGACTAGAACGCCCGGCCCCCCCCTGGCCGGGCGTTCGCGCTTTCTGCGGCCGGCGGTCAGAACGCCCATAGCGCGACCAATGACAGGGCCGGCACGGCGATCAACAGGCTCGTGCGCACGAGATCCGACACCAGGAAGGCGGACACGCCGCGGAACGTGTCGTACATCGGCACGTCCTTCGCCATGCCGCTGATGATGAACACGTTCAAGCCGACCGGCGGCGTGATCAGTCCGATCTCGACCACGCTCAGGACCAGGATGCCGAACCAGATCGCTGTCTGCTCGGGCGACAGGCCGAAATCCAGCCCCATGATGATGGGGAAGAAGATCGGGATCGTCAGCAGGATCATTGACAGCGAATCCATCACGCAGCCGAGCGCCAGGTAAAGCAACAGCATGGCGATCAGCACGAGCATCGGTGGCAGGCCGCTGCCGGCGATCAGGCGTGCGGCCTCGGCCGGCATCTGCGTCAGCGCCAGGAACACGTTGAACATGTCGGCGCCGAACAGGATCAGGAAGATCATGGCGGTCGACTCGGCGGTGCCGAGCATCGAGGCGACCAGGCCGTGCCGGTCGAGACCGCCGCTCACCAGCGCCAGCACACCGGTGCCGAAAGCGCCGACCGCGGCGCCTTCGGTTGGCGTGAACCAGCCGCGATAGAGGCCGCCGATCACGAGCGCGAAGATCAGCGCCACCGGCCAGACCTCCTTGAAGCTCTCCCACAGCTCCGGGGTTGTCGCGCGCGGCGCGGCCGGCCCGGAGCCCGGCTTCAGCCGTACATAGACGGCGATCACCGTCATGTAGCCGAGCGTGGCGATGATGCTTGGGACGAACGCGGCCAGGAACAGCTTGGCGATGTTCTGCTCGGTGAGGATCGCGTAGACGACCAGCACGACGGACGGCGGAACGAGGATTCCGAGCGTGCCGCCCGCGGCCAGCGCGCCCGTGGCGAGCGGGCCGGAGTAGTTGGCGCGGCGAAGCTCGGGAAGGGCCACTTGGGCCATCGTTGCCGCCGTCGCCAACGAAGAGCCGCAAATCGCGCCGAATCCGGCACAGGCGCCGATCGCCGCCATCGCGAGCCCGCCGCGCAAATGGCCGAGCAGCACGCCGGCGAAGCGGAACAGCGCGCGGCTCATCCCGGCGCGGCTGGCGAATTGCCCCATCAGGAGGAAGAGCGGGATCACCGAAAGCTCGTAGTTGGAAAAGCGCGCATAGGCGGCGAGCTTCAGGTGGTTGAGGAGCGGCGGCCAGCCCGCGACCCAGACATAACCGGCCATACCCATGACGAGCATCGAAACGCCGATCGGCACGCGCAGCGCCATCAGCCCGAGCACGGCCGCGAAGCCATAGACGCCCAATTCGATTCCGCTCATGGGCGCGGCGCCGCTCGGCCGGTCACGACACGCACATCCTGGACCGCGACATAGGCGATGACGGCAATGAGCAGCAGCAGCACCGCGGTGATAGGCACGAAGGCGATCCAGATCGGCACCGCCAGGATCATCGTCGTCTCATGGCTCGAGAGCTTGTCCGTAGCGCCCAGTATCATGCGCCACAGGAGCAGCGCCGCGATCGCGAGATAGATGACGCCGCCGGCCGAATCGAGCGCGGCCTTGAGCTTCGGCCCAGCCTTCAAGGTGACGAAGTCGACGATGACGTTGCCGCGCACGAGATGGCCATAGGGCAGGAAAGCAAAAACCGCGATTCCACACCCCATCTCGACCATCTCGAAATCGCCGGGCACCGCGACCCTGAAGAGCGCGCGCGACACGATGCTGGCCACCGACATGATGGTCAGCGCGGTCAGGACCAGTCCGCCGCAGACGGCCGCCCCACGGCTCAGCGCGGTCAACGTCCGCCCGATCGGATCCGGCGGGAAATGCTGCTCGCTCATGAAGCTCGACTAAGGGCGATGCAGGGAAGAAACGCGCGCCGGAACGGCGGTCTGCCGCCCGACCCGCCTTCCCAGGAAGCCGTCGATCGGGGCAGCCCCACGGCGAGATCGTCGTTTCGTAGGGCCGCCCGTCTCTCGAACCGACCGAGCTAGCTGGCCTTGCCGTACTTGGCGATCAGGGCGCGCGCTTCGTCCAGCAGCTTCTTGCCGTCGGCGCCCTTCCCATTCGCGGTCTTGATCCAGTTGTCGATCACCGGCTGGGTCGCCGCCTTGGCCTTCTCGAGCTCGGCGCCCGACATGGTATTGAAGGAATTGCCGCGCTTCTGTGCCGCCTCGAGACCCGGTTTCTCCGCATCGTCCCAGACCTTGCCGAGTTCCTTCGCCAGGCCCAGGCCGGAGTTGTCGTCGATCGCCTTCTTCAGGTCGGCCGGCAACCCGTCATATTTCGCCTTGTTCATCGCGAAGATGAACACGGAGGCGTAGAAGTTCGGCACGATCGAGTGGTACTTCACCAGCTCGTGCACCTTCAGCACGTTGGCGACCTCGAACGGGATCACCGCGCCGTCGATCACGCCGGTGGTAAGGGCCTGCGGCACCTGCGGCACGGGCATGCCGACCGGATTCGCGCCCAGCGCCTTCAGCGCATCGTTGATCGAGCGCGTCGGCGCGCGGATCTTCAGGCCCTGCAGGTCGCTGAAGTAGATGATCGGCTTCGACTTCACGTGGAACAGGCCGGGCGCGTGCGAGTGGAACACGAGCGGCTTCACTTCCTTGAACTCGTCCTTGAGGTGCTTGTCGGCGAATTCCTGCACCGCCGGAGCCGTGGCGGAAGCCGTGCCGGTCACGAACGGCAGCTCGAACACCTCGACCAGCGGGAAGCGGCCCGCCGTATAGCTCGGCAGGGTCCACACGATGTCGGCGACGCCGTCACGCGCCTGGTCGAACAGGCCCGGAGGCGCGCCGCCCAGCTGCATCGACGGGAAGATCTGGAACTTGAGCTTGCCGCCCGAGGCCTTGGTCACGCGGTCGGCCCAAGGCTGGATGAACTTCGCTTGCGCCGTCGAGGGCGGCGGCAGGAAATGGTGGATCTTCAATGTGACTTCTTGAGCCTGGGCCGCGCCGCCCGCCGCCATGGCGAGTGCCGCAAAGGCCGCGCCGAAGCCCGCAATCAGGGCCTTCCGCATGCGTTCTCTCCCTTCATTCTTCTCGTTCGCCCGTCTCGGCCCGGTGCGAAATCGGGCGCGCCGGGCCGTATTTTGGCCATTGCCATGATAGCGAGAATCGACGGCGCCGTCGCCCCCAAACTTGCAAGCCGGCAACGGTTTGGACATAATTGTTGGGTAATCCAACAATTGGCCGGACAAACGATTGGAACCGGCCGGCGGCGCTGGGAAGGACATGGACGTCACCGTCACCATACGGCAGTGGCCGACGCCGGTCGCCGTCCAGCCCGGCCAGACCGTACTCGAGGCCGCGCTGGCCCAGGGCGCGCCCTACCCGCACGGCTGCCGCAGCGGCAATTGCGGCGCCTGCAAGTCGCGCCTGCTCGCCGGCGACGTCGAGATGACGCCCTACTCCGAGTACGCCCTGACCGAGGAGGAACGCACGCAAGGGTTGGTGCTGGCCTGCCGCGCCGTGCCCTGCAGCGACGCCGAGCTGGCCTGGCTCGAGCCGGACGAGGTGGTCGTACACCCCTTGCGCGACCTCACCTGCCGCGTCGCGGCGGTGGACGTCATGACCCACGACATCAAGCGGGTTCGGCTGGCGGTCGAGAGCGGTGGGCCGTTCACTTTTGCTGCGGGGCAATATGCGGCGCTGGGCTTCGGCGACCTGCCCCTGCGCGACTACTCGATGGCCAATGCCCCGGATCCGGCGGGGACCGGCGAGCTGGAATTCCACATCCGGCACGTCGCCGGCGGCGCGTCGAGCGCCTACGTCGCCAAGGTTCTGCGGCCGGGCGAGCCGGTCCGCGTGCAGGGTCCCTATGGCAGCTCGTTCCTGCGCGAGCAGCACAGCGGGCCGATCCTGGCGATCGCCGGCGGCTCGGGCCTGGCGCCGATCAAGTCGATCGTCGAGACGGCGTTGACCTTAGGCATGCGCCAGCCGATCCACCTTTATTTCGGCGTGCGCGACGAGCGCGACTTGTACCTGGACAGCCATTTCCGCGACCTGGCGGCGCGCCATCCCAATCTCGCCTTCGTTCCCGTGCTGTCGGAGCCGCGCGCGGCAACGGCACGGCGCACAGGCTTCGTCCATGAGGCGGCGGCACGGGACTTCACCGACTTCGACGGCGCCAAGGCCTATGTCGCCGGGCCGCCGGTCATGGTGGAGGCCGCCTCGACGCTGCTCGCCGACCGCGGCATGCGGCGCGAGGACATCCACGCCGACGCCTTCTACACCGAGGCGGAGCGCGCGGCCGTGGGGGCACGATGAGCGCCCAAGCGAACGCTGGCGCGCGCGTGCTTTCCGGTCGCGTGGCGCTGGTGACCGGCGGCGGGCGCGGCATCGGCTTCGCGATCGCCCGTGCCCTGTACGACGCGGGCGCCGCCGTCGTCGTCGCCGACAACGGCACCGACATCGCTGGCAACGGCGCCGATCCGACGGTCGCGCGCGATGCCGCCAAGGCGCTGGGAAATAACGCGCTGCCCTTCGAGGAGAGCGTCGCGAGCCCCTCGGCGGCACGGGCGGCGGTCGAGCTGGCGACGCGGCAGTTCGGCGGGCTCGACATCCTGGTCAACAACGCCGCCATCCTGCGCGACGGATTCGTCTTCAAGTACGAGCCGGCGGACTGGGAAGCGGTTATCCGCAACAACCTGTCGGCGGCGTTTTACGCCATCAATGCCGCGACGCCGCTGCTGCGCGATCAGGCCAGGGCGGAACGCGGGGGAAAGCCCTATCGCTGGGGCCGCATCGTCAACATCGTCTCGACCGCCGGCTTCTACGGCAACTTCGGCCAGGCCGCCTATGCCAGCGCCAAGGCCGGGCTGTTCGGCCTGACCCGCGTGACGGCGATGGACATGGCGCGCAGCCTGGTGACCTGCAACGCCGTCGCGCCCTTCGCGCATACGCGCGTCACCGAGACGATCCAGCCGGCCAATCCCGCGCAGGCCGCATACAAGGAGCGCGCGCTGAAGATCGACCCCGCACCGGTCGGCGAGCTCGTCCGCCGCCTGTGCACGCCCGAGGGCGACGAGATCACGGGCCAGCTGCTGGGCGTGCGCGGGCGCGAACTGTTCGTGTTCTCGCAGCCGCGGCCGGTCGCCCGCAGCGTCGACGGCGACATCGCCGAACTCAAGCGCGATTTCACCCCGCTGCAAACCGACCTCGAGGCCTTCAACACGGACCCTGTGGTCTAACGGAGAGCTGCCATGGCAGAAGCCAACGCATCGCAAGTCCGCACGATCGAAGAATTCGAGCGCCAGCCGGACGACTACAAGGCGGCCGTGCGCAAGATCGTGCGCAGCCACGCCGTCAACGAGCTGTACGGCGCGCAGGTGTTCGACGAGCCGGCCATCGCGCTGGCGCCGACGCCCTATGCCAAGTGGCTGACCTGCCGCGTGGCCATGGAGGAATACGGCCATCATGTGCGCTTCCGCGAGCTGGGCGAGAAGATAGGGATTCCCGCCAACGACATGACGCCGCAGCGGAAGAAGCCGCTGTCGATCTTCGAGTTCCCCCTGAAGACCTGGGCCGAGTTCTGCGTGATCAAGCTGTTGGCAGACCTCGCCGAGATCCTGCAGGTCGAGGACCTCGTCACCTGCACCTTCCACCCCTTGCGCAACCTGGCGCGCATGACGATGCCGGAAGAGCGCTTCCACGCGCAGTTCGGCAGGGACTTCTGCCACGAGCTGTGCAAG
The DNA here is from genome assembly GCA_023150455.1 of Alphaproteobacteria bacterium. Lineage (GTDB taxonomy): Bacteria > Pseudomonadota > Alphaproteobacteria > JAEULC01 > JAEULC01 > JAEULC01. The sequence goes on along the minus strand of JAKLKW010000020.1, from coordinate 7,558 downwards.
ACCAAGGAAGGCCGCGCCGTGGTGCAGGACGCGATCGACCGCTATTTCCCGCTGCTGCCGCCCTTCTTCGGCGCCGCCGGCTCGGCCAACAACGCCATGTTCCGCCGCTTCGGCATCAAGCAGCGCAAGAACGAGGACATGTGCGCCGACTATGTCGAGCGCGCGCGCAAGTTGGTCGAGGACGGCCTGGGGCTTAAGCTTCCGAAGCTGGCCGACGCGGCTTAAAGCAAGCCCGCGGCCGCTTTCGACCGGGAGGAACAGCATGACCGCGACTGCCCTCGCCGGCACGCGCCGGGCCTTCTATGACCGAATCGCCCAGCTGGACATGGCGCCGCTGTGGGAGACGCTGCACCAGCTCGTGCCGCCGTCGCCGGCCACGCCCTGCGTGCCGGCCATGTGGCGCTACGACGACGTGCGCCCGTATCTGCTCGAGAGCGGCAGGCTGATCACCGCCAAGGAGGCGGTCCGGCGCGTGCTGATCCTCGAGAACCCGGGCCTGCGCGGGCAGGCCGCGATCACGCACACGCTCTATGCCGGGCTGCAGCTGATCCTGCCGGGCGAGATCGCGCCGTCGCATCGCCACACGCAATCGGCGCTCCGTTTCATCGTCGAAGGCGACGGCGCCTATACCGCCGTCGACGGCGAGAAGACCACGATGCGGCCGGGCGACTTCATCATCACGCCGTCCTGGACCTGGCACGATCACGGCAACGACAGCGCCGAGCCGATGGTGTGGCTCGACGGCCTCGACATCCCGCTGGTACGCATGCTCGACGCCGGCTTCGCCGAGAATTATCCCGAGGACTCGCAGGCGCTGACGCGGCCCGAGGGCGACGCCCTGGCGCGCTACGGCTCAGGCCTGCTGCCGCTGGGCTATGAGGCGACCAGCCGCACTTCGCCGGTGTTCAACTATCCCTATGCCCGCACGCGCGAGGCGCTGGAGACGATGCGCCGGGCCGCGGCGTGGGATCCGTGCCACGGCATCAGGATGACCTACACCAATCCCGCGACCGGCTCCTACGCCATGCCGACGATTGGCGCCTTCATCCAGCTGCTCCCGAAAGGCTTCACGATGGCGCCCTATCGCTCGACCGACGGCACCGTCTTCGCCGTCGTGGAAGGCAAAGGTCGCAGCACGATCGCGGACAAGATCTTCGATTGGGGACCGCGCGACCTGTTCGTCGCGCCCTCCTGGGCCTGGCAGACGCACGTCGCCGACAGCGACGCGGTGCTGTTCAGCTTTTCCGACCGGCCCGTGCAGCAGGTCCTGGGGCTGTGGCGCGAGCAGCGCGGGAATCGGTGATCGACCCGCTCATCGCCGGGATTGCCCACGAGCCGTGGTTCGCGGCGCTGGGCGAGGCGCTGACGGAGGCCGAGCGTGCCGACATGATCGCCTATCTCGCCGGGCTCGGCTTCGCCGGCGCGCCGGTCGCCGCCGCACGCGATTGGGCAGAGGCGGCGCGCATCGTCACCGACCCGGACTGGGAGCAGCGCTGGTGGGACGCGGAAGAGGAACTACGCACGGCGCTGCTGCGCCGCGCCGGCGCGCGCCTGGGCGAAGCGAAGATGCTCATGGCGCTCAGCGCCGTCACCCGCGCGGCGCACGACGCCACCATCGGCGCGGCGGCGATGGCGGCCGCCCGCTCGCGATCGTCGGACCCGGGATTGATCCGCGCCGCCGCGGGCGCGGCGACCCAGGCCTGCTACCAGGGCGCGCTCGTGCTGCTCGCCGGCGCCGGCGACGAGCATGCCTTCGCCGCCAAGCTGCGCCTGTTCCGCGCCGGCCGCTGGGTGCTGGGAATCGTGCGCGGCACCGCGTATCTTCTCTGACCTTCTCGCCAACCGACCTTCACTTCCATCGAGGAAAACGCCTGATGCCCGAGTACGTCATTCCCGCCTGGGAACTGCCGAGCCTGCCCGTCCAGGGCGAGAAGAAGCGCTTCCCGGTGCGCCGGATCTGGTGCGTCGGCCGCAACTACGCGGCGCACATCAAGGAGATGGGCTACGACCCGAACCGCGAGGAGCCGTTCTTCTTCGCCAAGCCCGCGGACGCCATCGTGCATGACGGCGGCGTCGTGCCCTATCCGCCGCAGACCAAGAACCTGCACTACGAACTCGAGATGGTCGTGTGCCTGGGCAAGGGCGGCAAGGACGTGCCGGTCGAGAAGGCGCTCGACCATGTCTACGGCTACGCCGTGGGGTTGGACATGACCCGTCGCGACCAGCAGTTCGCATCGCGCGACCGCGGCCGCCCGTGGGAAATGGGCAAGGGCTTCGACCATTCCGCGCCCTGCTCCGCCGTCGTGCCGGCGGCCAAGATCGGCCATCCGTCGCGCGGCTCGATCAAACTGGCGGTGAACGGGCAGACCAAGCAGGATTCCGACCTCGGCGCCATGATCTGGAAGGTGCCGGAGATGATCTCCTATCTCTCGGCGCTGGTGGAGCTGGGCGCCGGCGACATCATCTATTCCGGCACGCCGGACGGCGTCGGCCCCGTGGTCAAGGGCGACAAGCTGCACGGCGCCATCGAGAAGGTGGGCACGCTGGACATCACCATCGGCTGACGCTCCCGCCGATGCGCATCACCACCTGGAACATCAACTCGGTCCGCATCCGGCTCGACCTCGTGCGCCGCCTGGTGCGCGAGGCGAGGCCGGACGTCCTGTGCCTGCAGGAGACCAAGGTGCCGGACGACCTGTTCCCGCATCGCGACTTCGAGGCAATGGGCTTCGCCCATCGCCTCGTGCATGGAATGAAGGGCTACAACGGCGTCGCCATCCTCTCGAGAGTGCCGTTCTCGGGCGATGGCACGCGCGGCTGGTGCGAGAAGCAGGACTGCCGCCACGCCCACGTGAAGCTGCCCGGCGGAATCGAGCTGCACAATCTCTACATCCCGGCCGGCGGCGACATTCCCGACCCGGCGGTCAACGACAAGTTCAAGCACAAGCTGCGCTTCGTCGACGAGGTCGGGGCGTGGTTCGGCGCGGAGCGCACTCGGCGGCAGAAAATGATCGCCGTGGGCGACTTCAACATCGCGCCGCTCGAGACCGACGTCTGGTCGCACAAGCAGCTGCTCGACGTCGTCAGCCATACGCCGATCGAGGTCGAGAAGCTCGGGCGGATGCAGGCTTCCGTCGAATGGGTCGATGCGGTGCGCCACTTCGTGCCGCCGGAGCAGCGGCTCTACACGTGGTGGAGCTACCGCAACCGCGACTGGAAGGTCGGCGACCGCGGCCGGCGGCTCGACCATGTCTGGGTCACGCCGCCGATGCGCGGCAAGCTCAGAGCGGCCGAGGTTCTGCGCGACGCGCGGGACTGGGAGAGCGGCAGCGACCACGTGCCGGTGACCGTCGAGATCGAGGCCTGAAAAGCGGGCCATGGCGCGCGACCTTCGCCCGCTCTATCACCCGCGCTCGATCGCCGTTGTCGGCGCCGGCGACCGGCCGACCAGCTTCGGCGGCGCCGTGCTGCATTTGCTCGAGAAGTCCGGCTTCGTCGGCGAGATCGTGCCGGTCAACCCGAAGGGCGGCACGATCCGCAACCTCAAGGTCCGCACGTCGCTGAAGCAGCTCGAGCGGCCGGCCGAGCTCTGCGTGACGTCATCCGCCCCGACATGATCCTCGACGCCGTGCGCGAGGCGGTGGCGACCGGCGATCGCAACCTGCTGATCCTGCCTCGCGGCTTCGCCGAGTCCGGCGAGGAGGGCAAGAGGCGCGAAGCCCAGCTGTGTGCGCTCGCAGCCGAGGCCGATCTGACCGTGGCCGGGCCGAACTGCGCCGGCATCATCCACCTGACCCAGCGCGCCGCGGGCAAGCCGCTCGGCATGGCCGCGACCTTCCTGCGCGACCTGCAGCCGGGACCCGACGCATCGGTCCGTTCGATCGCGTTGCTGTCGCAGTCGGGCGCGCTGGCCGAGGAGATCATCGCCAAGGCCCTCCCCGCGATCGCCAGCGCGTTGCCGAGGTTCGTATCCGCGGCGGCGAAGCCCGGGGCGCGCGCGAGCGCTGCGCGGTATTCCGCGATCGCGCCGCCGATGTCGCCGGCGGATTTCAGCGCGTTGGCGGGATTGTAGCGGGCGGCCGGGTTCTCGGGTTGCGCCGCGCCGGCCAGTTTCAGCCATTCGATGGCCGCCGCGCGCCCCCTTCTACCCCAAAAGGAGCCCCAGATCGCTCATCAGCGCGAAATGTCCGGGCGTTGCCGCAGGGCACGACGCGGCACGCGCTCGGCCTCGTCGCGGCGGCGCGCGGCCAACAGCATGCGCGCGTATTCGAGCGCGGCCTCGGCATCGCTCGGATCGATTTCGACGGCCGGCGCGGTACAGGCGAGCCGCCTCGGCGAAAGCCATCTCTGCGGCAGCCAGCGGCATCGGGTCAGGCCGTCGCGACGCGGTAGAAGAAGTACCGCCCCGGCCTTACGCCGTCGGGCAGCGGCAGGGACTTCGCCGCGATGCCGACCAGTTCCTGGTCGCTCAGGATCACGCCGCCCGGCGCCATCAGCGCCACGATGCGCGGCCCGAGCCAGGCGGCCAGGCGCGCGTTGCGCTCGGCCTCGCCCGTGCCGGTGTCGGCATGCACCAGCGCCGCGGGCGCGCCGATGCGGGCCAGCGCGTTCGGCAGCGTCTCGGCGAAATCGCCGATGATCAGGTGCTTCTCGTCGGGCACGCAGGCCGGATGGGCGGTAAGCTGGCGGTCGAAGGCGAATATCTCGCGCTCGGGCATGAGCTCGCGCAGATGGTCGAAGCTGCGGCCGTTGCCGAGCCCGAGCTCGAGGATGGGTCCGGGCAGGTCGCGCACCAGCTCGGCCGCGACCTCAAGGCAGGCGCGCTGGGCCTGCAGCCGGCGGATGGCGCTGTCGAGCCGGCTCATGCTGCTGGCCGGTCGGTCAGGCCGCTCTTGCCTTCGCCAGATCCTTGGTCGTGCGATCGAGCCGGCCGGCGAGCTCGCGCATGATCTCGACGGCGATCTGCGGGAATTCGCCCACGAGGCGGAAGAACAGGTCCTTCGAGATGCGCAGCGCCGTCAAGGACCCTGCCGCCCGGACGGTGGCCGTGCGCGGCACGTCGCACAGGATGGCGATTTCGCCGACGAAGCTGTTCTTGCCCAGGCGCGCCACGCGATGCTCGCCGCTCGGCGTGTTGATCAGCACATCCGCCTCGCCGGCCATGATGATGTACATGGCGTCGCCGGCGTCGCCCTGCGTGCACAGATCCTGGCCGGGTTGGTAGTCCAGCTTCTCGCTGGTAAAGGCCAAAAGTTTCAGCTTCGAAGGCTCGATCTTGGCGAACAGCGGAACGCGGCGCAGTGCGTCGACTTCCTCATGCAGGCTCATGGCAGGCTCTCCGAAGCGCGACTTTTTCCGCCGATCATCCTTATTCTTAAATACATTAGACCAAGTGTTCCTGTCGGTAAACGGGCCGGCCCCGTTGTGTCCGCCGCTGCAAAATCGGCAATCGCGCCCTGCAAATTTCCCCTGACCGCCGGGCTGGAAACCGTTCCGGCGCAGGGCCAAATATGCCATAGTCGCCGGTGTTTGGGGGGCAATCGACAACAATAGCCATTTGGCGGCGAGGCCAGCGATGTCGACCCGGCGCAGCGGCGCGCGCGTGATGTTCTATTGTCACGACACGTTCGGCCTCGGCCATCTACGCCGAGTACGGGCGCTCGCGCATTCACTGGTTGACGGCAACAAGGATCTATCGGTCATGATCCTGTCGGGCTCGCCGATCATCGGCAGCTTCGACTTCCGCGCCCGCGTCGACTTCGTGCGCATCCCCGGCGTGATCAAGCTGCGCAACGGCGAGTACACGTCGCTCAACCTGCACATCGACATCGACGAGACGCTGGCGATGCGTGCGTCGATCATCAGGCACACCGCCGACATCTTCGACCCGGACCTGTTCATCGTCGACAAGGAGCCGCTGGGCCTGCGCGGCGAGGTCAAGAACACGCTCGTCATGCTGAAGCGCCGCGGCACGCCGCTGGTGCTGGGCCTGCGCGACGTGATGGACGAGCCGGCGCAGCTGGCGCCGGAATGGGAGCGCAAGAAGGCGCTGCCCGCCGTGCGCGACCTGTACGACGCGATCTGGGTCTATGGCCTGCCGCAGCTCTGGGATCCGCTCGAGGGTCTCGACCTGCCGGCCTCGGTCACGCGCAAGCTCACCTATACCGGGTATCTGCAGCGCAGCGTTCCGAATACGTTGATGCCGCGCAATCCGGACCTCCAGGGCCTGGACCAGCCCTACCTGCTGGTGACGCCCGGCGGCGGCGGCGACGGCGAGGCGATGGTGGACTGGGTGTTGAGCGCCTACGAGAGCGATCCGGGCGCGCCGCATCCGGCCATGGTGGTGCTCGGGCCCTTCATGGCGCCGGAGCACCAGGCCGAGTTCCTGCGCCGCGCGCATCGCTTGCCGAACGTGCGCATGACCACCTTCGACGCGCGCATGGAATCGCTGATGGCAGGCGCGCTGGGCGTGGTGGCGATGGGCGGATACAACACGTTCTGCGAGATACTTTCCTTCGACAAGCGGGCGCTGATCGTGCCGCGCACGCAGCCGCGCCAGGAGCAGCACATCCGCGCCAGCCGCGCGCAGGAGATGGGGCTGGTGCGCATGCTGGAGAACGACGGCAAGCGCGAGCCGCGCGTGATGGCGACGGCGCTGCGGCAGTTGCCGCAGCAGAACCTGCCGTCCGAGGTCGTGGTGCCGGGGCTGTTGGACGGACTGGAAAACGTCGACCGCCTGGTCAACCAGATGCTCACCCGCCCGGTCGCCCAGCCGCGCCTCGCCGCGCGAGGCCGCTGAGCGCCATTTCCCGCACGATGGACGGCGGCGCCACGCTGGCCCCACGCATCGCCGTATTCCTGAAGGGCTATCCGCGCCTGTCGGAGACGTTCATCGCGCAGGAGATCGCCGCGCTCGAGACGCGCGGGCTCGACCTGGTGCTGGTGTCGCTGCGCCATCCGACCGACCGTCATCGCCATCCCGTGCACGCTTCCATCAAGGCGCCGGTCAGCTATCTGCCCGAGTACCTGTACCGCGAGCCCTGGCGCGTGCTGGGGGGATGGCTGCGGGCGCGCCGGCTCGCGGGCTACCGCGCGGCGCGGGCCCGGTTCCTGGCCGACCTCGCGCGCGACCGCACGCCCAACCGCGTCCGTCGCTTCGGCCAGGCCTGCGTCGCGGCGGCGGAGCTGCCGGGCGACATCGGGCATCTGCATGCCCATTTCATCCATACGCCGGCTTCGGTCGCGCGCTATGCGGCGATCCTGCGCGGGCTGCCCTGGAGCTGCTCGGCGCATGCGCGCGACATCTGGATCACGCCGGATTGGGAGAAGCGCGAGAAGCTCGCCGATATGGAATGGCTGGTCACCTGCACCCGGCTGGGGCGCGAGCACCTGGCGGCGCTGGCGTCTGATCCGGGCAAAGTGGCGCTCGTCTATCACGGGCTGGACGCGACGCGCTTTCCGCCGCCGCCGGCCGCGCGGCCGCCGCGCGACGGCAGCGATGCGGCGGACCCGGTGGTGATCCTGTCGGTCGGGCGCGCGGTGGCAAAGAAGGGTTACG
>JAKLKW010000250.1 GCA_023150455.1 Alphaproteobacteria bacterium | reverse complement strand
GGGCTGGTTCGCCGCGCGCGGCTGGACGCCGCACGCGCACCAGCTCGAGCTGCTGCGGGCCGCGCGCGACGGTCGCTCGGCGCTGCTGATCGCGCCGACCGGCGGCGGCAAGACGCTCGCCGGGTTCCTGCCGAGCCTGATCGAGCTGGCCGCGATCCGACAGGCCGGCGGGCGATCGGCGCTCCACACGCTCTACATATCGCCGCTCAAGGCGCTGGCCGTCGACATCCACCGCAACCTGATGCAGCCGGTCGAGGAGATGCGCCTGCCGATCCGGGTCGAGACCCGCACCGGCGATACGCCGCAGGCCAAGCGCCAGCGCCAGCGCCGCGCGCCGCCGGACATGCTGCTGACCACGCCGGAATCGCTGGCCCTGCTGCTGTCCTACGCCGACGCGCCGGACATGTTCCGGGACTTGAGCGCGATCGTCGTGGACGAGGTGCACGCGCTCGCCGGCAACAAGCGCGGCGACCTGCTGTCGCTGGGCCTGGCCCGGCTGCACCGCCTGGCGCCGCAATGCCGCGTCGTCGGCCTGTCGGCGACGGTGGCGTTCCCCGACGCGCTGGCATCCTGGCTCGGCTCGGGCGGGGCGCCCGTCGCGCTGGTCATGGGCGGCGGCCTCAAGGAGGCCGAGGTGACGATCCTGCGCGCAGCCGGGCGCATGCCCTGGGCCGGGCACATGGCGATGTTCGCGATGCCCGAGGTCTATGCGGCGATCAAGCAAGCCGGCACGACGCTCGTCTTCGTCAATACGCGGGCGCAGGCCGAGCTGGTCTTCCAGGCCCTCTGGCGTCTCAACGAGGACAACCTCGCGATCGCGCTGCATCACGGCAGCCTGGCGGTCGAGCAGCGCCGCAAGGTCGAAGCGGCGATGGCGCGGGGGAGCTTGCGCGCGGTGGTCGCGACGTCCTCGCTCGATCTCGGCGTCGATTGGGGCGCGGTCGACCTGGTGCTCCAGATCGGCGCGCCCAAGGGCGCGAGCCGCCTGGTGCAGCGCATCGGCCGCGCCAATCACCGGCTCGACCTGCCGAGCCGCGCAGCACTGGTTCCCGCCAACCGGTTCGAGGTGCTGGAGTGCCGTGCCGCGCTCGACGCGATCCGCGACGGCGAGCTTGACGGCGACCCGCCGCGGCCGGGCGGGCTCGACGTCCTGGCGCAACACCTGCTCGGCATGGCCTGCTCGACGCCGTTCCATGCCGACGCCATGTACGACGAGGTCACTTCGGCCGCCGCCTATGCGGCGCTGCCGCGCATGGACTTCGACGACGTGCTCGGCTTCGTCGCCAGCGGCGGCTACGCGCTGCGCGCCTACGAGCAATGGCACCGGCTGCGTCAGGGACCGGACGGCGCCTGGCGCGTCGCCTCGCCCGCCACGGTGCGGCGCTACCGCATGAACGTCGGCACGATCGTCGAGAGCCCCATGCTGAAGGTGCGCCTCAGGCGCGGGCCGTTTCTCGGCGAGGTCGAGGAGCATTTCGCGCAGTTCCTGGTCGCGGGCGACACGTTCGTCTTCGCCGGGCGCCTGCTGCGCTTCGGGCGCATCCGCGAGCACATGGTGGAATGCAGCCCCGCGGTGGCCGGCGCGGAACCCAAGGTCCCGGCCTATGCCGGCGGGCGCCTGCCGCTGACCACGCGGCTGGCGGACCGCGTGCGCGCCATGCTGGCCGACCGGCGAAGCTGGCGCGACCTGCCCGAGCCGGTGGCGGAATGGCTCAGGCTGCAAGAATGGCGCTCGGTGCTGCCGCCGCGCGAGGGCCTGCTGGTCGAGACCTTTCCGCGCGGCGACCGCGGCCGCGAGAAGCATTTCCTGGTCGCCTATTGCTTCGAGGGCCGCAACGCGCACCAGACGCTCGGCATGCTGCTGACGCGCCGGATGGAGCGCGCCGGCCTGATGCCGCTGGGCTTTGTCGCCACCGACTACGTGCTCGGCGCCTGGGGCCTGAGGCCCGTGCGCCAGCGCGATCTCGACATGCTGTTCGACGAGGACATGCTGGGCGACGACCTGGAAGCGTGGATGGACGAATCCAGCATGCTCAAGCGCAGCTTCCGCAACGTGGCGGTGATCGCCGGCCTGATCGAGCGCCGCCATCCCGGCCAGGAGAAGACCGGCCGGCAGGTCACGTTCAACGCCGACCTGATCTACGACGTGCTGCGCCGCCACGACCCGAACCACATCCTGCTGCGCGCGACCCGGGCCGACGCCGCCGCCGGCCTTACCGATGTCGGCCGCCTGGGCGCGTTCCTCCGGCGCGTCAAGGGACGCATCGCGCATCGCGCGCTCGACCGCGTCTCGCCGCTCGCGCTGCCCGTGCTGCTGGAGATCGGCCGCGAGCAGGTGGCGGGCGGCGCGATCGATGCCATGCTCGACGAAGCCGCGCGCGAGGCCGCGGAGCAGGCGCTGATCGACGAGGCGCTGGCCGTCCCGGCGCAAGGCGGGCTGCCGCTGTGAACCGGAGGACAGAGGACCGGGATCAGGAAAGGGCTCCTGATCGCTGATCCCTGTCCTCTGTCATCCGACTCTGCTATCACGCGCGCATGAGCGCATCGACCATCACCGTCAACGGCGCGCGGCTCGTGGCCGATCCGTCGGGCGCGCTGATCTGGCCGGAACGGTCGGCCATCGTCGTCGCCGACCTGCATCTGGAGAAGGGCTCGGGCTATGCGCGCAAGGGCACGCTGCTGCCGCCCTACGACAGCCAGGCGACGCTGGCGCGGCTCGAGACACTGGTCGAGCGGCATCGTCCGGCCTCCTTCCTGTGCCTGGGCGACTCGTTCCATGACGGCGACGCACCCGCCCGCCTGAGCGCGGCCGAGCGCGCCTCGATCGCCGCGCTGACCCGGCGCACGGACTGGGTGTGGATCGAGGGCAATCACGACCCCGCCCCGCCCGGGGATCTTGGCGGGCGTGTCGCATCGGAGATCGTCGTCGGGCCGCTGGTGTTCCGCCACCAGCCGCGCACCGGCATGGGCGAGATTTCCGGCCACCTGCATCCCAAGGCCCATGTGCCGACGCGCGGAGGCCACATCGCCGGGCGGTGCTTCGTCGAAGACGGGCAACGCCTGATCCTGCCGGCCTTCGGCGCGTTCGCGGGCGGACTCGACGTGCTCGACCCGGCGATCCGCCGGCTGATGGGACCGGCCTTCGCGGTGCACGTGATCGGCCGCGACCGCGTGCATCGCTTCGCCGCGAGGCAGCTTCGTTAACACCGGTGCCGCGTGATCCGCCGAAGGGCCCGATCCGTATCAATGGCGCCTTCCCGAAACCGACCCACCCAAGGCCGATGCCATCGTCCGCGCCGCGCGCGCATCGTTCCCCGTTCCTGTCGATCGCCTGGCTGCGCCGCGACCTGCGCCTGGCCGACAACCCGGCGCTCGCCGCGGCGGCGCGCCGCGGCGCGGTTCTTCCGCTCTACATCCTCGACGACGGCGACGGTTTGGGCGGCGCGCAGCGCTGGTGGCTGCATCACAGCCTCGCCGCGCTCGAGCGCGACCTCGGCCGGCTCGGATCGCTCCTGGTCCTGCGCAGCGGCCCGGCGGCGCGAATCATCGCGGACGTCATGGGCGCGTCGGGCGCCGATGCCGTGTTCTGGAACGAATGCCACGACGCGCCCTCGATCGCGCGCGACGCCGGGATCGAGGCAGGCCTGGCCGCGCGCGGCGCCTGGCCGCGCAGCGAATCCCTGTCCGACTGGCGACTGCTGCCGACCGCGCCGGGCTGGGCCGGCGGCTTGCGCGCGACCTGGGCGCCGGGCGAGGCCAACGCACGGGCACGACTCGAGCAATTCGTCGACCAGGGCCTCGCCGCCTACGCCGCTTCCCGCGACCGGCCGGACATCGCCGGCACGTCCATGCTCTCGCCCCACCTCGCCTTCGGCGAGATCGGCCCGCGCCAGGTCTGGCACGCGGTCGCCGCGGCGGGTGCGCGCGACCCGCGCCACGCGAAAGGCGCGGAGGCGTTCCTGCGCGAGCTCGGCTGGCGCGAGGTCTCGCGGCACCTCCTGCAGCATCATCCCGACCTCGCGCACCGCCCCTTGCGCGCGGCGTTCGAAACCTTTCCGTGGCGCGACGACGCGGGCACGCTCGCGGCCTGGCGCGCGCTGCCGCGCCGCGCGGCCTGATCGCCTCACGCATGGCCCCGCTCGACATCGCCGTCATCGGCTCCGGCGTGGCCGGTCTCGGCGCCGCCTGGTCGCTCGGACGCCGCCACCGCGTGACGTTGTACGAGCGCGACCGTCGTCTCGGCGGTCACAGCAACACGGTCGAGGTGCCCTGGCGCGACGGCGCCGTCGCCGTGGACACCGGCTTCATCGTCTACAACACCGAAACCTATCCGAATCTCGTGCGGCTGTTCGCGCATCTGGGCGTCGACACCCGGCCGAGCGACATGTCGTTCGCCGTCAGCCTGGACGGCGGCCGCCTGGAATATGCCGGCTGTTCGCTCGCGACCGTGTTCGCGCAGAAGCGCAACCTCGTGAGCCTGCGCCACTATGCGATGCTGCGCGACGTGCTGCGCTTCTACCGCACCGCGCCCGGCCTGCTCGCGACGCCCGGTCCCGGGATCACCTTGGGCGACTATCTCCGCCGCGAGCGCTATTCCATCGGGTTCGTCGAGGACCATCTGCTGCCGATGGCGGCCGCGATCTGGTCGTGCTCGACGCGGCATATCCTCTCGTTCCCCGCGCTCAGTTTCGTGCGATTCTTCGTCAATCACGGCCTGCTGCGGCTCGCCGACCGGCCGCAATGGCGCACCGTCGCGGGCGGCAGCCGCGCGTATGTCCGGTCGATCGCCCGCTCCCTGGGAGCCGCGGCACGCAGCGGGCTCGGCGTGGCGGCGCTGCGCCGCACCGGGGCCGGCGTCGAGATCATCGACACGTCGGGCCAGCGGCGCCGCCACGACCGC
>JAKLKW010000249.1 GCA_023150455.1 Alphaproteobacteria bacterium | reverse complement strand
GTCGACCCAGGCGATCGAGCCGCCGCCGTCGCCGATCGAGGAGACCGAAATCGACGGCACGTAGAGCGGGAAGTCGCCGATCGTCTCGCCGGTGCCGAACTGCGGCTGGCCGTCGATCACCAGCGCCACGTCGGCGCTGGTGCCCCCGATGTCGAGCGTCAGCGCGTTGCCGATGCCGGCCTGGCGCGCGAGGAACGACGCGCCCGTCACGCCCGAGGCCGGGCCGGACAGCAGCATGTTGACGCAGGCCGTCTTGCCGAGGGCGCTGTTCATGATGCCGCCGTTCGACTTGGTGATCATCGGCGCCGCCGCCACACCGCGCGCCTTCAGCGCGCCTTCCAGCGAGTCCAGATAGGCCGCCACGCGCGGGTGCACGTAGCCGTTCAGGATTGCCGCCGTGCTGCGCTCGTATTCGCGGATCACAGGCCAGACTTCGGTCGAGCGGAACACGAACAGGTCCGGCGCCGCGCGCCGGATGAACGCTTGCGCCTGCTGCTCGTGCGCTGCGTTGCGGTAGGCGTTGATGAAGGCGACGATGACGCCGTCGACCCGCTTCGTCCGTGCGCGCGCGACGGCCGCGCCGAGCGCATCCTCGTCGAGCGGCGTATCTTCGCTGCCGTCTGCGAGCATTCGCCCGCCGACGCCGAAGACGCGGTCGCGCGGGACCAGCTGCTCCGGCCGCGCGCAGAACAGGCTGAACATGTCGGGCATGCGCAGGCGCGCCAGTTCGATCACGTCCTCGAACCCCACCGTCGTGATCAGCGCCAGCCGCGCGCCCTTGCGCTGGATGATCGTGTTGATGCCGACGGTCGTGCCGTGCACGAAGCGCTGCACGGCGGCCGGGTCCATGCCGTGGCGCTTCTCGAGCAGCGCGATGCCGTCCATCACCTCGCGCCCGGGCTCGTCGGGCGTGGTCAGCACCTTGAGCGAATGCAGCTGCTGGGTGCGCTCGTCGAGCAGGCAGAAGTCGATGAACGTGCCGCCGATATCGACCCCGATCCGCCAGGACATCCCCGCTCCGTCCGCAGGTTGACGACGCGGAAGTGTCGGAGCGCGGCAGCGCCCGTGTCCAAGACGGATGTTTCGGGCGGTTGATAAGTGCGGGTTATGAAGCGCGCTTGCTCACGCGGTCGCGGGCACCAGGATGCCGAGGCTGGTCGGATCGGCGGCGTAGTCGCGCACGGCGTCGCGCAGCTGCTTGCGCAGGAGCTCCTGGTTGCGGGAAAGCGGCCGTTGGCTGCTGGTGAGCAGGCAGAGCGGCAGCGACACGGTCGGGCGGAAGGGGCGGCTGACCAGGCCGGGGAAGCTCGACCACGGCACCAGCCCGTCGACCAGCGCGATACCGAGCCCCTGCGACACGAAGGACAGCGCCACGATCGAAACGTCGATCTCGACGTCGGCGCGCAGCCGCGTCCCATCGCGCGCCAGCGCGCGGTCGATCAGCATGCCGGGCAGCGAGTCGGGCCGATACGAGATCACCGTCTGGTCGGCCAGGTCGGCGAGCGTCACCGCCTCGCGCCGGGTCAGCGCATGGCCCGTGCGCAGCACGCACACCACCTCGCTGTGGCCGATCACATCGGTATCTATCAGCGGCGTCGGCGTGTCGTCCATGGCGACGCCGATGTCGGCCTCGCCCCGCGCCAGCATCTCGGTGATGACCGCCACTGGGACGGCGTAGGACAGCAGCCGCACGCCGGGCCTTGCGGCACGAAAGGCCTTCAGCGCCCGCGGTACGATCGACAGCGACGGTGGCGCCGAGGCGGCGAGCCGCACCAGCCCCGCCTTACCCTGCTTCAGGTCCTTGGCAAATCGTCGCAGGTTGTCGAAGTCGCGGAACAGCCGGTCGGCTTCGGGGAAGAGCTGCTCGGCCTCGGGTGTCGGCGTCAGCCGTCCCTTGACGCGCTTGAACAGCTTGAAGCCGAGCTCGTCCTCGGTGTGCAGCAGGATCTGGCTCAAGGCCGGCTGCGACACGTTGAGCGTGCGCGCCGCGCTGGTCAGCGTGCCGCAGCGCATGACGGTACGGAAGACCTCGAGCTGCCGCGCGTTCATGGACTCGCTCCAAAATCGAAGCTTATATAACCCGATCGAACCGCGATTGGACATGGGGTGCCGAGGAATGGGACGGTGGCGGTCATGACGGGGGCGATCCGGGCGGAGGGGCAGTTCCGGCGCGTGGCCGAGCGCACGCGCGCCGCGGTCAATCTGGAAGTGGACGGCAGGGCGGTCGCGGCGCTGGAAGGCGACACGCTGCTGACGGCGCTGCTGACCAACGGTGCGCGGCTGCGCGAGAGCGAGTTCGGCGACGGCGCGCGCGCCGGTTTCTGCCTGATGGGCGCCTGCCAGGACTGCTGGGTCTGGACCGCGGACGGCGAGCGCCTGCGCGCCTGCACCACGCCGGTCGCATCCGGCATGCGAATCCTGACGCGGGGGGCGCCATGGCCGACGCAAAAGTGATCGCCCCCACCGTCATCATCGTCGGCGCCGGCCCGGCCGGCGTGCGCGCGGCCGCGCGGCTGGTCGCTGCGGGCCTGCGGCCCATCGTCATCGACGAGGGCCGCATGAGCGGCGGGCAGATCTATCGCCGCCAACCCGAAGGCTTCCGCCGACCCGCGGCCGAGCTCTACGGCTTCGAGGCGGCGAAAGCCGAGGCGCTGCACCGCGACTTCGACGCGCTCGGGCCGAAGATCGAGTACCGGTCCGAGAGCCTGGCCTGGAACGTCTATGACGGCGCGCTGCACGTGCTGACCGGCGAGCGCAGCGAGGCGCTCCGCTACGACGCGCTGATCCTGGCGACCGGGGCCACCGACCGGCTGGTGCCGCTGCCCGGCTGGACGCTGCCGGGCACCTACAGCCTGGGCGGGGCGCAGATCGCGCTCAAGGCGCAGGCCTGCGCCATCGGGGCGCGGCCGATCTTCATGGGCACGGGGCCGCTGCTCTACCTGGTCGCCTACCAGTACGCCAAGGCCGGCGTCCGGCCCGCCGCCGTCCTCGACACCTCGCCCTATCGCCGCCGCATCGAGGCGCTGCCGCTGCTGGCGGCGCGGCCCGCCATGCTGGCGAAGGGCTTCTACTACAGCGCCATCCTGGCCGCGAGGGGCGTGACGATGTTGACCGGCGTCACGCCGATCGCGATCGAAGGCGACGGACAGGTCGCGAGCGTCGTGTTCCAGGACGGGCGCGGCCGGTTGCGGCGCATCGAGGGCGATGCCGTCGGCCTCGGCTACGGCTTGCGCTCGGAGACGCAGCTTGCCGATCTCGCGCGCTGCGACTTCGCTTTCGACCCCGTCGCGCGGCAATGGCTGCCGGTGACGGATGTCGACGGGCGCAGCACGGCCAAGGGCGTCTACATCGCGGGCGACGGCGCGCGCATCCTCGGCGCGGACGCAGCCGAGGTTTCGGGCCAGCTCGCCGCCTGCGCCGCGCTTGCCGATCTCGGCCGGCCGGCGGCGGCGGCCGAAGTGGGCCAGCTTCGCCGTACGCTCGGGCGCATGGAGCGGTTTCGCCGCGGGCTGGAGCATGGCTTCGCCTGGCCGGCCCATCTGGCCGCCGGGCTGGCCGACGACGTGCTGGTCTGCCGCTGCGAGGCGATCACCGCCGGCGAACTGCGCCGCGCCGCGACCGAGCTCGGCGCGCCCGAGGTCAACCGCGCCAAGGCCTTCAGCCGCGTGGGCATGGGCCGGTGCCAGGGCCGCTATTGCGGCCTGGCCGGGGCGGAAATCCTGGCGGCCCGGCTCGGCGTGCCGGTCGAGCAGGTCGGCCGCCTGCGCGGCCAGGCGCCGGTCAAGCCGCTGCCGATGACGACGGAAGCCGTCTCGTGACCCGCGCCGCATCATGAGCACCGAGCGCACGGCCGATGTCGTCATCGTCGGCGGCGGCATCATGGGTGCCGCGACCGCGTTCTTCCTCAGGCGGCGCGGGCGCTCGGTCATCCTGCTCGAGCGCGACCGCGTCGGCCAGCACGCCAGCGGCACGAATTTCGGCAATGTGCGCCGCCAGGGCCGCTTCCTCCGGCAGATCCCGCTCGCCAACCGCGCGCGCGAAATCTGGGGCCGGCTCGATGCGCTGATCGGCGAGAACGCCGAGTTCCTGCCGTCAGGGCACTTGCGCGTCTGCTACCGGCAAGACGATGTCGGGGCGCTCGAGCAGCACCAGCGCGACGCGCGCGAATACGGGCTCGAGCTCGAGCTGCTCACGCACAACGCACTGCGCGCGCGCTTCCCGTTCCTCTCGCCCGAGGCCGTGGCCGGGTCGCTGTCGCCCGCGGACGGCCACGCCAACCCGCGGCTCGCCGCGCCGGCCTTCGCGCGCGCGGCGCGCCGCGAAGGCGCCGAGATCCACGAGGGCTGCGAGGTCCTCGATATCGACAAGTCGGGCGCGGATTTCGTCGTCGAGACGCCGACCGGCCGCTTCCGCGCGCCGGTGGTGCAGGTCTCCGCCGGCGCCTGGGCCGGGGCGCTGGCGGCGCGCTTCGGCGAGAACGTGAAGGTGACGCCGCGCGGGCCGCAGATGGGCGTGACCGAGCCCGTGCCTTACGCGATCGGCCCGACGCTCGGCGTCTATGCGCACACGGCGACGGAGGGCATCTACCTGCGCCAGGTCACGCGCGGCAACCTGGTCTTTGGCGGCGGTGCGCGCGGCCCGGCCTTCACCGACATCCGCCGCGCCTATGTCGACCCCGCCAACACGCTGCGCCAGCTGCCGCATCTGCGCCGCCTCGTGCCCGCCGTCGGGCAGGTCCGCGTCATCCGCACCTGGAGCGGCATCGAAGCCTATCTCGACGACGACATTCCCGTGATCGGCCCCAGCGAGAAGGTGTCCGGCCTCTACTACGCCTTCGGCTTCTGCGGCCACGGCTTCGCGCTCGGCCCCGGCGTCGGCGACGTCATGGCGGAGCTGATCGCGACCGGCCGGACGACGACGCCGATCGAGGCGTTCGCGGTGGGGAGGTT
>JAKLKW010000019.1 GCA_023150455.1 Alphaproteobacteria bacterium | reverse complement strand
GGCATCGGCGAGGTCCACGGCGACGTGCTGGCCGAGAATACCAACATGCTCGAGCTCTGCCGCCAGCTCGGATTTTCGATCCAGGCTTCGCCGGACGACGGCGCCGTGATGCAGGTGAGCGTCAGGCCCTAGGCGCGCGCCGATCCGCTGCGCCGAACATTCGGCTCGGCGCTCTTCGCCAAGCTCAGGGGGATCGACGGCCGCCTGGGTGCCGTCGTCAGTTCGCCGCCGCCTTGCGCTGCGCCAGGGTCGCGTCCTTCTTCGGATCGACCCACCAGGCGTCGAACTGCGCGCCCTGCTTCGGCGTGACCTCGGGGCGGCCGAACTTGTCCCAATAGGCCAGCCGGTCGACGTTGGTGTGGAAATTGGGGATGACCCAGAAGCCCCATTGCAGCACGCGGTCGAGCGCCCGCGTGCGCGCGACCAGCGCTTGGCGGTCGGGTGCCGCGATCAGCTTCTCGATCAGCTCGTCGATCGCCTTGCTCTTGATGCCGACCGAGTTGCGGCTGCCCTTCTGGTCGGCGGCGGCGGTGCTCCAGAAGTCGCGCTGCTCGTTGCCCGGCGATTCCGACTGGCCCCAGATCTCGACCGTCATGTCGAAATCGAATTCGTCGGAACGGCGCTGGTACTGCGCGGTGTCGACGGTGCGCACCGAGACCTCGATGCCGAGCCGTTCCAGGTTCTTCGCGAACGGCAGCACGATGCGCTCGAATTGCGGGTTGTTGAGCAGGAACTCGAAGCGCATCGGCTCGCCGGTCTTGTCGTTCACCAGCTTGCCGCCCTTGATCGACCAGCCCGCCTGCTTCAGGAGCTGCGCGCCCTTCATCAGGTTCGCGCGGATGTTGCCCGACCCGTCGGTGCGCGGCGGATTGTACTCCTGGGTGAAGACCTCGTCCGGGATCTGGCCGCGCAGCGGCTCGAGGAGCTTGAGCTCCTCGGGCTCGGGCAGGCCCTTGGCCTCGAGCTCGGAATTGCCGAAATAGCTGCGCGACCGCGTGTACTGGTCGTAGAACAGCGTCTTGTTCGACCATTCGAAGTCGAAGGCGTAGGTCAGCGCCTCGCGCACCTTGCGGTCCTGGAAGATCGGGCGGCGCACGTTGAAGGCGAAGCCCTGCATGCCCTGCGTGCGGCTGTTCTTCAGCGCCTCCTTGACGATCACGCCCGACTTGACCGCCGGCACATCGTAGCCGGTGGCCCATTCCTTCGCCGAGTTCTCGACGCGGAAGTCGAACCCGCCGGCCTTGAACGCCTCCAACGCGACGGTGGCGTCGCGGTAGTAGTCGTAGCGGATCACCTCGAAGTTCTCGCGCCCGACATTCACCGCCAGGTCCTTGCCCCAGTAGTCGGCGACGCGGCGATAGGTGATCGCGCGTCCCGGATCGATGCTTTCGATCTTGTAGGCGGCGCTGCCGAGCGGCGGCTCGAGCGTCGTCTTCGCGAAATCGCGCGTCTCCCAGTAGTGCTTGGGCAGCACCGGCAACTGGCCGAGGATCAGCGGCAGCTCGCGGTTCTCGCCCGGCTTGAAGCCGAACTTCACCGTCCGCTCGCCGGTCTTCGCCACCTGGTCGACGTGCTGGTAGTAGAGCCGGTAGAAGGGCGCGCCCTTCTCGCGCAGGATGTTGAAGGTGAAGATCACGTCATCGACCGTGATCGGCTTGCCGTCATGCCAGCGGGCATTCGCACGCAGCGTGAAGGCGACCCAGGAACGGTCGGCCGGCGTCTCGATCTTCTCCGCCAGCTGGCCGTACTGGCTGAACGGCTCGTCGGCCGACGCCGCCATCAGCGAGTCGTAGATCTGGCCCAGGCCGGCCGCGGCGCGGCCCTTGATGACGAAGCCGTTCAGCGTGTCGAAGCCGCCGATCGCCGCCAGCTTGACCTCGCCGCCCTTGGGCGCGCTCGGATTGACGTAGTCGAAATGCTTGAAGTCGTCCCTGTATTTCGGCGCGCCGTGCATGGCGATGCCCAGCCCGTTGACCGGCTGGTCGGCCAGCGCGCCCGCCGCGGTCGCGCCTGCAAGCAGCGCGGACGCGAACAGGCGGAAGAGACGTGGCCGGATTCCCTGGCGCATGGCGGTTTCCTTCGCTTTTCGAGGACCGCCCCGACTCTGGCCGATGCCTGCCGGGCCATCAACCCGCGAGCAGCCGCACCACGTCCTTGTGAAGCGCCCGGTCGCCGCAGGCGACCACGCGTCCGTCCGACTCGAGGCCGAGCGCCTTCCCGTTCCAGTCGGTCAGGATCCCGCCGGCGCCTTCGATGATCGGCACCTGGGCCAGGTAATCGTACGGCTTGAGGCTGGCCTCGACCACGATATCGATATGGCCGGTCGCGACCAGGCCATAGGCATAGCAGTCGCTGCCGTAGCGCGGCAGCCTCACCGCCTTGCGCAACCGCTCATAGGCCGTCCAGTTGTCGCCCTTGAACATGTCGGGCGAGGTGGAGAACAGCGATGCCTCGGCCAGGCGCGCGCAGGCGCGCGTGCGCGCGGGTTCGCCACAGAACAAGGTCGGCCGGCCCTCGGCGCCGATCCAGCGCTCGCGCGAGATGGGCTGGTCGATGACCCCGAGGGTCGGCCGGCCGCGATGCAAGAGCGCGATCAGCGTGCCGAACAGCGGCACGCCCGAGATGAAGGACTTGGTGCCGTCGATCGGATCCAGCACCCAGACGAACTCGGCATCGGTGCGCTCGGGCCCGTGCTCCTCGCCCAGGATGCCGTGGTCCGGGCATTCGCGCGCGATGATCGCGCGCATCGCCGCCTCGGCCTCGCGGTCGGCGATCGTCACGGGCGAGGCGTCGTCCTTGCCGATGACGTCGAGCCGCGTGCGGAAATACGGACGGATGACGGCGCCGGCCGTGTCGGCCAGCCGGCAGGCGAGGGCGATCAGCTCGTCCGGGCGGCCCGCACCGATGCGCCCGGCAGTCAGCGTCAAGGCAGCGGCTTGGGCTGGTCGCTGAGCGAGCGCAGGTAGGCGATCACGTCGGCCCGTTCCTTCGCGCTCGAGATGCCGGCGAAGGCCATCTTGGTACCCGGCACGAAGCCCTTGGGGTTGGCGAGGAAGTGGTTCAGGTCCTCGTAGTCCCAGTTCTTGTCCTTCATACCCGCCAGGCCCTGCGAATAGGAGAAGCTGGCGGAATGGGCGCGATGGCCGCCCAGGACGCTCCACAGGTTGGGGCCGACGCGGTCGGGCCCGCCCTTGGTGAAGGTGTGGCAAGCGGCGCATTTCTTGGCCGCCGCCTCGCCCGCCGCCGGGTTGGCGCCGGCAAGGAGCGGCCCGATCGGCTCGATCGCCTTGGGCTCGCCGGCGCCGGCCGCCGCAGTCGCCGCCTCGGGCACCGCCACGACGTACACGTTCTCCTTCAGCTTCTTCGGATGCACCAGCAGCTCCGCGATGAAGCCGCTCGTCATGGCGATCAGGCCGGCGAACAGGACCGCCCCTACCACCTTGTTCCAGAACAACGGATCGGACTGCTTGGTTGTCGCCATGAACCGGTACTTCCCTCAAAGCGGCCAGGACCGGCCGCCCACCCCTCGAAGCGGGCGGAATTTAGCCTCCCGCAATGCACAAAGGCAATACGGCAAACGACAGGGTCAGAACGCGTTCGGCAGGCCCGCCGACAGGCGGGATCGCGCTTGCCTGTCCGCTTCCCGCCCGGGGCCCGCTTCGCTATGGTCGCCGCCGATGACCGCGGCCAAGCTCAATCCGATCGTCGCCATTCCGGCGCGTCTTGCGGCCACGCGGCTGCCCAACAAGCCGCTCGCCGATATCGCCGGCGTGCCGATGATCGTGCAGGTCTGGCGCCGCGCGACCGAGGCCGGCGTCGGGCCGGTGCTGGTCGCCTGCGCCGAGGCGGAGATCGCGCACGCGGTGGAGCGCGCGGGCGGCCGCGCCGTGCTGACCGATCCCGGCCACCAGACCGGGTCGGACCGCATCGCCGAGGCGGTGGCCAAGGTCGATCCCGAACGGCGCCACGACGTGGTGGTCAACGTCCAGGGCGACCTGCCGACCGTCGATCCCCAGGCGATCCGCGCCTCGCTGCTGCCGCTGATGGAGCCTGCGGTCGACATCGCCACGCTGGTCGCGGAGATCAAGGTCGAGGAGGAGCGCACGAACCCCAACGTGGTGAAATGCGTGGTGGGCTTCCCGCCGGGCAAGCGCATCGCGCGCGCGCTCTACTTCAGCCGCGCCACCGTGCCGGCGCGCGAAGGGCCGCATTACCACCACATCGGGCTCTATGCGTATCGCCGCGCGGCGCTCGAGCGCTTCGTCAAGCTGCCGCCCGGCGTGCTGCAGCTGCGCGAGAGCCTGGAGCAGCTGCGGGCGCTGGAGAACGGCATGCGCATCGATGCCGTATTGGTTGACACGGTTCCCCTCGGTGTCGATACTCGGGCCGATCTGGAGCGCGCGCGTCAATTGTTGGCCGCGCGCTGATTTTTTTCATGCAGAGTCGCCCATGACCATGAGCAAGAGCGCGACGATCAAGAGCGCCGCCAAGGCCTCTCCGGCCGTCGTCGCCAATGCGTCGCCGGACAACACGATCGCCTTCCAGGGCGAGCACGGCGCCTATTCCGACCTTGCCTGCCGCACCATGTTCCCGGCGATGAGCACGCTGCCGTGCCGCGACTTCGCCGAAACTTTCGCCTCGGTACAGGAAGGCCGCGCGCGCCTGGCGATGATCGCGGTCGAGAACTCCGTCGCCGGCCGCGTCGCCGACGTCTATCACCTGCTGCCGGATTCGCGCCTGCACATCATCGCCGAGCACTTCCAGCGCGTGGAACATCACCTGCTGGCGCCCCAGGGCGCGACGATCGAGGGCCTCAAGACCATCCTCAGCCACGTGCACGCGCTCGGACAGTGCCGCAAGCTGATCCGCGAGCTAGGCGTCAAGGCGGTGGTCGCGGCCGACACGGCCGGCGCCGCGGCCGAGGTGGCGCGGCGCGGCGACAGGACCGTGGCGGCGATCGCTTCGTCGCTCGCCGGCCAGCTGCACGGATTGGCGTCGCTGCGCGCCAACATCGAGGACGCCGAGCACAACACCACGCGCTTCCTGGTGATGGCGCGCGAGCCGATCAATCCCGACGCCAACAGCGACGTGATGACGACCTTCGTGTTCCGCGTGCGCAACGTGCCCGCGGCGCTCTACAAGGCGATGGGCGGCTTCGCTACCAACGGCGTCAACATGACCAAGCTCGAGAGCTATATGCTCGGCGGCAGCTTCTTCGCCACGCAGTTCTACGCCGACATCGAGGGCCATCCCGAGCACACGCCGGTCAGGCTCGCGCTCGAGGAGCTCAGCTTCTTCTCGCGCGAGGTCCGCATCCTCGGCGTCTATCCCGCGCACGCCGCGCGCCGGAAGGGCGCGGTCGACGACTGAACGGCGCCCTCAGCGCTCCTTCATCCATTCCTCCACCAGCCTTCGCGCGATCGAGTCGGCGCGCGGCAGGCGGAAGACGTCGTTCATCGGGCAGTTCAGCACTTCCTCGCGCGTGAACCAGCGCGCCGATTCCAGCTCGTCGGTGTTGACCTCGGGCTCGACCGGGTCGCTGACCGCGGTGAAGCCCAGCATGATCGAGGCAGGGAAGGGCCAGGGCTGCGACGAGCGGTAGCGGATGTCGCGCACCTTCAAGCCCACTTCCTCCTCGACCTCGCGCGCGACCGCGTCCTCCAGGCTCTCGCCCGGCTCGACGAAGCCGGCCAGCACCGAATGCTGGCCCGGCGGCCAGATGCGCTGGCGCCCGAGGAGCAGGCGCTCGCCGTCGGTCACCAGCATGATCACGGCCGGGTCGGTGCGCGGGAAATGCGAGGCGTTGCAGCCGGG
Organism: Alphaproteobacteria bacterium; assembly: GCA_023150455.1. GTDB lineage: Bacteria > Pseudomonadota > Alphaproteobacteria > JAEULC01 > JAEULC01 > JAEULC01. Next base: position 74,142 of record JAKLKW010000019.1, on the reverse strand, counting down.
ATTGGTGCAGCGCCGGACGTGCCCGCCTTCGGCCGATCGCGTCGGCGAGCCGCAGACGCCGCAGAACCGGTGCCGGTCGTGCCAATGCATCAACCCGCGCGCATAGGCCAGCAGCGCGCCTTCGCGGCGTTCCATCAGCGGTCCGACCGCGCGCAGGTCGACGAACCTCGCGCCGCCGGCGACGACGAGGTCGGCGACGCAGGCCTGGACCCGTTGCTCCTCCAAGGCCGACACGTCGACCGCGAAATGCGCCGATTCGTCGACGAAGCCGAGCAGGGTCGCGCCGCTTTCGGGATCGAGCGCAATGCCGTCGAAGCGGCGAAGGAATTCCGCGACCGGCAGCGCGGCGGCGCCCGGCGCGGGCGCTTCGATCACCAGATTGCGCGCGCGCCACACCGGCACGATGCGCGTCGTGGGCAGCGCCAGCGCCTCGCGCAGCGCCTGGACGTCGGCGCGCAGGCGATGCGCGCGCTCGATTCCGCCCGAGGCGTAGAAGTTCGCACGATGGCGATGATGGAAGACGATCATGGTCCTGCGGGCGATCGGGGCGCGGGCCGGGAAACTCGCACGGTGCGGCCCGGGAGCGCAACCCGTCCGATGCCTACGGTCCTGCCAAGGTCTTTTCCATGAAGACGCTCAACGGGTCGGGCCGATAGGCGCCGAAGGGCCCGCGCTCGCGATAGCCGAAGCGGCGGTAAAGCGCGAGGGCGCCGACGTTCCCGGGTCCGGTTTCCAGCCGGATCGTCCGCACCCGCTCGCGCCGGGCCGCGTCCTCGATGGCGCCGAGGATGGCGCGACCGATGCCCTTCCCGCGCGCGGGGGCCGTGACGATCATCCGCTTGATCTCGGCCTCGCCGGCGTCGCCCAGCACCAGCCCGCCGCAGCCGGCGGCGCGCCTTTCCAGCCGCGCGACGAAGAACCGGATCTCGGGCCGGTCGAGCGCCTCGACATCGAGCAGATGGTTGCTCTCCGGCGGGTAGAGCGCCATGGAGAACGCGTCGGATTCCCGCAACAGCGTCTCGATTTCCGCCTGCCGCGGCGACTCTTGGGCGACCCTGAGCACGAGGCTAGACTGGCATCACGCCCGGTCCCCGCGCAATCCGGAGTTGCCATGCCCCGGCTTCCCGTCCTCATCGCGCTCGGCGCGGCCTCGCTGTTCGGCCTGTCCACGCCTCTGGCCAAGGCGCTCGTCGGCGCAATCGATCCGTGGCTGCTGGCGGGACTGTTCTATCTCGGGTCCGGGGTCGGCCTGGCGCTGTTGCGCGCGGTGCGGGCGCCCGCGGAAGCGCCGTTGTCAGGCTCCGATCTGCCCTGGCTCGCAGGCGCCGTCGTCTCCGGCGGCATCGTCGGCCCGATCCTGTTGATGACCGGAATTGCGAGAACGGACGGCGCGTCGGCCTCGCTGCTGTTGACGCTCGAAGGCGTGGCGACGGCGTTGATCGCCTGGTTCGTGTTCCGCGAGAATGTCGACCGCCGCATCGTAGCCGGCATGGGCGCGATCGTCCTGGGCGCGCTGGTGCTGGCGTGGCAGGGCGGCCCGGCCGCGAGTGGGCTCGTCGGCCCGACCCTGATCGTGGGGGCCTGCGTCGCCTGGGGCATCGACAACAACCTGACGCGCAAGGTCTCGCTCGCCGATCCGCTGCAGATCGCGATGATCAAGGGGCTCGCCGCGGGTCCAGTAAGCTTGGCGCTGGCGTTCGCCGACGGCGCGGCGCTGCCGGCACCCGGCGCCGCGCTGGCCGCTTGCCTGGTCGGTTTCTTCGGCTATGGCGCGAGTCTGGCGCTGTTCGTTCTGGCGCTGCGCCAGCTCGGCACGGCGCGCACGGGCGCCTACTTCTCGACCGCGCCCTTCCTCGGCGCCGCCCTCTCGATCCCGCTCCTGGGCGAGCGGGCGACGCTACAGCTCGCACTGGCCGGCGCCCTCATGGCCGTCGGCGTATGGCTGCACCTGACCGAGCGTCACGAGCACGAACATGAGCACGAGCCGCTCGAGCATGCGCATCGCCACGTGCACGACCGGCATCACCGCCACGAGCACGCGCCCGGCGATCCGCCGGGCGAGCCGCACACGCATCGCCACGTCCATGTGCGGCTGCGCCACGCGCATCCGCACGTGCCCGACATGCATCACCAGCACCGGCACTGATGCCGGATCAGCCGCGCTTGCCGCGGAAGGAACGATAGAGCGTCTCGAAAAGCTCCGTTCCGCGCTTGATGCGCTCCGTATCGTCGGCGGCGCTCTCGCAGATGCCGGCGACGAGCTGCAGCACGCCGGGCGCTTCGGCCCGCGCGTACTTGCCGTCCTTCAGGTCGATGTCGTGCACGATTTCGGCAAGCTGGTGCAGGCCCGGATCGTCCGCGACAAAGCGTTGCTGCAACACCTCGAACGTGCAGCGGTCGCCTTCGTGCGTGAACTCGGCATCGAACATGTCGAAGCGCAGCTCGCCAGCGCGCGGGCTGTAGTCCTTCTCGGAGACGAACTTGAAGCGCGCCCGGGGATCGATGAAGCGCTTGATCAGCCAGGCGCTCGCGATGCGGTCGACGAACACCTGCGACCGGGTCACCCAGACCCGGCCGCTCGGCCGTGCCGTCTCCGCGCGCGCTTCGGCCTGGTGCTGCGACGCGGGCTTGAGCCGCGCCTCCAGGCCCGACAGCGCCCCTTCGGCCGGCTCGCGGCCGGCCGCGCCGAAGAAATCGAGCGCCGCCACCTGGTCGAAGCGCCGCCTGAGCCGCCGCGTCGCCGCCTCCATCTCGGCCGGCTGCTCGGCCAGCTCGTCGAGAATCCGGCGCGCTTCCTCGGCCACGCCGGCGTAGTCGGCATCGCGCGCCGCATCGAACAGGCCGCGCAGTCCGGCGTCGTCCAGGCCGTGCACGAAGCGCGCCTCGCACAGCACCGCCTCGCCGCCGCCCTGCTCGATCTCGCGACAGACCCAGCGCAGGTCCTCATGCGCCTGGTCCGATCGCGGCAGCACGTAGGCCGCGTTCTTGACCGCCACGGCGCCCAGCGCCTGCAGCCGGCGCCAGACCTTGACGCGGAGATAGGCCGGCTTCGGCGGGATGTTGTGCAGCAGCATCAACCAGGGAAGGGGCGGGGCCATCGTCTCTCCTCCCGGTCTTTATAACAACTGCTAGGTCAGTCGACATCAGAAAAGAAACAGTTGCATCATTATCCCCGCGGGTGTATAGAACACGTGTATCAACGACAGAAACATGGATGATATCCCAGATCATTGGGGCAGAACATGCCACGCAGGCTCTTGGAATTGTTCATGTTGATCCGGCGCTGGTACGCGCGCTGGCGGCATCGTCGGGCACTCGCCGAGGTCGCACGGTTCGGCGACCGCACCCTGCTCGACAAGGGCATCGATCCCGACGCGCTGCGCGCGGAAGCGATCAAGCCGTTCTGGCGCCCCGCGGGCGCCGAGGTACAAGCAAGGAGCATCGATCATGTTGATGGGCATTCTGCACGCCGCATTCGCCCGCCGGAGCTTTCGCGATCCTGCGGCGAGGTCGACAGGCCTGCTCCCACTTCTGCTCTGCTGGACCGAGCGCGCGCGGCAGCGCCACGCCCTGGCCGCGTTGGACGCGCAGCAGCGGCGCGACGTCGGTCTTGAGGCCGACACGATCGCCCGCGAGATCCGCAAACCGTTCTGGCTCTCGTAGGAGACCATCATGAGCTATCGCGTCGCCCCGCTCGACATCACGCCGGCCGAGCTCGAGGGATTGTCGGAGCGGCTGATCGTCAGCCACTACGAGAACAACTACGGCGGCGCCGTCCGCCGGCTCAACGCCATCGCCGCCGATCTCGCGAAGCTCGACCCGGCGACGGCGCCGAATTTCGTGCTGAACGGGCTCAAGCGCGAAGAGCTGATCGCCGCCAACTCGATGATCCTGCACGAGCTCTACTTCGCGAACCTGGGCGGACGCAGCGATCCGCCGGCCGCCATGGCCGCCGCGCTCGAGCGCGATTTCGGCAGCGTCGCGCGCTGGCGGGCCGAGTTCACGTCGATGGGCAAGGCGCTCGGCGGCGGCTCGGGCTGGGTGCTGCTCGCCTGGTCGCCGCGCGACCGGCGCCTCATCAACCAATGGGCCGCCGATCACACGCATGCGCTGGCCGGCGCGCGCCCGATCCTGGCGCTCGACATGTACGAGCACGCCTATCAGCTCGACTTCGGCGCGCGCGCGGCCGTCTACGTCGACACCTTCATGCGCAACATCGACTGGGTCGCGGTCGAGCGCCGCCACCAGGTGGCCATCGGCATGGCGGCAGAGCCGGCGCATGGCGATCCCGGCGACATGGCGCCCGAGGCGCTCGGCGCGGCACTGGCCGCGGGACAGGCGCCGATCGTCCTCGACGTGCGCCGCCGCAAGGCATTCGACGCCGGCAACGACATGATCACCGGCGCCGCGTGGCGCCAGCCCGAGACCGTGGCGGAATGGGCGGGCTCCGTGCCGCGCGACCGCGAGGTCGTCGTCTATTGCGTCTACGGCCACAACGTCAGCCACGACACCGTCAAGGCGCTGCGCGAAGCCGGCGTCAAGGCGCGGGCGCTCGCCGGCGGCATCGCCGCCTGGCACGCCATCGGCGGGCCGGTGGCGGCGAAGGCCGGCTAGGACGGCCGCATGTCTGGCGAGATGACCGCCGTCGAAATCGCGCTCTTTGCCGGCACCAGCTTTGCCGCCGCGGTCGTGGCGGGCGTGGCAGGCTTCGCCTTCGGCCTCGTTGCGGCGGGAGTCTGGCTGCATGTGCTGACGCCGCTCCAGACCACCGCGATGATCGTGGCGCTCGGCATGCTGGTGCAGGGCCAGGCTGTCTGGAAGCTGCGGCATGCCCTGGACTGGCGTCGGCTCCGGCCGTTTCTGATCGGCGGCGCGCTCGGCGTGCCGGTCGGGGTCGAACTGCTGCGTTGGGCCGCGCCGGCGCAGGTGCGGGTCGCCGTCGGCGCGTTCCTGACCGTGTACTGTCTCTACGCCCTGGCTCGGCCGGCGCTGAAACCCGCCGCCGGCGCCGGCCCGGCAGCAGATGGCGGCATCGGCGTGCTCAGCGGTGCGCTTGGCGGCCTGACGGGGCTCGGCGGCATCCTGCCGACGATTTGGTGCGGCCTGCGCGGCTGGCCAAAGGACGCGCAACGCGCGGTGTTCCAGCCGGTGGCGGTGGCGATCCACGCAATGACCATTGCCTGGCTCGGCGGCGCCGGCGTGCTCGACGTGCGCAGCGTCCAGTTGTTCGCGATGGCGTTGCCCGCGGTCATCCTCGGCACGTGGCTCGGATTGCGTCTCTACGGACTGTTGGACGAGACCGGGTTTCGTCGCGTCGTGCTCATGCTGCTGCTGGTTTCGGGTGTGGTTCTGCTGGTCGTCAACGGGTAACGTCCTCACGGGAGAACGCCATGAAATGGATCACACGCGAGCGGCCGAAGATCGACCGCATCGCTTGTCCGTGGCTGATCGCGCGCTTCATCGACCGCGCGCCGGAATTCCGCTATGTGCCGTCCGCCGAGGTGATGCGGCAGGCCAGGGCCACGGGTGCCATTCCTTATGACGTCCCCGACGTCGAATTCAGCCATGTCGGCGAGAAGTGCAGCTTCGACGCATTCCTCGCGAAGTACGGGCTGGACGAGCCGGCCCTTCGCCAGCTCGCGACCATCGTGCGCGGCGCCGACACTGGACGGCCCGATCTGACGCCGCAGTCGTCCGGACTGCTCGCGGTCTCGCTCGGCCTCTCGCGCATCTACAAGGACGACCACGAGATGCTGGCGCATGGCATGGTGCTGTACGACGCGCTCTATGCTTGGTGCCGCGAGGCACAGGGCGAGACGCATGGCTGGCCGCCGGCCGACTGGCCACGGGCGGTCCTGGACGATCCGGAGCGGCCGCGCGCATGACGCATCCCGCCGCGCCGATTGCGTTCCGCGAGGCGCTCCGCACCTGGGCCAGGATCGGGCTCTTGAGCTTCGGCGGCCCGGCCGGCCAGATCGCGACCATGCACCGCATTCTGGTGGAGGAGAAGCGCTGGATCGGCGAAGCGCGGTTCCTGCACGCGCTCAACTACTGCATGCTGCTGCCGGGGCCCGAGGCGACGCAGCTTGCCGCCTATGTCGGCTGGCTGCTGCACCGCACGCTGGGCGGCATCGCGGCGGGCGTGTTGTTCGTGCTGCCGGGCGCCCTCGTGTTGGTGGCCTTGAGCGCGCTCTATGCCGGCTATCGCGATCTGCCGGCGGTCGATGCCGTGTTCTTCGGCGTCAAGGCGGCGGTGCTGGCCGTCGTGGTCGAGGCGGTCATCCGCATCGGCCGCCGCGCGCTCGGCAATCCCGCGCGCGTGGCGCTGGCGGCGCTCGCGTTCATTGGCATCTTCCTGTTCGCCGTGCCGTTCCCGTTGATCGTGCTCGCAGCCGGCCTGGTCGGCCTCGTTGGCGCCCGGTTGCGACCGGACTGGTTCGCCAACAGCGGGGGGCACGGCGCCGCCAAGGGCAAGCCCGTCCTCGACGCGCTGATCGACGAGAAGCTGCTGACCCATGTCGATCCGACGCCCGGCCGGGCGCTGCGCGTGTTGGTCGTCTGGGCCGCGATCTGGGCCGCCCCGGTTCTGGTCGCGGTCCTCGTGCTTGGCACAGGCCACGTGCTGGTGGCCGAAGGCCTGTTCTTCTCCAAGGTCGCGGTCGTCACCTTCGGCGGCGCCTACGCCGTGCTCGCCTACGTCGCGCAGCAGGCGGTCGACCACTACGCCTGGATCGAGACCGGCCAGATGCTGGACGGGCTGGGCATGGCCGAGACCACGCCCGGGCCGCTGATCCTGGTCCTGACCTTCATCGGCTATCTCGCGGGCTATCGCCACGGCGCGCCGCTCGATCCCGCCATTGCCGGCGTGCTGGGTGCGGCGTTGACCACCTGGGTGACGTTCGTGCCCAGTTTCCTGTTCATCTTCCTGGGCGCGCCCTATGTCGAGCGGCTGCGCGGCAACCCGGCGGCGGCCGGCGCGCTGTCGGCCATCACGGCCGCTGTCGTCGGCGTGATCCTCAACCTGGCGGTCTGGTTCGCCCTCCACGTGGTGTTCCGCGACCACGTGTCCTGGCGCTTCGCCGGCATGCAGCTTGACCTTCCGGTCGCGTCCTCGCTCGACCTGCCGGCCCTGGTGCTGGCGGCGGGCGCGATGCTGGCCATGCTCCGCTTCAAGCTCGGCATGATCCCGGTGTTGGCCGGGGCGGCGGCGCTGGGTCTTGCCTGGCGGGGTCTCACAGGAACTTGAATACATCGAAAGAAAGGTGGCGATTTCCCCTTAACGAACCTCCCCATTCTGTGCCATTGTGAAATAAAAAATGCCACGGCGAGATTGGCCGAGCCGGATTCACCGGTCGGACGACAGTGGTTAACCCGAGGAGGAAACATGAGCGAGAAGACCACCACAACCGAAACGCGGACGGGCAAGACCGCGACCCGCCGCAAGTTCCTGGTCGGCGCCGGGGCGGGCGCGGCCGCCGTCGCCACGCTGGCCACGCCGAATGTATCGCGCGCCCAGACCACGACCCTGAAGATGCAAGGATCGTGGGGCGCGAAGGACGTGTTCAACGAGTTCGCCGAGGACTACGTCAAGCGCGTCAATGACATGGCCGGCGGCCGCCTGAAGATCGACTACTTGGTCGGCGGCTCGGTGGTGCATCCGTTCCAGGTGCTCGACGCGGTGCATGGCGGCCAGCTCGACGGCGCACACACCGTGACCGTCTACTGGTACGGCAAGCACAAGGCGGCGTCGCTGTTCGGCACCGGCCCGGTGTTCGGCTTCAACGCCAACGAAGGCCTCGGCTGGATCCACAACGGCGGGGGCAAGGAGCTGTTCGAGGAGCTGCAGACGCAGATCATGAAGGTCAACGTCAAGAGCTTCTTCGCGATGCCGATGCCGACCCAGCCGCTCGGCTGGTTCAAGAAGCCGGTCAAGAGCATGGCCGACATGAAGGGCCTGAAATACCGCACCGTCGGTCTCGCTGCCGACCTGATGCAGGCGATGGGCCTGGCGGTGGCGCAGCTCCCGGGCGGCGAGATCGTGCCGGCCATGGAGCGCGGCGTGATCGACGCGTTCGAATTCAACAACCCGACGTCGGACCGCCGCTTCGGTGCGCAGGACGTGGCCAAGAACTACATGATGGGCAGCCATCATCAGGCCACCGAGTATTTCGAGATCATGTTCAACCGCACCAAGTTCAACGCCCTGCCGAAGGAGCAGCAGGCGATCCTGCAGTACGCCGCCGAATCCGTATCGTCGGCGAACGAATGGAAGGGCATGGACTACTACTCGAAGGATCTGCAGGAGCTGATCTCGAAGGACAAGGTCAACGTGATCCGCACGCCCAAGGACGTGTTCGACGCGCAGATCAAAGCGTGGGACGGGCTGATCGAGAAGCTCGCGGCCGACCCGTTCATGAAGAAGGTCATGGACTCGCAGAAGGCCTGGGTGAAGCGGGTCGTCTATTTCGGTCTGTTCAACGCCACGGACTACCGCGGCGCCTACGAGCATCACTTCGGCAAGCTGGCGCTGTAGCCTTCTCCCGCAAGCGACCAGCACAGCGCGAATGAAAGGATGGGCGGCACGCGACCGGGCCGCCCATCCGATTCTCCGGGGGGCAAGGCCGCGGCACGACAGCACATGAACCGATTCCTGCTTTTCATCGACTCGCTGAGCACCTGGGTCGGCAAGTCCTTTGCGTGGCTGATCCTGGTCCTGACGCTGGGCGTCAGCTACGAGGTGTTCGTGCGCTATGTCCTGCGCGCGCCGACCACCTGGGCGTTCGACGTCAGCTACATCACCTACGGCACCATGTTCCTGATGGCCGGCGCCTACACGCTGTCGCGCAACGGCCATGTGCGCGGCGACGTGATCTACCGCTTCTGGCGGCCGCGGCTGCAGGCCGCGATGGATCTGACGCTCTACATCATCTTCTTCCTGCCGGCGGTCGGCGCGCTGATCTATTCCGGCTGGGCGTATGCCAAAATGTCGGTCCAGTTCCGCGAGGTGAGCATCTTCAGCCCGGCTGGGGTTCCCGTGTTCCCGCTCAAGGCGATGATCCCGATCACCGGTGTATTGCTGCTGATCCAGGGCATCGCCGAGATCATCCGCTGCATTCTCTGCCTGCGCCAGGGCCAATGGCCGCAGCGCCTGCACGACGTCGAGGAGATGGAGACGGTGATCCTGCGCGAGAAGCAGCTCATCGCCGAACGCGAAGAGCAGGAGCGGCTTGGCCGCAGGGAAGCCTGAACATGACCGACCCGCAGATCGGCATGCTGATGCTGGGCCTGTTCATCTTCATCATCATGCTCGGCTTCCCGATAGCCTTCACGCTCATCGCCATGGGCGTCGGCTTCGGCTACTACGCCTACTACACGCCGGGCCAGGAGATCTTCGCCAACCGCATCTTCACGCTGCTGGTCCAGAAGACGTTCGAGGTGACGTCGAGCGATGTGCTGACCGCCGTGCCGCTGTTCCTGTTCATGGGCTACGTGGTCGAGCGCGCCAACATCCTCGACCGACTATTCCACTCGCTGCAAATAGCCGCCAAGAACGTGCCGGGTTCGCTCGCCGTGGCGACGCTGGTTACCTGCGCGATGTTCGCGACCGCCACCGGCATCGTCGGCGCCGTCGTCACGCTGATGGGGCTGCTCGCATTCCCGGCCATGCTCCGGGCCGGCTACGATACCAAGCTGTCGGCCGGCGTGATCTGCGCCGGCGGGTGCCTCGGCATTCTGATCCCGCCCAGCATTCTTCTGATCGTCTATGCCGCGACCGCGGGTATATCGGCGGTCAAGCTGTATGCCGCCGCGTTCTTCCCCGGCTTCCTCCTGGCCGGGCTTTACGTCGTCTACGTGGTGGCGCGTGCGCTGATCAATCCCAAGCTCTGCCCCAAGCTGCCGCCGGAACAGACCGACGTGTCGCTCGGCCGGGTGGCCTGGGAGCTGCTGACCGCGTTCTTCCCGCTTGCCGCCCTGATCGTCTCGGTGCTCGGCGCCATCCTGTTCGGGCTGGCGACGCCGTCGGAGGCCGCCGGCGTCGGTGCCCTCGGCGGGCTCGTGCTGGCCGCCGCCTATGGCGCGCTCAATTACGGTATGCTCCGCGAATCGGTCTATCTGACCGCGCGTGCGACCGCGATGGTCTGCTACCTGTTCATCGGCTCGTGGACCTTCTCGTCGGTGTTCGCCCTGCTCGGCGGCCAGTCGGTGGTCGAGCAGTTCTTCCTCTCGCTCAATCTCTCCACGACCCAGTTCCTGCTGATGACTCAGGCGATCATCTTCCTGCTCGGCTGGCCGCTGGAATGGACCGAGATCATCATCATCTTCGTGCCGATCTTCCTGCCGCTGCTCGACGATTTCGGCGTCGACCCGATCTTCTTCGGCATCCTGGTAGCGCTGAACACGCAGACGGCGTTCAACACGCCGCCGGTGGCGATGGCGGCCTTCTACCTGAAAGGCGTCGCGCCGCCGCACGTGAAGCTAAGCGAGATATTCAACGGCGCGCTGCCCTTCGTCGGCATGGTGTTCCTCAGCATGATCCTGGTCTATGTCTTCCCCGAGATCGCGCTGTGGCTGCCGAACTACCTCTATACGCCGCGCTGATGGAATGGCGATGACGGACCTGCACGCGCTTTCGCTGGCGCAGGCGGCGCTCGAGATCCGCGAAGGCCGGATCAAGTCGGCCGAACTGGTGCGCGCCTGCCTCGGCCGCATCAAGGCGGTCGATGGCGACATTCGCGCCTGGACCTTCCTCGACCCGGATCACGCCCTGCGCCAGGCCGAGGCGCTGGACCGGCAACGCAGCGAAGGCAAACCGATCGGCCGGCTGCACGGCGTGCCGGTCGGGATCAAGGACGTGTTCGACACCGGCGACATGCCGACCGAGCTCGGCTCGCCGCTTTATGCGGGGCGCATGCCGAGACGCGATGCGGCCTGTGTGGCCCGGCTGCGTGCCGCCGGCGCCGTCATCATGGGCAAGACGGTGACGACCGAATTCGCCTATTTCACGCCCGGCAAGACCGCGAATCCGCACGATCCGAGGCGCACGCCGGGCGGCTCGTCCTCGGGCTCGGCCGCCGCGGTGGCCGCGACGATGGTGCCGGGCGCCATCGGCTCGCAGACCGCCGGCTCGGTGATCCGCCCGGCCGCCTTCTGCGGCGTGGTCGGCTTCAAGCCGACCCACGGGCTGATCCCGCGCACCGGCGCCCTGCTGCTCTCGCGCACGGTCGACCATATCGGCGTGTTCGCGCGCACGCTCGAGGACGCGGCGTTGATGGCCGAGGTGATGGCCGGCCACGACGACGGCGATCCCGACACGCGGCCGATCGCCACACCACCGCTCGCCGCCGTGGCGGCGGAAAGGCCGCCGCTGCCGCCGCGCTTCGCCTTCGTGAAGACGCCGATGTGGGATCAGGCGGAAAAGTCGACGCAGGATGCCTTCGTCGCGTTCGCAGAGAGCCTCGGAGAGGGTGCTGGCGAGGTCGAGCTGCCGTCCGCCGCCGGCGAGATCATCGCGCTGCACGGCACGGTCATGGACGTCGAGATGGCGCACAACCTGCACCGCGAATACGAGGATGGCGCCGAGAAGCTGAGCCTGCGCCTGCGCCAGCTGATCGAGCGCGGCCGCAGCCATCTGGCGGTCGCCTATCGGCGCTCGGTCGACCTGATCGAACCGATCAATGCGGCGATCGACGCCGTCTTCGACGAATATGACGCGATCGTGACCCCCGCCGCGCCGGGCGAGGCTCCGCTCGGGCTGGACGCCACCGGCAACCCGGTGTTCTGCTCGCCCTGGACCTATCTGGGCACGCCGGCGGTCACGCTGCCGCTGCTCAAAGGGCCGGCGGGCATGCCGCTCGGCGTGCAGCTGGTCGGGCGGCGCGGCAACGACGCACGGCTGCTGCGCACGGCGCGCTGGCTCGCGGAGTCTCTCGGCAGCAAGCCGCGCCGCGGCAAACAGACGGGCAAAGGCGGCAAGCGATGATGAACATTGTTCCGGGCCTGATCGGGATCGCGCTGATGACGGCGTTTCTCGGCATCGTGGTGACGTGGATCAAGGAAGTGCCGCTGATCATCATCGCCGTCGGCGTGATGGCCCTGCTGGTCTACGATCTCTGGCAGACCGTCCGCGGCAGCGCCAACACGTCCTATCGGCGCTGACTCCCGCCGTTCCGGGCGCGGAAACCCGCCGGAACCAGAACCTTCGCTTGTGCGTTTCACTGCATGGGCCGGCGCCATTAGGCGCTGGACCGCACCGCTCTTGGTGGAGACGAGCAGGATAGGAGTTCTGGCGATGATCCACAAAGCGATGAGCCAATCGGCGATGATGCTGGCCATGGCCGCCGGACTGGTCGTCGCGGGTGGAGCGCCCGTGAAGGCCGACTTCTTCAAGGATGTCGAGCGCACGTTCGTCGACACCTTCACAGGCGCCTACGAGGACGCGCGCGGTGGCGTGAAGGATGTCGTGAAGGACGCGAACCAGGCGCTGAGCGGGCCCGATCAAAGCGGCCGCCGGGCAGCGACCGGCTCCGCCTACGCGCCCGCCTACGCGAGCGGCAACCTGACCGCCGAGGTGCAGAGCGAGCTGACCGCTGCCGGCTACAACCCTGGCCCGGCGGACGGCGTCGCCGGCCCGCGCACCGCCAACGCGGTCCGCGCGTACCAGGCCAACAACGGGCTGGCGCAGGACGGTGTGGTGTCGCCGGCGCTGCTCGACCATCTGCGCAGCAAGCGCCTGTCCGCTTACAGCACCGGCGCCGGCCAGCCCCAGTACCAACCGCAGCACCAGCCGCAGCCGTCGCACCAGACGCAGCCGCAGCTGCCGCAGCGAACGACGGCCACTCCCTCGGGCGGCTACGTACCGCCCGGCCCGGGACCGCAACAAAGCCTGGCTCCCGTGACGGTGCCGCCGGCGCCCGTCGTGCAGCAGGCCGAGCCGCGGCCGGATTTGCCGCGGCTGCCCGGCGCCGGCGCGCAGCAGCAGGCACAGGACTGCCAGCCCTATGAGCGTCGGATGGTCGTGGAAGGCCAGGAGACGGTGACCAAGGGCACGGCGTGCCTGCAGCCCGACGGAACGTGGAAGCCGGTCAACTGATCGGCTGAACGCCGGTCCGGCCGGGCTTCCCCGCGCCCGGCCGCGCCCGCCCGGGCGTCAGGCTTTCGCCGTATCGCGCGACAGCAGCGCGGCGACGGTCCCGATCGCCATGATCAGCGGCAGCACGGCAAAGGCGTGATAGTAGGCCGAGGCCGAATAGACGCGTGCGCCGCCCGACATCGTGCCGTCCCACTGCAGGTCCAAGAGCGCGCCGATCAGCGGCTGCAGCAGGGCGCCGCTGCCGACCACGAAGGTATTGACCACGCCCAGCACCGTGCCGCTGACGTGCGGCGGAGTGGATTCGCGCGCCAGCGCCACGCCCACCACCATGGTCGAGGCGCAGAACCCCTGCACGGTCATCAAGCCGGCGATGACCAAGGCCGGCGCGCCGTCGACCAGCGGCAGGGCCGCGAGCATCAACGTGGTGAGCGCACCGCTCGCCAGCATCGGCACCCGCCGCCGGCCGATCCGGTCGGACAGCCAGCCGACCAGCGGCGCGCCGATGCCCCAGCCGATGAACATGATCGAAGTCAGCGCCGCGGCCTCGGCCCGCGTCATGCCTTGCGTCTGGGTCAGGTAGGGCACGGCCCAGAGACCGCCGAAGGCGACCATGGGCGACACCATGGCCATGCCGAAGATGCCCGACAGCCAGGTCTGGCGCCGGGCCAGCACGATGCGCAATCCGGCGCCCAGGCCGACCGCCGCGTGCGTCGGCACCGGCTTGTCGCGTGCCACGGCCCAGATCGCGGCGGCGAGCGCCAGGCCCAGCGCTGCCAGTGCCATCATCGCGCCGCGCCAGCCCCAGCCCGCCACCAGCGCGGCGACCGGCGCCTGGCCGAACACGGCGCCCGCCATGCCGAAGGCCTGGGTGCCGCCGGCGAGCCCGGCGAAGCGCCGCGGCGGGAACCACTGCAGGGCCACCGTCAGCGCGCCGACCCAGCTGAACGCGGAGCCGGCGCCGATCAAGAGGCGGCCGGCATAGGCGAACAGGATCGACTCGCCGGCGGTGAACACCAGGCTGCCGATGCCCGCCAGCAGCAGCCCGCCCGTCATCAGCCGGCGGGGTCCCAGCCGATCCAGCATGAAGCCGATCGGGATCTGCAGGCTGGCATAGGCATAGAAGTAGAAGGCGGCGAGGTTGCCGAGGATCGCCGCGCCGACGGCGAAGTCGCGCATCAGCTCCTCGACCATCACCGAGGGCGCCACGCGCTGGGCGAAGGCGTAGAAGAAGAACAGCGACGCCAGCAGCCACGCCGCCCAGGCGCGCGCCGAGACGCCGCTGGACCCCGGCTCGCCTCCGCTTGCGACGGTCAAGGCGCGCGCGATGTCCCTACCTGACCGCTTGGTATGCCGCCAGCACGGCCGCCTGCACCACGTCGGACACGGTGGCGCGCAGGTGCACGATCTGCACCGGCTTCTCCAGCCCGATCAGGATCGGACCGATCATCGTGGCGCCGCCTAGCTGGTGCATCAGGCGGGTTGAAACGTCGGCCGTATGCAGCGCCGGCATCACCAGCACGTTGGCCTGGCCCTTCAAGCGGCAGAACGGGAAGAAGCGCTCGCGCAGCTCGGGCTCCAGCGCCATGTCGGCGTTCATCTCGCCGTCGTACATGAAGTCGACCTTGCGGCGGTCGAGAACGGCGACCGCGTCGCGCACGCGCTGCGCCTTCTCGCGCCAAGGGTTGCCGAAGTTCGAGAAGGACAGAAGCGCCACGCGCGGCTCGTGCCCCATCTGGCGCGCGACCGCCGCGCTCTGCACGGCGATGTCGGCCAGCATTTCCGGCTCGGGCAGCGAATGTACGTTGGTATCGGCGATGAACAGCGTGCGGCCGCGCGCCACGACGATGGTCATGCCGAAGGCGCGCTCGCCCGGCTTCGGGTCGATCACGCGGCTGATGTCCTCGTAACAGACCATCCAGCTGCGCGTCAGGCCCGTCACCATCGCGTCGGCGTCGCCGCACGCGACCATGCAGGCGGCGAAGACATTGCGGTCCTGGTTCACCATGCGCTGGCAGTCGCGGTACAGCGCGCCCTTGCGCTGCAGCCGCGCGTAGAGGAAGTCGGTGTACTTCTTGTTGTTGCTGCTGAGCCGCGCGTTGTGCACCTCGAGGTCGGCGGTGCCTTGCAGCCCCGCCGCCTTGATCGTGTCGGCCATGCGGTGCTCGCGCCCGATCAGCACCGGCGTGCCGTAGCCCTGCGAACGGAATGCGAGCGCGGCGCGGATCGCCTTCTCCTCCTCGCCCTCCGTGAACACCACGCGGCGCGGATTGGCGCGCACCGTCTCGGTGATGCGCGTCAGGCTCGACGCCGTCGGATCGAGGCGCGAGCGAAGCGTGGCGCGATAGGCCTTGACGTCGACGATCGGCCGGCGCGCCACGCCGGAATCCATCGCCGCGCGCGCGACCGCCTCGGGAACGGCCTCGATCAAGCGCGGATCGAACGGCACCGGAATGATGTATTCCGGCCCGTAGCGCAGGCGCCTTCCGCCATAGGCGGCGTCGACCTCGTCCGGCACGTCCTCGCGCGCGAGCGCCGCGAGCGCACGCGCGGCGGCGATCTTCATCGCGTCGTTGATGGTCGATGCGCGTACGTCCAGGGCGCCGCGGAAGATGTAGGGGAACCCCAGCACGTTGTTGATCTGGTTCGGGTAGTCCGAGCGACCGGTGGCGATGATGGCGTCGCTCCGGACTCCCTTCACGTCCTCGGGCGTGATCTCGGGATCGGGATTGGCCATGGCGAAGATGATCGGCTTCGCCGCCATCGACTTCACCATCTTCTTGTCGACGGCGTCCTTGACCGACAGGCCGAGAAAGACGTCGGCGCCCTCCATCGCCTCGGACAGCGTGCGTATCTTCGTCTCGACGGCGTGGGCCGACTTCCACTGGTTCATGCCCTTGCTGCGGCCGCGATAGATCACGCCCTGGCTGTCGCACAGGATCGCGTTCTCCGGCGGCAGGCCCAGCGTCTTGACCAGCTCGACGCAGGCGATCGACGCCGCGCCGGCGCCGTTGATCACCAGCTTGATGTTCTTGAGGTCGCGCCCGGTCAGGTCGAGCGCGTTCAAGAGGCCGGCGGTGGCGATGATGGCGGTGCCGTGCTGGTCGTCGTGGAAGACAGGGATGTCCATCAGCTCGCGCAGGCGCTGCTCGATGATGAAGCACTCCGGCGCCTTGATGTCCTCGAGGTTGATTCCGCCCCAGGTCTTGCCCAGGAAGCGCACGCAGTTGACGAATTCGTCGACGTCGCGCGTGTCGACCTCGAGGTCGATGCCGTCGATGTCGGCGAAGCGCTTGAACAGCACCGACTTGCCTTCCATCACGGGCTTGGCCGCCAGCGCGCCGAGGTCGCCCAGGCCCAGCACCGCCGTGCCGTTCGAGATCACGGCGACGATGTTGCCCTTGGCCGTGTAGTCGTAGGCGCTGTCGGGGTCCTTCCGGATGCGCAGGCACGGCACCGCCACGCCCGGCGAATAGGCGAGGCTGAGGTCGCGCTGCGTCGTCAGCGGCTTGGTCGGCGCGATCGAGATCTTGCCCGGACGGCCGCTGGAATGCAGCAGCAGGGCCTCTTCATCGCTGATGCGGATGCGGCGATCTTCGATCACGGCGGCGTTTCCTTATCCCCGAAGTTCCTGGAGTCGTTACCTGAGATAATCCCAGGTTTGTCGCTTGCCTGTCCAGCAATCCGGGAAGAAACGCTATCCCTTGATCGCGCCGGCGCCCCAGCCCGAGACGAGATAACGCTGCACCGCAACAAAGAAGACCAGCGCCGGGATCGTGATCATCACGCCGGCCGCCATCACCATGCCCCAGTCGGTGACCGTCGACTCGTAGAGGTCCTGGATGCCCACCGGCAGGGTCTTGAGCTGGTCGGCGCCGATCAGGACGCGCGCGAACAGGTAATCGTTCCACGCCACGATGAAGGTGAAGATCGACACGGCGATGACGCCGGGCAGTGCCAGCGGCACGATGATGAGCGCGACGGCGCGCGGGCGCGAGGCGCCGTCGATCATCGCCGCTTCCTCGAGCTCGAGCGGGATCGACTGGAAGAACGAGCGCAGCATCCACATGCTGAACGGCAGCGAGAAGGTCGTGTAGGACAGGATGAGGCCCAGGTGCGAGTTCACCAACCCCACGCTGCGCATCAGGATATAGAACGGCACGACGATCATGATCGGCGCGAACATGTAGGTGAACAGCATGGTGCCCGCCACCGCCTCGCGCCCGCGGAAGCGAAAGCGCGTGATTCCATAGGCCGCCAGCACCGCGACCAGGATCGTCAGCAGCGTCGCCGAGCCCGCCACGGTGATGCTGTTGATGAAATAGGTGAGGAAGCGCGTTTGCGTGAACAGCCGCTGATAGGCGTCGAGATGCGCCTGCCAGGTAAAGAAGGTCGGCACCGCCTGGATGATCTCGGCGTCGGGCTTGAGCGAGGTCAGCACCATCCAGTAGAGCGGGAACCCGCACATCAGGCAGATGACGCCCGCCGACAGGTAGATCGCCGTGCGCTGTGCGATCTGGGCGACCATGGCCTAGAGGTTCTCGTCGCGCTTGAACAAGCGGAAATACAGCGCCACGAACGCCGCCAGCATCATGAACATGATCGTCGACAGGGCCGCTCCCATGCCGACCTGCAGCTCGCCGAAGCTCTTGACGAAGGTGTAGATGGGCAAGGTGCGCACGTAGGAGCCAAGACCGCCGGCACCGGCGAACAGCCAGATCACGTCGAACTTGGTGAACATGAACATGAAGCGCAGCAACACCACCACGAACAGCACGCTGCGGATCTGCGGCAGCGTCACGTGCCAGAGACGCCGCAGGATGCCGGCGCCGTCCACCTTGGCGGCGGCGTAGAGCTCGGGATCGATCGTCTGCATCCGCGCCAGCGTGCCGATCACGACGAACGGAAAGAACGTCCAGGTGCTGACCAGGATCATCGTCACCATGATCGTCTCGGGCGCGAACCACACGATGGCCCGGGTCACGATGGTCGACTCGAGCAGGTACTTGACGACACCGATGCTGTCGTTGAACAGCCACCGCATCAGGATCACGACCACGATCGTCGGCAGCATGTAGGGGAACAGCGTCAGCCCGCGCACGAAGCCGCGGCCGATGAAGGTTTCGTTGAGCACCAGCGCGGCGGCCACGCCGACCACGATCTGCAGCGTGACCGTGCCGAAGGCGTAGATCGTGCCCAGCCACAGCGAGCGCCAGAACCCGTCGTAGTCCGTCAGGAAGAAGATGTAGTTGTCGAGCCCGACCCAGTTCTGGATCGGCATGTAGGCATGCTTGGCATGGAAGCTGATCCAGAAGGAATAGGCGACGGGATAGAGGATGATGCCGACGACCAGCGCCACCGCCGGCGCCAGCAGGACGTAGCCCCACCAATGCTCGGGGATGCGCCTGGGCCTCAGCGCCGGCAGCGCCTTGCGCTCGCCATAGGCGGCGGTCGTGGTCATCGACATGTCGATCCCGAGAGCTCCCCGCGCCGGCCTCGGCCGACGCGGGGCATCATCTCAGCCGGCAAGCGTGCCTGCTACCACTTCTTGTAGCCGAGTTGCGTGATCAGCTGCTCGGCCCGCTGCTGCGCCTTGGTGGCCGCTTCCATCGGCGTCTTGCCGTTCTTGGTCACGTCGGTGACCATGTCGACCAGGATGGTCGAGCCGGCGATCTCGGCGATGTAGGGCAGCTCCAGGTCGCTCCACTGCGTGATCAAGAGCGGCCGCGGGTCGTGCTTCGCGATCACCTCGTGCTGGGCGTCGACCCAGAACTTCCATTTCTGGAACTCGGGGGTCGCCTTGTAGGCCGCGTTCTCGCGCAGCGACTTGTTGATCGGGAAGAAGTGCACCGGGACGGTCTGGATGTACTTCAGGTAGTTGTCGGAGCGGTGGAAGAACTTCAGGAACTTCGCCGCCTCCTCGGGATTCTTCGAGTTCTTGAACACCATCCACGGCTCGCAGTCGAGTTGCGTGACGAACGACTGCCCGGGCTTGGCCGACGGGCCCAGCGGTTTCATGGCGTAGACGCCGATGTTGCCCTTGGCGACGACATCGGGTGCATACTGCTCGAAATACCCGTTGCCGCGGCCCCAGCCCAGGATCTGCGCCGCCTTGCCGGTGGCCAAGTCGGCGAACGTGTCCAGGTACTGCCGGCTCAGCCAGTCGGGCGCGAGGCAGCAGTCGTTGAGCTGCTTCCAGAACTCCAGCACCTCGAGCACCGGCTTCTCGGTGAAGACCGGCTTGCCCTTCTCGTCGAACAGCCGACCGCCGTTCGAGCCGACCCACATGTAGAGGTCCTCGTTGATGAAGAAGCCGGGGCCGGCAAGGCTCAGGCCGTAGCGGTCGGGCTTGCCGTCGCCGTTGGTGTCGACCGTCAGCTTCTTCAGCTGCTCCAGCCATTCCTTGAACGTCGCCGGCGGCTTCTCGGGATCGAGCTTGGCGTCGCGCATGAAGTCCTTGCGGTAGACGATCAGATCGACGCCGACCGCGTGGGCGAGGCCGTAATACTTCTTGTCCTTCGGGTTGTAGTCGAGCTTGCGCACGACCTCGAACAGGTCGTTCTCGCCGATCGACTCGATCACGTCGTTGAGCGGCCGGAGGAAGCCCTTGGCCGACAGCGAGCGCTCGACATAGGTCTGGCCGTGCGCGATCTCGGGAAACGCGCCCGAGGCAAGGGCCGCCTGCATCTTCTTGTCGAGATCGCCCCACGCGACAGCCTCCTGCATCACCTTGACGCCCGGGTTCTCTTTCTCGAACGCCTTGATGATCTCGTCGATGGCCGCCTTCGTCTTCGGGTTGGGCTCGGTGTGCCAGACGTTGACGACTTTCTGCGCCGCTGCCGGCAAGGGCAGGGCGAGGGTGAGCGCGATCCCGGCCGCGAGCCCGAGTCGCCACAGATTCGATTTCCGTTGCATGGCGTGATTCCCCCTTGTTCGCCGGTGCTGGCTTGGGCGGACGAAGCCGGGACAAGACGTCCGATGTACGCGCTTGCGCCGCCGCTTCGACCAGCACACATCGCATTTGACCAGCGCCGCGGGCCACGCGTCAAGGCGACTGTCGCCGCAAGGCGCGCATGATATCGTTCCGGCCCCATGGCTTCCGTGCGCACCCATCCGCCCAAGGACAACGTCGCGGCGCAGGCCCCGGACGCGCCGGCTTCGGCCGCGTTGCGCACCGACGGCGCCTCGCCGGTGATGGCGCAGTATCTCGAGCTCAAGCGGCAGTACCCCGACTCGCTGCTGTTCTACCGCATGGGCGACTTCTACGAGTTGTTCTTCGACGACGCGGCCCGCGCGGCCAAGGCGCTGGACATCGCGCTCACCAAGCGCGGCCAGCATGCCGGCCAGGACATCCCGATGTGCGGCGTGCCGGTGCACAGCGCCGAGTCCTATCTGCTGCGGCTGATTCGCCAGGGCTTCAAGGTCGCGGTCTGCGAGCAGCTCGAGGATCCGGCCGAAGCGAGGAAGCGCGGCAGCAAAGCCGTCGTGCGCCGCGACGTGGTGCGCCTCGTCACGCCCGGCACGATCACCGAGGACGCGCTGCTCGATTCGCGCCGGCACAATTACCTGGCCGCGCTGGCCGAGGCTGAGCGGCGCCTGGCGCTCGCCTGGCTCGACATGAGCGCGGGCGGCTTCACCGTGCAGCACGTGGCGGCGGCGGCGCTTTCCGCCGTGCTCGAGCGGGTGCAGCCCGGCGAGCTGCTGCTGTCCGACCGGATGCTGCAGCGCCCCGAGCTGTTCGAGGCGCTCGGCCAGTGGAAGGAGCGGCTGACGCCGCTGCCGTCGCCGCGCTTCGACAGCGACAACGCGCGCCGCCGGCTGCAGGCGATCTACCAGGTCGAGGCGCTGGACGCGTTCGGCGCGTTCGGCCGCGCCGAGCTCGCCGCCGCCGGCGCGCTGGTCGACTATGTCGAGCTGACCCAGAAGGGCCGCCTGCCGCGGCTGGAGCAGCCGCGTCTGCTCGGCGACGGCGCGATCATGGAGATCGACGCGGCGACGCGCCGCTCGCTCGAGATCGACCGCTCGATCGCGACCGGCGACCGGCGCGGCAGCCTGATCGGCGCGATCGACCGCTCCGTCACCGGCGCGGGCGCCCGGCTTTTGCTGGCGCGGCTGTCGTCGCCGCTGACCGATCCGCGCGCCATCGCAAGGCGGCTCGACGTGATCGGCTGGGTCGTCGACGACGTCGAGGCGCGCGCCGCGGCGCGCGCCGCGCTCGGCGGTGCGCCCGACATCGAGCGCGCACAGACCCGGCTGCTGCTCGGCCGCGGCGGCCCGCGCGACCTCGCCGCCATCCGCGACGGGCTCGCCGCCGCCGGCGCACTCAAGGCCGCGCTCGAGGCACGGCCGGCCGGCCCCCTGGCCAAGGCGCCGGAGGAGCTCGCATCGGCGCTCGCCGATCTCGGCCATCACGAGGTGCTGGTCGAGCGCCTGCGGCGCGCGCTGGCGCCGGACCTGCCGCTGATCGCGCGCGACGGCGGCTTCGTGGCCGAGGGCTACTTGGCCGAACTCGACGAGCAGCGCGCCTTGCGCGACGAAAGCCGCCGGCTGGTCGCCGAGCTGCAGCAGCGCTACGTGGCGGAAACCGGCATTGCCTCCCTCAAGATCCGCCACAACAACGTGCTCGGCTACTACATCGAGGCCTCGGCGGCGCAGGCCGACAAGCTGACCAAGGGCGAGCATCCCCAGCGCTTCATCCATCGCCAGACCATGGCCGGCGCCATGCGCTTCTCCACGGTCGAGCTGGGCGAGCTCGAGCGTCGCATCGCCGCCGCCGCGGACAAGGCGCTGGCGCTGGAGCTCGGCCTGTTCGACGACCTCGTCGGCGAGATCCGCGCGCGGGCGGACGCCATCGCGCGGGCGGCGGCGGGCCTCGCGGCGCTCGACGTCGCTGCGGCGCTCGCCGAGCTCGCGGTCGAGCAGCGCTATTGCCGGCCCGCGGTCGACGACAGCGCCCTGTTCCTCGTGCGCGGCGGGCGCCACGCCGTGGTCGAGCAGTCGCTGCCCGCGGGCGAGCGCTTCATCGCCAACGATTGCGACCTGTCGCCCGGCCGGCGCCTGTGGCTGGTGACCGGCCCCAACATGGCCGGCAAGAGCACCTTCCTGCGCCAGAACGCGCTGATCGCGATCCTGGCGCAGGCGGGTTCCTATGTGCCGGCCGAGGAATGCCGCATCGGCGTGGTCGACCGCCTGTTCAGCCGCGTCGGCGCTTCGGACGACCTCGCGCGCGGCCGGTCGACCTTCATGGTCGAGATGGTCGAGACCGCGGCGATCCTCAATCTCGCGGGACCGCGCGCGCTGGTGATCCTCGACGAGATCGGGCGCGGCACCGCGACCTTCGACGGTCTGTCGATCGCCTGGGCCTGCGTCGAGCACCTGCATGAGGTGAATCGGTGCCGCGCCCTGTTCGCGACGCACTACCACGAGTTGGTGGCGCTGACCGGCCGCTTGGCCGAGCTCGCGCCCTACACGATGCGCGTCAAGGAATGGCACGGCGACGTGGTGTTCCTGCACGAGGTGGCGCCGGGCGCGGCCGACCGCTCCTACGGCATCCATGTCGCGCGCCTGGCAGGTCTGCCCGCCGCGGCCGTCAAGCGCGCCGAGGAAGTCCTGGCGCGTCTGGAGGCCGGCGAGCAGAGCGGCGTCGTGACCGAGCTCGCGACCGACCTGCCCTTGTTCGCCGCTGTCGCCAGGCGCACCGGCCCCAACGGATCGAAGGGGGCGAGCGATGAGCGCGATGCCGGCCCGTCGCCGCTCGAAGCAACGCTCGCAGGCCTCAACCCCGACGAGCTCACCCCGCGCGAGGCGCTCGACGCGCTCTATCGCCTGCGCGCCTTGCTGTCGCCGGAAAAGGGGTGATGCGCGCGCGTCTTCTGGTTGCCTGTTTCGTCTGGTTCACCGCCGCCGCCGCCGCCCCGGCGGAGCCGGTCCGGCTCGAGGCGGCGCCGGTCGAGCTCGTGCCCGGCCGGCCCGAGGTGCGGCAGGTCGGCCGGCTCCAATGGCGCGGCGGCCTGCACCTTAAGAGCCCGGACCGCCGCTTCGGCGGCTACTCGGGATTGGAGCGGCTGCCCGACGGTCGCCTGGTCGCGGTGTCCGATCTCGGGCATTGGCTGGTGTTCCGCCCCGTCTTCGACATGGACGGGCGGCTGGTCGGCGCCATCGACGGCGAGATCGAGCCCCTGAAGGACGAGGCCGGGCGGCCGTTCAAGCGCAAGCTTCAGGCCGACGCCGAAAGCCTGCGTCGCGAGCGCGACGGCGGCTTCCTGATCGGCTTCGAGCGCGACCACCGACTGCTGCGCTACGCCGCGCCCGGCGCGCCCGGCAAGCGGGTGGACGCACCGGCCGACCTGGCCTCGCAGCCCGGCAACGGCGGCATCGAGTCGATCGCCGCCTGGCCGGACGGGCGGATTCTCCTGATCAGCGAACTGGCGCGCAGCGATGGCGGCGACCTCAAGGCCTGGCTGCGCGCCCGCGGCCAATGGCACGAGCTCAGCTACGTCCTCTCGGGCGAGCACCAGCCGACCGATGCCGTCGTGCTGCCATCGGGCGATCTGCTGGTGCTCGAACGGCGCTACGGGCTGTTCGCCTCGCAGGGCGCGCGCGTCATCCGCGTTCCCGCCCAGCGCGTCGTGCCCGCCGGCCGGCTCTACGGCGAGGTGCTGGCCGACTGGGAGCCTTCGATGACCGTCGACAACATGGAAGCGATGGCGATCGGCCGCGGCCCCCGCGACGGCCCCGACGCAGGCGCCGTGCTGCTGTGGCTGATGTCCGACGACAACAAGAACCCGCTCCAGCGCACGCTCCTGATGCTGTTCCGGATCGAGTAGGCGCGCCAAGGGGCGCGGCCGTGCCAAGTGGCGGCCTGCCCATGGCTCGGTGGACGCGACACCTTCAAATCGCGACCCCGCGCCAGCGGTTGCGCCAGGCGCGCACGGGCGGTTCGACGATCGCTTGCATCAGCGCAGCCAGCGCGATGCTGGCGGCGAACGCGAGCAGCGCCGCCGTCACGGAACGGTCGGGTGCGATCGATCGGGCGAGCACGCCGACGGTCAGGTGGTTCAGATAGAGCGGATAGGCAAGATCGCCCAGCATGCGGTCCCAGCGGCCCGGCCGCCACGACGACCGGCAGCCCAGCCACGCGAACAGCCCGGCCAGGGCGGCCATCAGCAAGTACTGTCCCAGCCGGTCGCGGCCGTACGCGGCATATACGGCCGGGTTGTAGTCCCAGAACTGCAGCGCCATGAGCGGGATCGAGGCCAGCGCCGCGGCCAGGGCGGCGCGGCTGCCTCGCGTCGCAAGGAATACGGCAGCGCCGAACAGGAAATAGGGGCCGAACTGGAAGAGGTTCGGCGCGCGCCCCAGCAGCGACAGGGTCCCGACGACCGCTGCGACGCCGGCGAGCCCGCCCCAGTTCCAGCGCAGCATCCGCTCGTAACCCAAGCCGTGGAAACGTGCCGTCGCAAGCGCAACCGCGGCGAACACGGCGAGATAGAACAGGAACTCCGCGCGCAGCGACCAGACCAGGAACAGGAACTCGTACGCGGCCTCGAGGCCCAGCCGATCCAGGCCGGGCACGATCGACAGGACGTTCTCGAACAGGCTTGTCGGGGAGAAGATCGCCGCCGGCAGGGCGCGCCCGTCGATCGCGCGCAGCGTTCCCGCGGCCCAGAGCGCGGCATGCACGAGGATCGATAGTGCGAGCGCCGCCAGGAATCCCGGCACCAGCCGCAGCAGGCGGTTGACGAGGAACGGCATCGGCCGCCCTGCATAGAAATGTGTCACGGCCTCGAGGATGATGAAGCCGGACAGCATGAAGAAGATCATCACGGCGGCGTTGCCGGGACCGAGCGGCACGATCCGGCTCGCCATCCAGGACGGCGCCAGGTCGATCCCGAAATGGTAGACGACCACCAACAGCGCCAATATGAGCCGCAACGCGCCGAACGGGCGCAGAATCGCCGGCCCGGGTCGGCGGGCCACGACGGGGATGACGGTCAGGCGCCGGCTCTCGGCAGGCCAGGCAGCGATTCGATGCCCGCGGCACCGGCAGCCGTCAGGATGACCACGAGCCAGGGTGGCCACTTCCAGAACGCCAGCAACGCAAAGCCCGTCGCCGCCAGGGCGAAGTCGGCCGGCGACTTGACCGCGCTGGTCCATACCGGGTTGTAGAGCGCCGCCAGCAGCAGCCCGACCACGGCGGCGTTGACGCCCAGCAGCGCCGAGCGCACCGGTCGCACGCGGCGCAGGTCTTCCCAGAACGGCAGCGCGCCGAGCGTCAGCAGGAACGACGGCAGGAAGATCGCGACCAGGCAGATTGCGGCGCCGAGCCAGCCGTTGGGCTGCGGGTCCATGACGGCGCCTAGATACCCGGCGAAAGTGAACAGCGGCCCCGGCACCGCCTGGGCGGCGCCGTACCCGGCAAGGAACGTGTCGCCCGTGACCCAGCCGGGCTGCACCACCTCGGACTGCAGCAGCGGCAGCACCACATGCCCGCCGCCGAACACCAGCGAGCCGGTGCGATAGAAGCTGTCGAACATCCCCAGCGCATGCGAAGGATAAACCGCCGCGAAGGCCGGCAGGCCGACCAGCAGGCCGAAGAACAGGAACAGCGCCGTCGCACCGACAAGCCTGGAAACGCCGGCGTGCAGCGGTTCGTGCGCGCCGTCGCGCGTGTCCTTGAGGAACAGAACGCCGAACAGCCCGCCGCCCGCGATGGCGGCGATCTGGCCAAGCGAGCTCGGCCACAGCGAGAATGCCCAGGCCGCGGCAATGGCCAGGCTCGCGCGCGTCGGGTCGGGGCACAGGTTGCGCGCCATGCCCCAGACCGCCAGCGCCACGACCGCGACCGCGACCACCTTCAGCCCGTGCAGGAACCCGGAATCGAGAAGATCGCTGTAGGTGCTGACGCCATAGGCGAACAGGACCAGCGCCAGCGCCGACGGCAGGGTGAACGCGAGCCACGAGGCGATGCCGCCCGGCAGCCCGCCCATCGCCAAGCCGACGCCGATTCCGACCTTGCTGCTGGCGGCACCGGGCGTGAACTGGCACAGCGCCACCAGGTCGGCGTAGCCGTGGTCGTCCATCCATTTCCGGCGGTTGACGATCTCGTCGCGGAAATACCCCAGATGCGCGATCGGCCCGCCGAACGAGGTCAGCCCCAGGCGGAGAAATACCAGGAAGATCTCGCCGAGCGGCCGGCGATGGCGATGGTGCCGGCGCGCCGTCGCATGCGCCTCGGCCACTCGAGCGTCATTTGCCATGGTCGTTGCCCCCCGCGTCAAATTGGCGTATCGACTCTCGATATCGGTATACGATAGACAATGCAAGCACCATCCGGTCCCGCGGACTTCTCTGGGAAAGTGCGGCAGCGCGCCGTGGAATGATCGGCTGCGGCACCGGACCACAAACCCCAAGATTAGGAGGTACGCATGATGGACTTACGCCGACCGCGCGCCATTATGGGGATCGTCGCCGTCGCCTCCCTTGTCGGCTTCGCCACCGTGCAGGCCCAGGTCCCGAACCCGCCGCAGGCGGGCGGCTGGCTCAAGGCGCTGCCGCCGGACAAGCAGACGGAAGCGATCGACCGCCAGCTCCGCGGATTCGACATGGCAATGTTCGAGGTGAACTATCGCTACACGGAAATGTATTTCGGCGCCATCGAGGGCAACTGGGACTATGCGCGCTATACGGGCGAAAAGATCGCATGGGCCATCATGAATGGATACGAGCGCCGACCCAAGCGTCGTGCCAATGCCGAAGAGATCTTCCTGAAGGTGGCATACCCGAACGTGTTGGACGCGATCAAGAAGAAGGACATCGCTCTCTTCAAGGAGCGCTTCGACGTCCTGCGCGCCGCCTGCAACGCGTGCCACACGGCGGAAAAGGTGGAGTTCATCCAAGTCGGGATTCCCGCGATCAAGCAGGCCCCGCTCTTCCACAATTGAAGAGCGGATCCCGACCGACGCCTGCGACTTGCCTGTCAGCGGCGGATCGGCCCGGAGCGGATCCGATCGTCTCGGCGACTGCATGAGAAGGCGCCCGGCATGGCTGAATACGCGGTCATTGCCGCAACGGCCCTTGCCGTATCGGGCCTGACGCTGTTCTCCGGCTTCGGGCTCGGCACCGTCCTGATGCCGGTGTTCGCGCTGTTCTTTCCAGTGCCAGTGGCGATCGCGGCGACCGCGGTAGTGCATCTGGCCAACAACCTGTTCAAGGTGGGATTGATCGGGCGGCAGGCGGACTGGGGGGCCGTGCTGCGGTTTGGGCTTCCCGCGGCGCTCGCGGCCATCCTCGGCGCCCGCCTCCTGGCCGTGTTCGCCGGGCTGCCGCCGCTCGCGACCTATCATTTCGCCGGCGCCGCCCACGAGGTTTCCGTACTCAAGCTGACGGTCGGGCTGCTGATCGTCGCCTTCGCCAGCCTGGAGCTGTCGTCCCGCCTGGAGAATCTCGCAGTCCCGCCGCGTCTGCTGATTCTGGGCGGGCTGATCTCCGGCTTCTTCGGCGGCCTGACCGGCAACCAGGGCGCGTTCCGGACGGCCTTTCTCATCAAGGCGGGCCTGACAAAAGAGGCCTTCATCGGCACCGGCGTGGTGTCGACGGTGATCGTGGATACGGTCCGGCTCGTCGCCTACGGCCTGTCGTTCTACACCGCGCAGTTCGCCGCCTTGGACCGCCACGTACTCGCGGCTGTCGCGGTGGGGACGGCCAGCGCCTTTCTGGGAGCCTGGCTCGGGGCGCGTCTCTTGAAGAAAGTGACGCTTCGTTTCGTTCAGATCCTCGTGGCCGCGATGATGATCGCACTCGGCCTGGCGCTGGCCGCGGGCATCGCCTGACGCGCTACCGGCATCAGTCGTCTTCGAACAGCTCCCCGAACAGCTCGCGGACCTTCTCCCTGGCCTCTGCCAGCGCGCGCCTGCCGGCCGGGGTGGCACGATAGAGCCGGCGCGCGCTGCGCCCGTTGCGCTCCTGGCGGGAGCGCAGGTAGCCGCGCGCCTCCAGCCCGTGGAGCAGCGGGTAGAGCGTGCCGGCGCTCAGCTTGTACCCGTGGCGGGCCAGCTCCTCCATGATGCCGGTGCCGAAGATCGGCTCGCGCACGGCATGGTGCAGGATGTGCAGCCGGATCAGGCCCGAGTAGAGCTGGTTGTCGCTCGCGCTTCTCTGGCTGGCGACGTGGCGGTTGCGCATGGTTCGGGCCGCAGTGGCGTATGACCGGTCGCGATCATGTCATCGATCGGCGACTACCGCCAGACCAGGCGGTCTCATCGCCGCCCGGCGGCCGGGAACCGGATCCTCGCCCTCGTTCCGGGGATCATGCTGTGGGGAATCGGGCAGGTGGCTCAGGACCTGCCGCTCAAGTCGCTGGTGGCCGCAGTCCTGCCGAATCGCCGCCGGAAACCGCCATCCAAGGCCGCATTCGCCAAGTCCCATCCGCGCATCACCCAGGTCACCGCCTGGCGCGTGGAGCTGCCGCGGCCCCCGAGACGGCCCCGATGCGGGCGCCGCGCTGCGGTGGCTGATGTCCGACGACAACAAGAGCCCGCTCCAGCGCACGCTCCTGATGCCGTCCCGGATCGGGTAGTTGGCGATTGCGGCATTCACCGGGCGGATTGACCTTTGCGGAGTGGGCGGTGAGGAACTAACCTCGGTGGAGGACCGAGAGGCGCCGCGGAGCAGCGACGGCGCGAAACGGGTGAGGAAATGTCCCGGCACGCCCTGCCGGAAGAACTGCCGCCGCGAACGTCGCGGCGCCGATTCCTCGGCGCCGCCGCCGGCGTCCTGTTGGCGTCGCCGGCGGCTGTCGCACGCGTCGCCGCGCCGGCGACGTTCGGCCTGACGCCCGTCTTTCTCGATTCGGACCTCGAGCTGCTGACGGTGCTCGAGCAGTACCTGAGCGAGAGCCTCGGGCGCGACGTGGCGCTGGTGAAGCGGCGCACCTATCAGGAAATGACCGCGCTGCTGCTGTCCGGCCAGATCGACGCCGCGTGGATCTGCGGCTTCCCCTACGTCCAGTACCGCGAGCGGCTATCGCTCGTGGCCATACCGATCCATCACGGCCAGGGACGCTACCAGTCCTACATCGTCGTCAACGCGAACGACCCGGCCCGGTCGGTCGAGGACCTGCGCGGGAAGATCCACGCCTTCTCGGACCCGGACAGCAACTCGGGCTTCCTGGTGACCCGCCATCTGCTGGCGACGATGGGCGAAAGCCCGGCCTCGTTCTTCTCGCGAACCTTCTACACCTACGGGCACCGCAACGTGATCCGCGCCGTCGCCGCCGGGCTGGCCCACAGCGGCAGCGTGGACGGTTACGTTTGGGAGGTCGTCGCCGAGATCGATCCGGATCTCACGCGGCAGACAAGGGTGATCCGAAAATCGGAATGGCTGGGCTTTCCCCCCGTCGCCTGCAACAGGAACTACGAGTCGTCGGCCAACGTGCGTGGCCTCGGCCATGCCCTCTTGAGCATGAGCGATCATCCGCTTGGCCGCAGAGTGCTGGCGATGCTGCGGCTGGACCGCTTCGGCGCGCCCGACGACGCGCTGTTCGACGGCATCGCCGCCAAGTACGACTTCGTGAGGAAGCAGGTGTGACCCGCTGGCGATCGCCGCTGACCTGGCCGCTGACCGTCAGGGTGCCCGCGGCGGTGGCTGTCCTGATGATCCTGGTCGCGACGGCGATGTCCACGGTCATCCTCCGCCGCCTGACGTCGGATCAGGAAGCGCATCTCAGCGAGCTGGCCGGCGCCTATCTCGACGGGCTGTCGACCGCGATCGCGCCCGCCGTGCTGCGTCAGGACGTCTGGGAGGCCTTCGACGCGCTCGACCGCGCGCGCGGCCGGTATGCCGGCCTGACCCTGCGCTACGCCATCGTGGCCCTGCCGGGACGCTCGGTGCTGGCCTCGTCCGACCCGCGCAGCTTCCCGGTCGGCGATCCGGTGACCGCCGCGCTGGCTGGGCGGCTGGACGATCGCCGGCAGCTCGTGATCGACGATGCGCAGAAAACGGCGCTGCTGCATCGCCCGCTGCTCGACAGCGGCACGCTGATCGGGCACCTGATCGCCGAGGTCGACATCGCCAAGCTGCTGCAGGTGCGCCGCGAGGTGCTGCGCACGCTCGTGCTCTTCAACGCCGGCTTGGCGCTGCTGTTCGCCGTCGTCGGCTACGCCATGACGCGGCGGATGGTCGGCCCGATCAAGCTGCTGGGCGTCCATGTCGAGCGCTTGCGCGGCGGCCGGGTCGAGGCGATCCCGCAGGAGCGGCTGGGCGACGAGCGCACCGAGTTCGGCCGCTTGTTCCACCGATTCAACGCGATGGCGGCCGCCATCGGCGAACGCGAGGCGCTGGCGCAGCGGCTGGCGGGCGAGGAGAAGGTCTATCTTCTGGGCAAGCTCACCTCCAGCATGGCGCACGAGGTGAACAACCCGCTCGGCGGCATGGTGAACGCGGTCGATACGCTGAGGAAGCACGGCGACGACGTCGACGTCCGGCGCCGGTCGCTGGACCTGCTGGAGCGCGGGCTCACCGGCATCAGGAACGTCGTGCGCGCGGCGCTGGTGACCTACAAGGGCGGCGACCAGCCGGACCGGCTGACGCATGGCGACATCGACGACCTGCGCTACCTGGTCCGGCACGAGACCGTCCGGCGGAGGATCCGGCTCGATTGGCACAATTCCCTGCCGGCGACGCTGCAGGTCGACGGCGCCGCAGTCAGGCAGATCGTGCTCAACCTGCTGCTCAACGCCTGCGCGGCCTCGCCGGTCGGCGGGTGTGTGCGGGTCGCGGCGGCGCGCGACGGCGACAGTGTCCGGTTCGAGATCGGCGACGAAGGGCCCGGCCTCCCGCCCGACATGGCGGCGCTGCTCGGCAGCGCATCGCCGGAAGCGCCCAGCGCCAAGGTCGGGCTGGGCCTGTGGACCGCGGCGCGGCTGCTGAACCGGATCGGCGGCACGGTCGCGATCCGGACTGCGCCGGGCAAAGGAACGACGCTCGCGATTGTCGTTCCCGTCACGAAGGGAGAACGGCTCGATGCAGTCGCTTAAGTCCTGTCGCATCGCGGTGATCGAGGACGACCCGATCATGGGCGAGTCCCTGGTGCAACGCCTGTCGCTGGAAAAGCACGCGCCGATCTGGTGGCAGACCGGCGGCGAAGCGCTGGCCGGGCTCTCGGCTGAGCGTCCCGATCTCGTCATCTGCGACATCCGCCTGCCCGACATGAACGGGGAGGAGCTGTTCCAGCGCGCCCGCGCGCGCTTGCGCGACGTGCCCGTCCTGTTCATGACCGCTTACGGCGAGATTCCCCAGGCCGTGCGGCTGATCCGCGAAGGTGCCGACGACTACATCACCAAGCCCTTCGACCTACCGGAGTTCCTCGCGCGCATCGACCGCCTGCTCGAGCAGCACGACGCCCTGCACCCGGGCGAAGATGCGGTTCTCGGCACGTCAGCGCCGATGCGGCGGATCGAGACGCTGCTGCGGCGCGTCGGCGACATCGACAGCAACCTGCTGTTCACGGGCGAAAGCGGCGTCGGCAAGGAAGTGGCCGCGCGCTTCGTCCATCGGATCTCACCGCGCGCGGTCAAGCCGTTCATGGCGGTCAACTGCGCCGCCATCCCGCCCGAGCTGATCGACAGCGAGCTGTTCGGCCACGAGCGCGGCGCCTTCACCAGCGCGACCAGCCGGCACGAAGGCTATGCCGAGCGCGCGCGCGACGGCGTACTGTTCCTCGACGAGGTCGCCGAGCTGCCGCCGGCCGTGCAGGCCAAGCTGCTGCGCCTGGTGCAGGAGCGCGTGTTCTTCCGCGTCGGCGGCGAGCGGCCGGTCGAGTTCCGCGCGCGGCTGTTCTGCGCCACCAACGCCGATCTCGATGCGCGCGTGCGCGACGGGCGCTTCCGCGAGGACCTCTACTACCGCGTCAACGTGATTCCGGTGGCGATCCCGCCGCTCCGGCAGAGGCAGGAGGACATCCCGGGTCTGGCGCGGCGGTTCCTCGACGAGTTCTGCGACCTGTTCGGCCGCGACGTCCGCGGGTTCACGCTCGCCGCCCGCGAAGCGATGCGCACCCATGCCTGGACCGGCAACGTGCGCGAGCTGCGCAACCGGATCGAGCGAGCGGTCGCGCTCAGCGATGCATCCTTGGTCGATGCGCCGGCGCTGTTCCCGGAGGCCGTGCCCGGCAACGCAGCCGCGCCGGCCGGCGCCGAATCGATGTCGCTGGCCGAGGCGCGCGACGAAGCCGAGCGCCGCCACATCCTGTCCGCCCTCGAGCGCACGGGCGGGCAGGTCGGCAAGGCGGCGGAGCTGCTGAGCATCTCGCGCACGACGTTGTGGGAGAAGATGCGGCGGCTCGGCCTGAACCCCGAAGGCGAAGCCTGAGCCGTTCGGCGTCCCGAACATCGCGCCCGCCGGCGCGTCCGGATCTCCGAACGTCCTGACCGGCGCCGGACCGCGGCGTCATCGTTAAGCCCCTGACGCGCCAGGGACTGCCGCGCTGGTCCGCAGCTTGCTCTTCCCGCCGGCAAGACCTGTTCACACGGTCGGGTGGGAGGACACGCATGACCAAGTGCCATCGGATGGCCGAGATCGGCCGCCGTCATTTCCTGCGCGGCGGCGGCATCGCGGCTGCCGGCGTCGCAGCCGCCACGTTCGTGGCCAACCGGGCCGAAGCAGCGCCGACATTGGCCCGCGTCGCCTATCCCGGCGCCAAGCTGGGCAACGTGAAGGATCTGAAGGTCGACCAGCCGGTCGACATCGCCTATCCCGACGCGGACTCCCCGGGCGTCCTGCTGAAGCTCGGCCGCGCGGTCGAAGGCGGCGTCGGGCCGGAACGCGACGTCGTCGCGTTCTCGACCTTGTGTCCCCACAAGGGCTTCCCGCTCAACTACGTCGCGGCCGACAAGACGCTCAACTGCCCCGGGCACTACGGTCGCTTCGATTGCGAAAAGGGCGGCCAGCAGATCTGGGGACACGCGACGCAGAACCTGGCCCAGTTCACGCTGCGCGTCGACGCCAAGGGCGACATTTACGCCG
Source organism: Alphaproteobacteria bacterium (assembly GCA_023150455.1). Lineage (GTDB taxonomy): Bacteria > Pseudomonadota > Alphaproteobacteria > JAEULC01 > JAEULC01 > JAEULC01. The sequence continues at coordinate 41,033 of JAKLKW010000019.1, read as the reverse complement.
AAGGGGTCGACGAGCTCCTGTACGGCCGGCTTTCCAACGTGCTTTGAGGAGGGCTGCCATGACCTTCAAGCGGCAAGTCGATCGGCTTCCGATCATCCCGGCCGACGCCAAGGAACACAACGTCACCTGCCACTACTGCATCGTCGGCTGCGGCTACAAGGCCTATAGCTGGCCCGCCAATCGGCAGGGCGGCTTCGCGCCGAGCCAGAACAAGTTCGGGGTGGACCTCGCCAAGCAGCAGGGCGCGGAGACGCCGGCCTGGTACCCGCCGTCGATGTACAACATCGTCAAGCAGAACGGCCAGGACGTTCACCTCGTCATCAAGCCGGACGTCGGCTGCGTCGTGAACTCGGGGCTCGGGTCGATCCGCGGGGCGCGGATGGCCGAAAACCACACCTCGCCGCAGCGAGGACGGTCTGTTCGTGTCGATGTTCGATCATGGCGGCTCCGCAGGCGGCTACGAGAACACCTGGGGCACCGGCAAGCTCTATTTCGGCTCCATGAAGGTCAAGAACGTCCGCATCCACAACAGGCCGGCCTACAACTCCGAGGTTCACGCCACGCGGGACATGGGCGTCGGCGAGCTCAACAATTGCTACGAGGATGCCGAGCTTGCCGACACGATCGTCGCGATCGGCACCAATCCGCTCGAGACGCAAACCAACTACTTCCTGAACCATTGGGTTCCCAATCTCCGGGGAACCTCCATGGACAAGAAGAAACAGCAACTGCCGGGCGAGGCGCACGCACCAGCCAAGATCGTCATCGTCGATCCACGACGCACGGTGACGGTCGCCGCCTGCGAGACGGAGGCGGGCAAGGACAACGTGCTGCACCTGGCGCTCGAGTCCGGGACCGACCTGGTCCTGTTCAACGCGCTGCTGACCTACATCGCCGAGAAAGGCTGGGTCGACAAGCAGTTCATCGCCGCCCACACTCTGGCTGCCGCTGCCGGCGCGGCCATGGTTCCCGCCCGCCCCGGCGGTGGCGCGGCCGGTGGCGGCGAGCTCACCGATTTCGCCACGACGCTGGCCACCAACAAGACCTCGCTCGAGGACGCGGCCAAGATCACCGGCCTCAAGGTCGAGGACATGCGCAAGGCGGCGCACTGGATCGCGGAGCCGAAGGAAGGCGGCAAGCGCCGCCGGACGATGTTCGGCTACGAGAAGGGCATCATTTGGGGCAACGACAACTATCGCACCAACGGGGCGATCACCAACCTTGCCCTGGCGACGGGCAATGTCGGCCGGCCCGGTGGCGGCGTTGTCCGCCTCGGCGGCCATCAGGAAGGCTACGTGCGGCCCTCCGACGCCCATGTCGGCCGCCCGGCGGCCTATGTCGACAAGCTTCTCATCGAAGGCCGCGGTGGCGTGCACCACGTCTGGGCCTGCGACCACTACAAGACCACGTTGAACGCCCACAAGTTCAAGCAGGTCTACAAGCGGCGCACCGACATGGTGAAGGACGCCATGAACACCGTGCCCTGGGGTGACCGCAAAGCCATGGTCGATGCGATCATGGTGGCGATCCGTCAGGGCGGCCTGTTCTCGGTCGACGTCGACATCGTGCCGACCCAAATCGGCCAGGCGAGCCATGTGTGGCTGCCCGCGGCGGTCGCCGGCGAGATGAATCTGACGTCGATGAACGGCGAGCGCCGCATGCGCCTGACCGAGCGTTACGCCGACCCCCCCGGCCAGGCCAAGCCCGACTGCCTGATCGCCGCGGCCCTGGCTCGAGCTTTGGAGCGCGTCTTCCGCGAGCAGGGCAATGCCAAGTACGCCGAGCAGTTCAAGGGCTACGACTGGAAGAGCGAAGAAGACGCCTTCATGGACGGCTACAACAAGCACGCGGAAGGCGGGCAGCATGTCACCTATGCCCGCCTGCGGGCCATGGGCAACAACGGCTTCCAGGAGCCGGCGACCGGGTTCCGGGACAACAAGATCGTCGGCACGCAACGTCTCTATGCCGACGGCAAGTTCAGCACGAAGGATGGCAAGGCCCGCTTCATGGCGACCCCCTGGCGCGGCTTGCAGGCTGCCGGCAAGGCGGAGCAGAAGGCGAAGAACAAGTTCCTCATCAATAACGGCCGGGCCAACATCGTCTGGCAGAACGCCTTCATGGACCAGCACAACGACTTCGTGATGGATCGCATGCCGTTCCCCTTCATCGAGATGAATCCGGACGACATGAAGGAACTCTCGCTGCAGGCGGGCGATCTGGTCGAGGTTTACAACGAGGCCGGGTCGACCCAGGCGATGGTGCAGCCCACGGCATCGGCGAAGCGCGGCCAGACCTTCATGCTCTTCGCATATCCGACCGGCGTCCAAGGCAACGTGATCAACGCCGGCGTCAACGAGCTGGTGATCCCGAACTACAAGCAGACCTGGGCCAATATCCGAAAGATCGCCGACGCGCCGGAAGTGACGCGGCGGCTGAGCTTCAAGTCGCAGGAATACCGCACTGGCTGAACGCGGTCCTGACTCTGTTTCCCTATCCGGCGGGCGGGATGCTACACGGCGCCCCGCCCGCATCTCGTTGCGGTGCGGCCGTCGCGGCGGCCCGGCGTGACAGACCGGCACGGGTCGCGTAATCCTCTCAGCCCTTCCGCCGCCGGAGACCGCCATCCATGACCGCATCTGCCAAGTCCCATCCGCGCATCACCCAGATCAGCGCCTGGCGCGTCGAGCTGCCGCTGCACGAGGGCAGCTACAAATGGTCGGGCGGGAACCAGGTGACGGTGTTCGACAGCACGGTGGTCGCGGTCGAAACCGATGCCGGGGTGACCGGCTATGGCGAGGTCTGTCCGCTCGGCCCTGCCTACCTGCCGGCCTACGCCGCCGGCGCCCGCGCCGGCATCAAGGAGCTGGCGCCGGCGCTGATCGGGCAGGATCCGACCGCGCTCGGCGCGCTCAACCGGCGCATGGACCAGGCGATGCGCGGTCATCCCTATGTCAAGTCGGCGCTCGACATGGCCTGCTGGGACATCACCGGCAAGATCGCCGGCCTGCCGGTCGCGACCCTGCTCGGCGGCGCGCACGGCGATTCGTTCCGGCTCTATCGCGCCATCTCGCAGGAGAGCGCGAAGCAGATGGCGGGCCGCGTCGGCGACTACCGCAAGGAAGGCTACTCGAAGTTCCAGCTCAAGGTCGGCGGCGACCCGGACACCGATATCGAGCGTATCAAGGCCTGCGCCGAGAAGCTCAAGCCCGGCGACGTGCTGATAGCCGACGCCAACACGGGCTGGCTGATGCACCAGGCGACGCGCGTGGTCGACGCGGTCAAGGACGTCGACGTCTATATCGAGCAGCCCTGCCCCAGCTACGAGGAATGCCGCGCGATCCGCGAGCGCACACAGCGCCCGTTCATCCTCGACGAGGTGATCGACGGCGTGGGGATGGTGCTGCGCGCGGCGCAGGACCGCGCCGCCGACGTGGTCAATCTCAAGATCTCCAAGGTCGGCGGCCTCACCAAGGCGCGGCAGATCCGCGACCTCTGCCAGTCGCTCGGCCTCGCCATGATCATCGAGGACACCTGGGGCGGCGACATCGTCACCGCGGCGATCGCGCATCTCGCGCATTCGACGGCGCCGGAGTTCCTGTTCGCGGCGACCGACTTCAACAGCTACGTCACGAGGCCGATCGCCGTCGGCGCGCCCAAGCGGCGCGAAGGCACGCTCGCCGCCTCGGCCGCGTCGGGGCTCGGCGTCGTGCCGCTGATGGATGCGCTGGGCGAGCCCGTGCTGCGCATCGGCTAACACAATCCACAGGGACGAAGGCTTGACGGGGGCCGCGCCCGCGGCTTTCTCTCAGGCGCCATGGACAAGCTGCCGACGCTGCTGCGCGCCGTGCTGCTCGCCGCCATCCTCGCGCTGCCGGGCTGGGCGGCCCTGGCGGCGCTGTGGCTGGCGGGTGCGCTGGCGCCCGTGGCGGCCCTGTCCGGGGCGCTGCTGTCGGCGGCCGCCGGCGCCGTGCTCGGCGCGCTGGCGACCGCCGAAACCGTGCGCTTCCTGCGCGCCTTGCGCGCATCGAACGAAGGCGAGCCGAGCGAAGCGCCGCGCCACGGCGCCCTCGCCCGCCTGCTCGGCGCGGCGGGCGCGATCGACCGCGCGGCGCAGAGCCTGCGCGTCGGCGACAGCGGGCGGCGCGTCGCGCAATCCATCCTCGACGGGCTGCCGGTGCCGCTGCTGCTGCTCGATGCCGAGCGGCGCGTGGTGCGCGTCAACCGTGCCGCGGCGCAGATCGTCGGCAAGGCCGGCGTGGGCCGCGACCTGACCGCCTCGATCCGCCATCCCCTGCTGCTGCAGGCCGTCGACGCCGTGCTCGGGGGCGAGACCGCGCGCGAGGTGGAGTTCTCCCTCGCTGTGCCGGTCGAGCGGCACTTCACGGCGCATGTCGGGCAGGTCGCGCTCGACCTGCCGGACGTCGCCGCCGTCGTGACGCTGAACGACATGACCGTGATCCGCCGCGGCGAGCAGATGCGCGCCGATTTCGTCGCCAACGCCAGCCACGAGCTGCGCACGCCGCTGGCGACGCTGCTGGGCTTCGTCGAGACGCTGCGCGGCCCGGCCAAGGACGACGAATCGGCGCGCGAGCGCTTTCTCGCCATCATGCACGACCAGGCGCAACGCATGACGCGCCTCGTCAACGACCTCTTGTCGCTGTCGCGCATCGAGCTGTTCGAGCACACGCCGCCGACCGCGACGGCCGATGTCGGCGAGACGCTGCGCGGGGTGCTCGATGCGCTGCGGCCGCAGGCGGCGGAACGCAAGATGACGCTCGAGCTCGAGATCGCACCCGGCCTGCCGCCGGCGACCGGCGACGAGGACCAGCTGGCCCAGGTCTTCCAGAACCTCGTGGTCAACGCGATCAAGTATGCCCGCGCGGGCACCGCGGTGACCGTGCGCGGCTGGCACGCGACGGCGGCGCCGGGTCTCGTCGGCGGGTCGCTCGGCGCCGTGGCGGTGGCCGTGATCGACCGCGGCGACGGCATCGAGCGGCGCCATTTGCCGCGCCTGACCGAGCGCTTCTATCGCGTCGACGCGGCGCGCTCGCGCCAGCTCGGCGGCACCGGCCTGGGGCTTGCCATCGTCAAGCATATCGTCAGCCGCCATCGCGGCGCCTTGACCATCGAGAGCGAAGTGGGCGAGGGCAGCACCTTCACCGTCTACGTGCCGGCCGCGCGCCCGACGCCCCGGCCGGCGGAAGCCGAGCGCAGCAGGACGGCCGCCCTGCCCGAGCCGTGACCGGCGCCCCTTCGTCCGCCTGATCCAGATCAACGCTTCCGCCACCGTGCGATGGTATGTCTTTTTCTTGGCGCACGTGCGGCGGATATGGAAAAGTGCCAGCTTTTCCAAAGACTTGATGATGTCACGGATCCGCAACGCAACTGTAGCAATAGCGTTGCCGCGCCGCCCTAAGGTCCGCCCGCAAGACAACAAGATCACCGCCACACTGAACGCGAGGAGCAACGGAATGCGCTGGACCACAGGCTTGATGGCGGCGGCCGCCCTGACCATGGGCACGGCCCTTGCCGCGAACGCCCAGCAGATCGACCCAAAGCTGTCGGACTACAAGCCGGTGAGCGGCGTGTCGGGCAGCTTGAAGTCGATCGGCTCGGACACGCTCAACAACCTGATGACGCTGTGGGCCGAGGGCTTCAAGTCCATGTACCCCAACGTCAAGATCGAGATCGAGGGCAAGGGCTCCTCGACCGCGCCGCCCGCGCTGGTCGCCGGCACGTCGCAGTTCGGCCCGATGTCGCGCCCGATGAAGGGCGCCGAGATCGACGCCTTCGAGAAGAAGTTCGGCTACAAGCCGTCGGCCATCCGCAGCGCCGTCGACGCGCTCGCCGTGTTCGTGCACAAGGACAACCCGATCCAGTGCCTGACGCTCCAGCAGGTCGACGCGATCTTCTCGAAGACGCGCAAAGGCGGGGCCGGCAAGGATGCCGCCACCTGGGGCGATGTGGGCTTGACCGGCGAATGGGCGTCGAAGCCGATTTCGCTCTACGGCCGCAACTCGGCCTCGGGCACCTACGGCTACTTCAAGGAAGTCGCGCTCTTCAACGGCGACTACAAGGACAGCGTCAAGGAGCAGCCCGGGTCGTCGACCGTCGTCCAGGGCGTCGCATCCGACAAGTTCGCGATCGGCTATTCCGGCATCGGCTACAAGACCGCCGACGTGCGCACCGTGCCGCTGGCCGCCAAGCCGGGCGGCAAGTGCTTCGACGGCAACGCCGAGAACGCCTATTCGGGCGACTACCCGCTGGCGCGCTTCCTCTACATCTATGTCAACGTGAACCCGAACGAGAAGCTCGACCCGGTGCGGGGCGAATTCGTGAAGTTCATCTATTCGAAGCAGGGCCAGCAGGCCGTGGTCAAGGACGGCTATTTCCCGGTGCCGAGCACCATCGCCGAGCAGGACCTGAAGGCCAAGAAGCTGGTCAATTAGGCTGACCCCTCTGACTAGGGCGCCCGTATCGGCCGCATCGCGGTGCAGGTCGGGCGCCCGCTTCTTTCCGTGTCCGTCGCTTCCGGCATGACATGACAACGACCGCCGCCCCGCCGTCCCCAGCCGCCCCGGCGCGCAAGCGCAGCTTCCAGACGCGCCGGTCCGTCGTCGTCGCCGACATGGTCGCCGACTGGGGCATCCGCATCGGCGGGATCGGCGTGATCGTGGCCGTGTTCGGCATCATGGCCTTTCTCGCCGAAGTGACGGTGCCGCTGTTCGCCGGCGGCTCCGTAACCGCCGTGCGCACCGTGGAGCGCCCAGCGACGCAGGGCCGCGTGCTGGTCGACCGCGTCGACGAGTACAAGACGCTCTCCGTCGCCGTCACCGACCGCGGCGAGGTGCAGGCGATCCATGTCGATACCGGCACGCCGCTCCGCGTCGCGAATTTCGACCTGGAAGGGCGCCGGGCGACCGCATTCGCCAGCACGCGCGCGGGCGACAACATCGTCTTCGGCCTCGACGACGGGTCCATCCGGTTCGCACAGCTGAAAATCGCGGTTCAGGTTCTGCCCGGCGGGTCGATCCCGGCGGGCGCCAGCGAGCTGCCGGGCTCTCCGGACCGCACCGACGGCGAGGCGATCTACGCCTCCATCCCGGGCGGACAGGTCCGCCGCCTGAGCGTCGAAGCGCGCCTGGAGCCGGCGGAGAAGGTGGCCGATCCCGGGACGCCGATCGTCGCCGCCGACTACCACATCGCGGGAACGGTGGAGCGGCCGACCAAGACGATCGCGACGGTCGACGCAAAAGGAATCGCCCGGCTGACCTTGGGCGAAACCAAGATCAACCTGATGACCGGCCAGCCGCGCACGACGGTGGACAGCGTCGAGCTGCCGCCGCTGCCGGCGGGTTTCCGCGTCGCCACGCTGTTGACCACCGAGGCGGCCGACCAAGTCTACATTGCCGACCGTGGCGGCATGGTCGCGCGCTACGACACGCGCGACTTCCGCAAGCCCGTCCTGGCCGAGAGCGTCGACCTGGTGGCCGGCGAGGGCGAGCTGACCGCGCTGGGATTCCTGATCGGCGACCAGTCGCTCGTGCTCGGCGGGTCGGACGGGCGGGTCGACATCTACTTCAAGTTGCCGCGCCACGGAGCCCGCTCGGCCGACGGCGCGACGCTGGTGCGGGCGCACGAGCTGGAACGCCACACCGCGCCCGTCGTCGCCATCGCGCCCAGCCAGCGCAGCAAGCTGTTCGCGACCGCCGATGCCACCGGCAACGTCTTCCTGCGCCACGGCACCAGCGAGCAGACCGTCGTCAAGGTGAGGCCGGCGAGCGCCGCGGTCCGCTACAGCGCGCTCGCCCTTGCGCCGCGCGACGACGGCATCGTCGCGATGGAGGAAGGAACGCGCGTGCACGCCTGGGGCGTCCACGCGCCGCATCCCGAGACGACGGTCAAGGCGATCTTCGGCAAGATCTGGTATGAGGGCTATCCCGAGCCCAGCTACACGTGGCAGTCCTCGTCCGGCACCGACAGCTTCGAGCCCAAGCTGTCGCTGGTCCCGCTGATCTTCGGCACGATCAAGGCGGCGTTCTACTCGCTGCTGTTCGCGGTGCCGGTCGCGCTGGGCGCCGCCATCTATACCTCCGAGTTCGTGCATCCGGCCGTGCGCGGCGTGGTCAAGCCGACCATGGAGATGATGGCGTCGCTGCCCTCCGTCGTGCTCGGCTTCATCGCCGCCCTGATCCTGGCCCCGGTCGTCGAGACCTGGATCGCCGCCGTGCTGCTGGCCTTCGTCGCCGTTCCGCTCGGCCTCTTCGTCGGCGCGCATCTGTGGCAGATGTTGCCGACGCCGGTATCGATCCGCTACGGCAACCTGCCGAAGTTCGCGTTGATCTTCCTCGCCTTGGCCGGATCCTTCGTCTCCTGCTACTACGCCGGCGGCGCCTTCGAGAAAGCGCTGTTCGGAGGCGACTTCAAGGCCTGGGTCAACGCCCGCAGCGGCTCGGGCGCGCCGTTCCTGTTCCTGCTGCTATGGCCGCTCGCCTTCTTCGCGGCGCTTCACCTGTTCGACCGCTATCTCGACCCGCGCCACGCGCAGCGATTGCGCTCGATGCCGCGGGTGCAGGCCGGCCTGGTCGACATGACGCGCTGGGTAGCCGTGCTGGCTACCTCGGCCCTCCTCGCCTACGCGGCGGCTGCGCTGGTCGACGCGCTGGGCGGCGATCCGCGCGGCGCGCTGGTCGACACCTATGTCCAGCGCAACACGCTGGTGGTCGGCTTCGCCATGGCCTTTGCCGTGATCCCGCTGATCTACACCATCGCCGAGGACGCGCTGAATGCGGTGCCCGAGCATCTGCGCGGCGCCAGCCTCGCCTGCGGCGCCACGCCCTGGCAGACCGCCACGCGCGTGATCCTGCCGACGGCGGCCAGCGGCGTGTTCGCCGCCGTCATGATCGGGATGGGCCGCGCCGTCGGCGAGACCATGATCGTGGTGATGGCCGCGGGCAACACGCCGGTGCTGGAATGGAACATCTTCAGCGGTCTGCGCGCGCTGTCGGCAAATATCGCGGTCGAGCTGCCCGAGGCGGTCAAGGACGGCACGCTCTACCGCATGCTGTTCCTCGCGGCCCTGGTTCTGTTCGGCATGACCTTCGTCATCAACACGCTGGCGGAGATCGTGCGGCTGCGGTTCCGCAAGCGCTCCGCGCAGCTCTAGCCGGGGGCAGGCAAACATGGTAGCGCCGGTAGCCGTGGAAAGGCTGAAGCTGGAGGTTGCGGGCGCGCGCGAGGCGAGCCGCGCCCGCGCGGTCGACATCCAGTCGCTCGGCGAGCCCTATCTGTGGGCGCTCGGCGGTGCGCTGGCGTTCGGCTGCCTGATGATCGCGGGCTTCCTGCTGCTGGTCGCCTGGAATGGAGTGGTCACCTTCTGGCCCAAGCCGATCGCGGTCGTCACCCTGGCCGACGGCAGGAAGATCGCCGGCGAACCGATCCGCAGCGAGCTGTTTCGGCCCGGTCCCGAGGTGCTGGCGAAGCTGGTGCCGGACCAGCGCGCGGCGATCGCGAGGAGCGACGGCTTCGCGCCGCGCACGCTCTACCGGGTGGCGAACTATGACCTTTACGGCGACGATTTCCTCTGGGTGACCTCGTTCGAGGCGCGGTCCGTCGAGCAACCGCCCGGCATGATGCTGTTCGAGCGGCTGGAATGGGGTCCCTTCATCGGCACCGTCAAGTCGCTGACCGCCGACGGCCGGCAACAGGCACCCGACCTGCTCGGCCCGGGCGAGCTGGCGCGGCTGCACGGCGAGGCGCGCGCGCGCTGGCAGCGGATCCGCGAGATCGAGCGCGGCGACATCGGCGCGGTCAATCATGCGCTCGAGCAGGAACGCCTCCGTCTGCGGCGGGTCGCGATCGACCAGGGCGAGGCGAGCGCGGCCTATGCCGAAGCCAAGGCCCGGCTCGACCGGCGCCAGACGGACCTTGGCCAGCGCTACGAGGCGCTCGCGGCCGAGGCCAAGGCACTCAAGGACCGCGACGCCCGGGACAGCGTCGTGCTGGCCGACATCGCCGGCAAGGAGAAGCAGATTCCGCTCTCCGCCATCGTGCGCTACTACGCGCCCAACGCGATGGGTTGGAGCGACATGCTCGTCGTCTATCTGTCGCGCTGGTGGGAGTTCGTGTCGGAGGAGCCGCGCGAGGCCAACACCGAAGGTGGCGTCATGCCGGCCATCTTCGGTACGGCGGCGCTGACCATCCTGCTGGTGATCGCGGTGGCGCCGTTCGGCGTCGTCACCGCGCTCTACCTGCGCGAGTACGCACGCCAGGGCCGCATGGTTGCGGTCGTGCGCATCTCGGTCAACAACCTCGCCGGCGTGCCCTCGATCGTCTACGGCGTGTTCGGCCTCGGCTTCTTCGCCTATTTCCTGGGCGGCACCATCGACCAGCTGTTCTACCCCGAGCGCCTGCCTTCGCCGACCTTCGGCACCGGCGGTCTCTTGTGGTCGTCGCTGACCCTGGCGCTGCTGACCGTGCCGGTGGTGATCGTTGCGACCGAGGAGGCGCTGGCGGCCGTGCCGCGCTCCATGCGCGAGGGCTCGCTCGCCTGCGGCGCGTCGAAGTGGCAGACCATCCGCCGCATCGTCCTGCCGCGCGCCATGCCGGGCATCCTCACGGGCATCATCCTCGCCATGGCGCGCGGCGCCGGCGAGGTGGCGCCCCTGATGCTGGTCGGCGTGGTGAAGCTGGCGCCCGAGCTGCCGATCGACGGGTATTTCCCGTTCCTGCACCTCGAGCGCAGCTTCATGCATCTGGGGTTCCACATCTACGACGTGGGGTTCCAGTCGCGCAATTCCGAGGCCGGCAAGCCGATGGTCTTCGTCACCACGTTGTTGCTCGTCGCGCTGATTTTCGTCATGAACATCGGTGCGATCATGATCCGCAACCGGCTGAAGCGGCGGTTCGCCGGCAGCCAGTTCTAGCGGCAGGAGAAGAATCCATGGTCGCGGTGCTCAAGGCCGTCGAGGAACAAGGCACAGTCTACCACGTCAAGCCCGGCGGGGCCGGCCAGGCCCTGGCGGTCGAGGAATTCTGCCTGTGGTACGGCGCCAAGCAGGCGCTGTTCGACGTCACCATGGCGGTCGAAAAGGGCCTCGTCACCGCGCTGATCGGCCCGTCGGGCTGCGGCAAGTCCACCCTGCTGCGCTCGCTCAACCGCATGAACGACCTGATCGACGGCCTGCGCATCGGCGGCCGGATCGCCTTCGGCGGCGCCGACATCTACGCGCCCGACTGCGACGTGATCGCGCTCAGGAAGCGCATGGGCATGGTCTTCCAGAAGCCCAACCCGTTCCCGATGTCGATCTACGAGAACGTGATCTATCCGCTCCGCGTCGACGGCATCAACGACCGCCGCATGCTGGCCGAGACGGCCGAACGCGCATTGCGCGGCTCGGCCCTGTGGGAGGAGGTCAAGGACCGGCTGCACGAAAGCGCGCTCGGCCTCTCCGGCGGGCAGCAGCAGCGGCTGTGCATCGCACGCGCCATCGCCGGCGATCCCGAGGTGCTGCTGATGGACGAGCCGTGCTCGGCCCTGGACCCCGTCGCCACCTCGAAGATCGAGGAGCTGATCGAGGAGCTGGCCGGGCACTACACGATCGTGATCGTCACGCACAACATGCAGCAGGCCGCGCGCGTGTCCGACAACACCGCCTTCATGTACCTGGGCAAGCTGATCGAGTACGGCGAGACCGAGACCGTCTTCACGACGCCGAAGCTCGAGAAGACCCAGGAATACGTGACCGGGCGGTTCGGCTGAGACCGGACGGAGGCAACGGAGAGCAGCGATGACCGCGCAACACATCGTCCGGTCCTATGACGAGGAGCTGAAGCGGCTGACCAACGCAATCGTCGAGATGGGCGGGTCGGCCGAATCCCAGCTCGACCAGGCGATCCAGGCCGTCGCCAAGCGCGACAGCGAGCTGGCCGGCCGCGTCGTGCGCAACGACAGCGCGATCGACCAGCTCGAGGAAGTGGTGCAGAGCCAGACCGTGCGCCTCCTGGCGCTGCGCCAACCGGTGGCGCGCGACCTGCGCGACATCCTTGCCGCCATCAAGATCGCCAGCGACATCGAGCGCATCGGCGACCTGGCCGCCAACATCGCCAAGCGCGCGATCGCGCTGAACCAGTCGGCGCCGGTCCGGCCGGTCGCTGCGGTGCCGCGCATGGGCCGCCTGGCGCAGCAGGCGATCAAGGACGTGATCGACGCCTATGTCGAGCACGACGCGCGAAAGGCGATCGCCGTGTGGCAGCGCGACGACGACCTCGACGATCTGACCTCGAGCCTGTTCCGCGAGCTCTTGACCTACATGATGGAGGATCCGCGCAGCATCAGCCCCTGCGCGCATCTCCTGTTCATCGCCAAGAACATCGAGCGCATCGGCGACCACGCCACAAACATCGCCGAGACCGTGCATTTCCTCGTGATCGGCCAGCGCCCGGCCAGCGCACGGCCGAAGGGTGATACCAGCAGCTACGAGGTGGTCGAGCCGCCGCCCGATTCGGGCGGCGCGCCGGAGGGACGGGGGGATAGATGACGCTGAAACCATCGATCCTGATCGTCGAGGACGAGGCGGCGCTGACCGAGATGCTGCGTTACAACCTCGAGCGCGAAGGCTTCCGCGTCGCGGCCGCCAGCGACGGCGAGGAGGCGCTGGTCTCGGTCAGCGAGACCAGGCCCGACCTGATCCTGCTCGACTGGATGCTGCCGCATCTGTCCGGCCTCGATCTGTGCCGGCAGCTGCGCCGGGGACCTTCGACGCGCGACATCCCGATCATCATGATCACGGCACGTGGCGAGGAGTCCGACAAGATCCGGGGTTTGAACACCGGCGCCGACGACTACGTCACCAAGCCGTTCTCGCCGCACGAGCTGGTGGCGCGCGTGCGCGCCGTGCTGCGCCGCTCGCGCCCGGCGCTCGGCGGCGCCACGCTGCGCCACGGCGAGCTGGAGATGGACTTGGCGGCGCATCGCGTGCGGCGCGCCGGGCGCGACGTGCACCTGGGCCCGACCGAGTTCCGCCTGCTGCGCCACTTCATGGAGCACCCCGGCCGCGTCTTCAGCCGCGAGCAGCTGCTCGACGCCGTCTGGGGCCGCGACGTCGAGGTCGAGCAGCGCACGGTCGACGTGCATATCCGCCGCCTGCGCCAGGCCGTCAACAACGGCCACGACACCGACGCCATCCGCACCGTCCGCTCCGCCGGCTACGCACTGGCGGAGGAATAGGCCCTCACGCCTCCTCGCGTTCGCGCATCATCGCGGCGATCGCGCGCGCGCCTTCGTTGCCGCGGCTGAGGGCCTGGATCACGTTGCGGCGGTCGCCTTCCGGCCGGTTCTGGCTCAGCTTGAACTTGCCTTCCAGCCGCTCGATCTCGACTTCCAGCCCGACCACGGCCTTGCGCATGTTGGCGAACCATTCCTCGGTCAGCTTGGCCGAGGTCCAGGGCTCGAGCTGGCTCGCCTCGTGGATCGCCGACAGGTCGTCCAGCAGCCGGCGCAACGCGCCGTCGTCCATGGCGCGGGCGCGGCCATGGGCGTGCACGGCGACGTAGTTCCAGGTCGGCACCGCGGGATGCTTGTCGTACCAGCCCGGCGAGACATAGGCATTCGGTCCCTGGAACACGAGCATGCAGGCGGGGTCCGTCTCCAGCCCGCGCCAATGCGGATTGGCGCGCGCGACATGCATGCGCAGCGTGCCCCTGGCCCCCCACGCGGGATCGAGCACGACCGGCACGTGCGTGGCGAAGGGTGCGCCGTCGACGACCGAGACCAGCAGCGCGAAGGGATGCGCCTGCATCAGCGCATGCATCGCCGCCTGGTCGTCCTGTTTGAAATGGCCGGGCACGTACATGGGAGTATCCTTGTCTCGGGGAGCAGGTTTGCGCGACAGATACGATAGCGCCGCCCGCAGTGCAAAACGGTCGCTTCCGTTTGACGCCGGGTGCCCCCGCCCGATATAGGGTCTCGCCGACAAGCGGCGAACAAGGAACGACAGGGAGGAAACCGGTCATGATCGCGCGGCGATGGTTCTGGCAGGGTTGCGCGGCGCTGGCCGCGCTGGCGGCGTTCGGCGCTCCTGCGGCGGATGCCGCCGACAAGGTCAGTGTCTCGGCGCTGACGTTCGTGTCCTCGGCGCCGCTGTTCATCGCGCAGGACAAGGGCTACTTCGCCCGCGAAGGGCTCGAGGTCGAGATCAAGTTCTTCAACGCCGCCCAGCCGGTCGCGGTCGCCGTCACCTCGGGCGACGCCGATTTCGGCCTCACGGGCCTGACCGGCGGCTTCTTCAACCTCGCGGCCAAGGGCACGCTGAGGATCATCTGCGCGCAGTCGCGCGAGGAGAAGGGCTGGGATTTCTCGGCCTATGTCGTCTCGAACAAGGCCTATGACGCCGGCTTCAAGTCGCTCGACCAGTTCCCGGGCCACAGCTTCGGCCTGACGCAGACGGGCTCCACCTTCCACTACATGATCGGGCGCCTGGCGGAGAAGCGCGGCTTCGACCTCGCCAAGGTCAACCTGACGCCTTTGCCTTCGGTGCCGGCCATGCTCGCGGCGGTCAAGAGCGGCCAGGTCGACAGCGTGATCGCGCCGGCGCAGTTCGCCAACGCGATGCAGGCCGCGGGCGAGGCCAAGATCATCGGCTGGGTGCATCAGGAAACGCCGTGGCAGCTCGGCGCCGTGTTCACCTCGCCCAAGATGATCGCCGAGCGCCGCCCGGTCGTGGAGCGCTTCGTCAAGGCCTGGGTCGCCGCCGCCGCCGACTACGACGCCGCGTTCCAGCGCCGCGACGCAGAGGGCAAGCGCGTGTTCGGACCCAAGTCCGACGAGTTGATCGCGATCATCGAGAAGTACACCAAGGCAAAGCCCGAGGTGATCAAGCAGAGCCTGCCCTATATCGACCCGCAGGGCCGGCTGCTCGTGCGCGATCTCTACGAGCAGGTGCGCTGGTACCAGCAGCAGAACCTGGTCGACAAGGCGCTCGACGCCAAGAGCGTGGTCGATCTCGGCTTCGTCAAGGGCCATCTCGACGTGCCGAACTGAGCCGCCGGCCCGGGTCGGGCGCGATGGAACTGGTCGTCGACGGCGTCGGACACGCCTACGACGATCTCGTCGCGCTCGACGGCATCGATCTCGAGGTCCGCGACGGCGAGATCCTCGCGCTGATCGGTCCGTCGGGCTGCGGCAAGTCCACGCTGCTCGGCATCCTCGGGGGCCTGTTGCGGCCGACGCGCGGCGAGGTGAGGCTGGTCGGCGCGCTGCCGCCCGGCACGCTCAATCCCTTCACCTACGTGTTCCAGGATTTCGCGCTCCTGCCCTGGCGCACGGTCGAGGCCAACATCGCGCTGGCGCTGGAGCATCATTCCTTGGGCGCGGCCGAGCGGCGCGCGGCGATCGACGAGGTGCTGGCGCTGACGGGACTGGCCGACTTTCGCGCGGCCCTGCCCAAGCAGCTCTCGGGCGGCATGCGCCAGCGCGTCGGCGTCGCCCGCGCGCTGGCCGCGCGGCCCGCGGTGCTGCTGCTCGACGAGCCGCTCTCGGCGCTCGACGCGCAGACACGCGACCTGCTGATGGAGGATTTCGAGCGTCTGTGGGCGCAGCGGCGGATCACCGCCGTCTACGTCACCCACAATCTCGACGAGGCGCTCCGTCTCGCCGACCGCGTCGTCGTGCTGTCGCGCCGCCCCGGCCGCATCCGCGAGATCGTCACGGTCGACGTGCCGCGCGGCGCGCGCAGCATGGCCGCGCTCGCCGGGCTGCACGAGCGACTCTGGCGCACGATCCGCGACGAGGCCGCCTCGGCCGACCGCGAGATCGCGGCCGATGCCGCCTGACGCGACAGCGGCACCGGCCGCCGGGCGCACGGTCCCGTTCCGCGGCGGGGGCTTCGCCCCGCGCCTGCATCGCGGCGCGGCCCTCGTCGCCTTCGCCGCCCTCATCGCCGCCTGGCAGGCGGCCGCGTCGCTCAAGCTCGTCAACGCGCTGTTCCTGCCGAGCCCGCTCCAGATCGCCGCGTCGCTCTACGCGATGGCCGCGACCGGCGAGCTGTTCCTGCACGTCGCCGCCTCGCTCCGGCGCATCCTCTTGGGCTGGGCGTTCGGCACGGCGGCGGGCCTGGGTGTGGGCTTCGCCATCGGCCTGTTCGGCCTGGTGCGCTCGATCGGCCTGCCGCTGGTCTCGGCGCTGTTCCCGATCCCCAAGATCGCGCTGCTGCCGCTGTTCATCCTGTGGTTCGGCATCGGCGAGCCGTCGAAGGTCGCCACGATCGCGCTCGGCGTGTTCTTCCCCACCGCCATCGCCGCCTTCGGCGCCGTCGACAACGTGCCGAAGAGCCTGATCCGCATGGCGCAGAGCTTCGGCCTGCCGCCGTTCGACATCGTGCGCAAGGTCGTGCTGCCCGGCGCCTTGCCCGGCATCCTCTCGGGCTTCCGCATCTCGGCCTCGATCGCGCTGATCCTGGTGGTCGCAGCCGAGATGATCAACGCGCAGACCGGCATTGGCGCGCTGGTGCTCTTGGCCGGCAGCTTGATGCAGACCGACCAGCTGCTGGCGGGCGTGGTCGTGCTGTCGGTCCTCGGCCTCGTGATCAGCTTCGTGCTCGGCCGGCTCGAGCGCCGCTTGCTCCGCTGGCGCTGATCCGCGCTATCATCGTGCCGACCGGCCACGCGCAGGGAGCCAAGCGATGACCTCGGCCCACGACTTCTCCTTCATCGCGCTCGACGGATCGCCGCTGCCGCTCGCGCGCTTCAAGGGCAAGGCGGTGCTGGTCGTCAACACTGCGTCGGAATGCGGCTACACGCCGCAATATGCCGGCCTGCAGAAGCTGTGGCGGGCCGAGCGCGACCGCGGCCTCGTCGTCCTCGGCGTGCCGTCGAACGATTTCGGCGCCCGGGAGCCGGGCGACGAGACGGCGATCGGCCGGTTCTGCTCCCAGCGTTACGGCGTCGACTGCCCGATGACGTCCAAGCAGACGGTGATCGGCGGCAAGGCGCATCCGTTCTACCGCTGGGTCGCCGCGGAACTGGGCGAGGCGGGCCAGCCGCGCTGGAATCTTCACAAGTACTTGATCGGCCCCGACGGCGCGCTCGCTGGCGCCTTCCCGTCATCCGTGGCACCGGAATCCAAGGAACTGGCCGAGGCGCTGGCAGCTTCCTCTGCCTGACGCTCCCGGAGGGGAATAAGTCGGCCTGCCCCGACGTACACGTACAAGGACCTGGCAAGACCAGACGAAGGAGAGACTTCATGTCGGCCACCAAGACCCTGCTCGCCACCCTGGCGATCGCCTTGTCCCTCGGGCTCGCCGCCCCGGCCACGCCCGCGCTGGCCGCCGCCTCGCTGGACGAGCAGACCACGGGCGGCAGCGACTACGACAAGGGCGTCAAGGCGGTGAAGAGCGAGAAATACAAGGACGCCATCAAGCTGCTGGAAAAGGCGGTGCAGAAGGATCCGCGCAAGGCCGATGCCTGGAACTATCTCGGCTACAGCCAGCGCAAGACCGGGCAGTACGACGCGGCGCTGAAGTCCTATACCCGCGCGCTCGAGATCGATCCCAAGCACATGGGGGCGCACGAGTATCTGGGCGAGCTTTATCTGATGACCGACAACCTGCCCAAGGCCGAGGAGCTCTTGAAGAAGCTCGGCGAGCTGTGTGGCGGCTGCTCCGAGCGCAGGGACCTGGAGAAGGCGGTCGCCGCCTACAAGAAGTCGAAGGGCCTCAGCTAGCGGCAGCGCCGCCGGCCGGCAGGTCCTGCGCCGAGGGCACGACGCGGATCGCCATCTTTCCCTCGCGGCCGCGCACCATGATCTCGTGGCGCGCGAATCCCGACAGCGCGACGCCGGCGCGCTGCGCCACGGCTTCGGACAGCACGAGCTGGCAATCGTAGTCCTTGGTCAGCGTCTCGAGCCGGCTGGCGGTGTTCACCGCGTCGCCGATCGCGGTGATCGTGGTGGCGCTGCCGTAGCCCATCTCGCCGACGATGGCGGGGCCGACATGGATGCCGATGCCGATCCTGAGCGGCTGATCCAGGTCGTGCGCCAGCGTCGCGTTGAGCCCGTCCAGCTGGTGCGCCATGGCGCGGGCCGCGGCGAGCGCCTGCCGGCAGCCCTCGGCCGGCCCGCGCTCGATGCCGAACAGCGCCATGACCCCGTCGCCGATGAACTTGTCGACGCGCCCGCCGGACTGCTCGATCGCGCTGCCCATCGACGCGAAGTAGCGGTTGAGCAGGAAGACGACGTCGTAGGGCAGTTTGCGCTCGGCCATGCCGGTGAAGGCGCGCAGGTCGGCGAACAGGATCGCGATCTCGCGCTCCTGGCCCTGCAGATGCCGGGCGCGGGCGAAGCCGTCGCGCGCCGACGCGGTCGGCGGCAGCAGCGGCATCACCGCAATGTCGGCGACGGGCCGCGTCTGGCAGGCCAGGCGCACGTTCGGCGCGGCGGCGATGCGCTCCAGCACCTTGCGCTCGGCGTCGCTCGCCGCGGGCAGGGACTCGAGCCCCATGCCGACGCGCACGCGGCAGGTCGAGCAGCGGCCGCGGCCGCCGCAGACCTCGGCGTGCGGGATGCCCGCCTGACGGCTCGCGTCCAGGATGCTGACGCCCGGCTGGATCTCGACCACCCGCTTGTCGGGATAGGTCACGCGCACGACGCTGCGCCGCCGGGCATAGCTGCGCACGGTCCGCGCCATGAGCGTCGTGGCGAGCAGCGCGGCGAATCCCCACGAGATCCCGTCGGCGACAGCGTAGATCCAGTCGACCTCCTCCCTGGTCGGCTGCCGGCGTGAAGCAGCGTACTGCCGGATCCAGTGCGGATCGGCCGCCAGCAGCTCGACTTCTCGCCCGGCCGAGACGAAACCGAGCAGCGCGAGGGCCGGCAGCAACACGGCCGCGGCATAGAGCAGCGCGACCCAGCGCGGGTACCAGGGCTTCAACCGCAAGACGAGGTGCAGGCCGATGCAGCCATGCACCCACGCCGCCAAGAGACCGATGGCCTGGCGGAGGCTGGCCACCGGGCCCTGGACCCAGGTCCCGAGGAGTACAAAGACGTAGTCGGTGTCGATGCCGAAGGCCGCCGGGGCGACGCGGTTCGCCACCACGTGCGCCGCCATCAGCGGGACGATAGCGAGGCCCAGGACCAGGCGCGCCCATTCGCCCGCGTTCATGCGCAGGCGCCGACGCAGATAGATCGCCCACAGCGCCAGCACCGCATGCACCAGCAAGGCACCGTAGAGCGCGATCGTCCCCGGCGGGCTGCGCCAGACCAGCCGCAGCACCAAGAGCACCCGCTCGGCCACGTCGAGCGAGACCAGGGCCAGCGCATGATTGGTCAGATGCAGCGTCACATAGGTGTACAGCACCGAGCCGCTCAGCAGCCGTGCCCGCCGGATCGCGGTGGCGTCGAGATGCCAGGGGCGCGCCGTGGCCCGTGTCGCCGCGTCCGTACTGGTCATGGCCCGGATGCCCCGCACGCCGCCGATCTTCGCATCGAGCCATCAATACAGGGGAAGCCTACCCGTCGCCATGGGCCGGCCCCACGGCGGTCGGCGACCGGCGGGAATCCCCGTCCCAGGCCCCGGGGATTACAGGAAATACACTTGCAATTCCCGCGTGGTCGACTAAATCACCGTCGCCCTTGGGCGAAGCGGGAGCCAGTGCACGCGGGCGGCCCGCCTGAAAGCCGGGCGCCGGCCAACGAGAACGATCGAGGAACGGGTTTCGGCAGCCGATGATTGAGATCGACAACCTCGGCAAGCGGTTCGGCGCCATCGTCGCCGTCGACGGCATCTCCCTCCAGGTCGCGCGCGGCGAGGTGCTCGGTTTCCTTGGGCCCAACGGGGCCGGCAAGTCGACGACCATGAAGATGGTCGCCGGCTACCTGTCGCCGACCAGCGGCACGGCGCGCGTCTGCGGCTTCGACGTCGTCGACCATCCGATCGAGGTCAAGCGTCACCTCGGCTACCTGCCCGAGGGCGCGCCGGCCTATCCCGACATGACGGCCGAGGGATTCCTGCGCTTCTGCGCCGAGCTGCGCGGCTTTTCCGGCGCCGAGCGCGACCGGCGCATCGGGCGCGCCGTGGAGCTGACGCAGCTCAAGGGCGTCATGGCGCAGCCGATCGACACGCTGTCCAAGGGCTTCAAGCGGCGCGTCGGCCTGGCGCAGGCCCTGCTGCACGATCCCGAGGTGCTGGTCCTCGACGAGCCGACCGACGGCCTGGACCCCAACCAGAAGCACGAGGTGCGCGGCCTGATCCGCGCCATGGCGCCGGAAAAGGCGATCGTGATCTCCACCCATATCCTCGAAGAGGTCGACGCGGTCTGCTCGCGGGCGGTGATCATCGCCGGCGGCCGGCTGGTGGCCGACGGCACGCCGGCCGAGTTCGAGGCGCGTTCGCGCCACCACAACGCGGTGACGATCGCGCTGCCCGCCGCGCAGGCGCCGGGCGCGGCCGAAGCGCTCAAGGCGGCGAGCGGCGTGGCCGCGGTCGAGCTCGGCGACAGCGCGGGTCCGCATGTGCGCCTGACCGTGATCCCATCGGACGGCCAGGACATCGCGGCAAGCCTGCGCGCGCTCGTCGCCCAAAAGGGATGGCAGATCGCCGAATTCCACGTCGAGCGTGGGCGGCTGGACGAGGTGTTCCGCGCCATCACCACGCGCGCCGCGCCGGAGACCGCCCATGCGTGAGACGGTCGCCGTCTTCAAGCGCGAGTTCACCGCGTATTTCGCGACGCCGCTCGCCTACGTGTTCATCGTCATCTTCCTGGCGCTGAGCGGCGCCATGACCTTCTTCCTCGGCAATTTCTTCGCGCGCGGCCAGGCGGACCTGGAGCCGTTCTTCTCGTTCCACCCCTGGCTCTACCTGTTCCTGGTGCCGGCGATCGCCATGCGGCTGTGGGCCGAGGAGCGCAAGACCGGCACCATCGAGCTGCTCCTGACCCTGCCCGTGTCGCTCACCGGCGCGGTCGTCGGCAAGTTCCTGGCGGCGTGGGCCTTCGCCGGCGTGGCGCTCCTTTTGACTTTCCCGATCTGGATCACGGTCAACTACCTGGGCTCGCCCGACAACGGCGTGATCGTTGCCGCCTATCTCGGCAGCTTCGTGCTGGCGGGCGCGTACCTGGCGATCGGCGCCTGCGTCTCGGCGCTGACGCGCAACCAGGTGATCGCCTTCGTCGTGGCCTGCGCCGCGTGCTTCCTGTTCACCGTCAGCGGCACGCCGATCGTGCTGAACTTCTTCTCCGGCTGGGCGCCGAAGCTGGTGGTCGACACGGTCGCGTCCTTCAGCTTCCTCGGCCACTACCTCGCCATCACGCGCGGCGTGATCGACGCCAAGGACATCGTGTTCTTCGGCTCGCTGATCGCGCTGTTTCTCTACGCCAACGTCGTCGTCGTCGAATGGAAGAAGGGGAGCTGACATGGCGGCTGCCCTCAACACCACGGCCCTGACCCGGCGGCGCAACTCCGTCATCGCCCTCGGCCTCGCCGCGATCCTGTTCGTCGCGATGAACCTCCTGGCGCAGGCGCTGCTGACCGGCGCGCGCATCGACCTGACGCGCGACAAGCTGTTCACCCTCTCGCCCGGCACGCGCGCGATCCTCGGGCGCATCGACGAGCCGGTGACGCTGCGCTACTTCTTCTCCGACCGGCTCGGCCGCGAGATCCCCGCCTATGCCAACTACGGCAAGCGCGTGGAGGACATGCTGGCCGAGTTCGCGGCCAACGCGCGCGGGCGGCTGGTCGTCGAGCGCTTCGACCCGCAACCCTTCTCTGACATCGAGGACCGCGCCGTTGCGCTGGGCCTTCAGGGCGTGCCGATCGACCAGGGCGGCGACCCGGTCTATTTCGGCATCTCCGGCACCAACTCGACCGACGACAAGGAGACCATCGGCTTCCTGCAGCCCGAGCGCGAGCGATTCCTCGAATACGACCTCGCGCGCATGGTGCAGACCCTCGCCGATCCGAAGCGCAAGATGATCGGCCTCATCACCGACCTGCCGCTCGAAGGCGACATGATGATGATGATGCGCGGCATGCCGACGCAGCCCTGGATGGTGATGGAGCAGCTGCGGGGCGCCTTCGACATCAAGACGCTCGGCGGCGACCTCGACCGCGTTCCCGAGGACGTCGACGTGCTGATGCTGGCGCACCCGAAGTCGCTCAGCGACAAGACGCAGTACGCCATCGACCAGTTCGTGCTGAAGGGCGGCCGCGCGCTGGTGCTGGTCGACCCCTACGCCGAATCCGAGATCGGCCGGCCCAACATGATGGGTCGGCCGGGCACGGCCTCGGCCTCGGACCTGCCCAGACTGTTCCAGGCCTGGGGCGTCGAGATGACCAAGGACAAGGTCGCGGGCGACCGCGCCAACGCGCGCCGCGTCAATGCCGGCACGGCATCGCGCGTGATCCCGGCCGAGTATCCGGCCTGGCTCTTGATGCGCGCCGCCAACATCAATCGCGACGACCCGATCATGAGCAATATCGGCCAGGTCAACATGGCCTCGGCTGGCATCCTGAAGAAGCGCGACGGCGCCACCACGACGTTCGAGCCGCTCATCACAACCTCGGCGCAGTCGGCGCCGATCGAGGTGGCGCAGCTCGGCACCGGTCCCGGCGGGCAGCCCGACATCCTGTCGATCGTCCGCAGCTTCAAGCCGACCATGGAAGGCATGGTGCTCGCCGCGCGCGTGAGCGGCGAGGCGAGTTCCGCCTTCCCCGACGGTCCGCCCAAGCCGCCCGAGCCCAAGGAAGGCGAGGCAAAGCCGGCAGAATCCAAGGAAAGCGGGCAGAAGGACGCCAAGCCGCTGCCGCCGCACGTGGCCAAGTCGCAGAAGCCGATCAACGTGATCGTGGTCGCCGACACCGACCTGCTCGACGACCGCTTCTGGGTGCAGGTGCAGGATTTCTTCGGCCAGCGGCTGGCGGTCCCGACCGCGAACAACGCCGATTTCGTTGCCAATGCGCTCGACTTCCTCGCCGGCGGCGGCGACCTGATCGGCCTGCGCGGGCGCGGCACCTCGGCGCGGCCCTTCACGGTGGTCCGCGCGCTGGAACAGGACGCGGAGGCGCGGCTGCGCGGCACCGAGCGCGAACTGCGGGACAAGCTGACCGAGGTGCAGAAGAACCTGCGCGACGTCGAGACCGGCGACAGGACCGGCGGCCAGCCCACGCTGACGCCGCAGCAGCAGCAGTCGATCGAGAAGTTCCGCGCGGAGATGCTCGACATCCGCCGCCAGCTGCGCGACGTGCAGCACGGCCTCAGGCGCGACGTCGAGCGGCTGGAAACGGTGCTGCGCTTCGTCAATATCGGCCTGGTGCCGATCCTGGTCGCGGTGCTGGCCCTGATCGTCGGTGGGGTGCGCCTGGCGCGCCGGCGCCGCCGCGTGGCGCGGGCCTGAGGAGCGGAGGGCTCGATGCGCACACCGGTTCTTCTTGCCCTCGCTGCCGTCACGGTCGTTGCGACCGCCGCCGCCGCCGTCGCGCTGCGCGAGCATGCGCCGGCGCGGCCGGCCGCCACCGGCGGCGAGCCGGTCTTTCCCGCAGTCGCCGACAAGCCCGACGAGGTCGGGCAGGTGGTCGTGGCGCGCGGCGATGCCGGCTTCACGCTGCAACGCAGGGGCGAGCAATGGGTGCTGGCCGCGCGCGGCGACTACCCGGTGCGCACCGAGCAGGCGCAAAAGGCCGTCAACGCGCTGGCCAGCCTTCGGCTCATGGAGCCGAAGACAGCCAAGGCGGAACTGCTGCCGCGCCTCGAGGTCGACGACCCGGCGGCCAAGGACGCCAAGTCGATGCTGGTGACCCTCAAGAACAAAGAGGGCGCCGAGATCGGCAAGATCATCCTGGGCAAGTCGCGGCCGGATTCGCTGGAGAACCCGCGCCCCGGCATCTATGTGCGCCGGCCGGGCGACCAGCGCGCCTGGCTCGCCGAGGGCGATCCGCGCATCCGGCTCGACGTCTCGGACTGGATCGAGCGCAGCATCGTCAGCATCAAGACCGAGCGCGTGCGCGAAGTGGCCACGATCGCGCCCGACCGGTCGCGCCTGGTCGTGTCGCGCGAGAAGGCCGACGAAAAGGATTTCAAGGTCGCGAGCCTGCCCGAGGGCCGCAAGATCAAGAGCCAGTCGAACGTGAACGACCTCGCCGGCACGCTCGACGCGTTGCTGATCGACGACGTCCAGGGTGCGACGGCGATCCCGTTCCCCGCCACCGGCGCCGAGCAGGCGGAGTTCCGCACCTTCGACGGCCTGATGGTGCGGTTGACCCTCGCCGATCGCAACGGCGAGAAATGGGTGCGGATCGAGGCCACGGCCGAGCCGTGGCGCAAGTCCGAAGGCGACAAGACGGCCATGGTCGAGCCTACGGACGAGGTGAAGAAGGAGGCGGCCGACTTGAACAACCGCCTGCGCAACTTCACCTTCCGCGTCAGCGAATCGACTGCCAAGAAGATCATCACGCGCCTCGACGACCTGGTCGAGAAGGAAGAGAAGAAGAGCTAGCTGGCCGTCACCGGCGGACCGGGCGGTCAGGACTCGCGCCTATCGTCGCCGCGGCCGAATGCCCGGCTGCCCTTACCGATGCGTGCGAACGCGTCTCGTAAACCTACGCCGTGGCTTGTACAAGCAGGCGTCGCCGTGATTTTTCCACAGTTCGGCGCTAGCATCGCATCATGAAAAAGCGCCGCTTCCATCCGCTGGGGTGGCGGACCGGGCCGTTGGTCGCGTTGGCCATGGCGATGGGGATGCTGTCGGGATGTCTCGGCAACGGACCCGACATCAAGACCCAGCGGATCATGGACAACTTCAAGAAGGACAAGCAGGAGCGGATCGTCGTCGACCGCAACTACCAGGTCGGGCAGCGCTTTCGCGTCGAGCCCGGCCAGGTGATGATCCGAAACAAGCTCTACACCATGGTCAACGAGAACGCCGGCGCCTACCAGGCAGAGATGCCGATCGGCTTCATCGGCGACGGGCTGCGCATCGACATCGCCGAGGGAACGCTGTTCCGCGTCGCCGACCGCATGCTGGTGAACGGAAGGCTGGCCAACCTGATCGCGCTGCCGGCGCCGCCGCCGGCCGCGCCCGACGTCAACGCCATCTTCGCCAACGAGGACGGCTTCCTGGCGCCGGCGGTTCTACGCGGCGGCAAGCTCGTGACCTTCGCCGAGTTCGCGGTGCTGCCGGAGAAGGCGAAGCTGTCGCCGATCCTGCGCGAGTCGGTCAAGACCAGCGCAGGATACGTGAACTACGACGTGATCTACCACGGCAACGTCGAGCAGCCCTACAAGGACTGCCGGCCGCAGCGCACGCCCGGCTCGGCGAAGACCAAGGCGGCCGCCCCGGCCAATTGCGGCAGCGGCCTGCATCTCGATCTTTCCCTGGTGCAGTACGATCCGCTGCAGCTCGACCGCATCAAGACGCACACGCGTTCGCTCTATCCTGTGCTGAACAAGGAATTGCAGATTCCTGGCCTCAAGGTCACGATCCACGAAGCGACGCCCGTCTACGTCGTGTTCGAGGTCACCAAGGACGACAACGCCTACACCAAGCCCCAGAAATACTGATCGAACAGACCTGCCGGAGCGCTTCGATGGATATCGCGACGGTCGGCGTCATTGGCGCCGGCACGATGGGCGGCGGAATTGCCCAGAACCTGGCCGAACACGGCCTGACCGCCATGGTGTTCGACAGCACGCCCGGCCAGGTCGCCCGCGCCTTCGACGGCATCGCCGTGGCGCTGGCGCGCGGCGTCGCCAAGGGACGCATGAAGGAAGCCGAAGCCGCCGCGGCGCGCGCGCGGCTGATCGCCTGCGACGCGCTCGATCGCGTGGCGCGCTGCGACCTGGTGATCGAGGCGGTGTTCGAGGACCTCGCGATCAAGCAGGCGCTGTTCCGCCGGCTGGCGCCCATGCTGGCGAAGGACAACCTGGTCGCAAGCAACACCAGCTCGCTGCGCATCGACGAGCTAGCCGCCGGCGTGCCCGGGCCCGAGCGCTTCCTCGGCCTGCACTATTTCAGTCCGGCCGCCGTCAACCGGCTGGTCGAGGTCGTGCGCGGCGCGGCCACATCGCAGCGGAACTACGACCGCGCGCTCGCCTTCGCGCGCGCCACCGGGAAGGAGCCGCTCGCCTGCCGCGACGCGCACGGCTTCGTCGTGAACCGCTTTTTCTGTCCCTATCTGAATGAAGCGGCGCGGCTGCTCGAAGATGGCTACACGACCGGCGCCGTCGACCATGTGGCGCGCGAGATCTTCGCGGCGCCGCTCGGGCCGTTTGCGGTGATGAACATCACCAAGCCGCGCATCGCGCTGCACGCGCAACGCACGCTCGGCAAGCTCGGCGCCTTCTACGAGCCCGCGCGCGTGCTGGTCGAGAGCGGCGAGGCCGACCGCGCCTGGACCATCGCTGGCGACGCGCCGGCCGACTCCCCGGCGCGCAGCGTCATCGCGCGCCGGCTGCAAGGGGCCGTCTATCTTCCGGTGCTGCAGCTCATCGACGAGGCGGTCGCCGCGCCGACGGCGGTCGATCTCGGCGCGCGGGTCGCGCTGCGCTGGGACATGCAACCCTGCGCGGCGATGGACGGGGACGGGGCCGAGGTCGTGCGTCAGACGCTGGAGCCGGTGCTGAAGCGCTATGGCGTCGCGCCGCCCAGGAGCCTCGCGCGCGTCGGCCGGTTGCTCGGCCCGTCCTAGCCGTGTATTCCGGCGGCCGTCATCCGCCGGAGCCGCCATGGAACTGATCCGCAACCTGGACGCGCCGTTCACCCGCTGGGTGGCGGCGGAGCGGCTGCTGGGGCATCCGTTCGTCCTGATCGATGTCGGCGTGCAGGACGGCATCTCGACGCGCTGGGCGGCGCTCGGCGACCAGATCCGGGTCTATGGGTTCGATCCGCTGGCCGAGGCGATCGCACCGCTCGAAGCGGCCAGCCGGCCCGGCCATCGCTACTTCGCCATGGCACTGGGCGACGAGGACGGCGAGCGCGAGCTCTACGTGCAGGGCAACACGACGGCGACGTCGTTCTACGCGCAGGCGCCGTCGCGCTACGAGGTCAGCGAAACGGTGTGGCGGAGCCGGGGCGTGCGCGTCGTGCCGATCGCCCGACTCGACACGCTCTATGCCGACGGCACCGTGCCGCGCGCGGATTTCATCAAGCTCGATTGCGAGGGCTTCGAGCCCGAGGTGCTGAAAGGCGCGCGCCGGTTCCTGGCGGAAAGTCCGCTTCTCGGCGCGGACATGGAAACGAGCTTCAACGTCAGCCCAATCCTCCAGGACACGCATTTCTGGGCCAGCTACGAGCCGCTCCTGCGCCGCAACCTTCTGGTCTTCGACCTGCGCTTCAACCGCGTGCCGCGCGCGACCTACGCCGAGCGGGTGCGGGCGGCGCGCAGCGGGGTGGCGATGGTCGGCAGCACCCATCGACCCGCCACCTGCAACTTCCTCTTCGCCCGCGACCTGGTGCAGGAGCGCGACTCGCCGGGCTCCTTTTCGCAGCCGCCGGCGCCGCCTTCGGCGGACGAGGTCATCAAGACCGCCATGCTGCTCGAGCTCTACGGCCTGGTCGACTGCGCCTATGACCTGCTGCTGGCGTACGAGGCGACCTTGGCCGGCCGCCTGGATGTCCGCCGGGCCGTGGACATCCTGGTGCCGCCGACCAGCTGGCTGGGCGGGCTGAGGCTGCTGCCGGGCCGGCTGTGGCGCGCATGGCGGGGTTTCCGCGGCGATTGAAACCGCGCCGGCATTGGATTCTTCGGATCAGTTGCAGTTCGGACACAGCCGCCCGAATCAGGTGCCATCAGCGCGCCGGCGGGGTGGCGATCATGCGCGTCTGGCCGTCGGCCCGAGGTCGCGCCGGGCTGCCGCAGGACTGGCTAAGCATTTGAAAAACTGGCGCGCCCGGGAAGATTCGAACTCCCAACCCTCAGATCCGTAGTCTGATGCTCTATCCAGTTGAGCTACGGGCGCCCGCAGGAGGGCGGACACTACTCAATACCGTCCGCGATAGCAAGCAGGCCATAAACCACGGAAATACCATGAAGATCGCGGAAATCGCGCTTGTTGGCGGAGTCGGCTTTCAGTAAAGTCCAACGCGTCCGAATACCTTGGCAGATAAGTAAAGCATCGTCTTGCCGCAAGTCCGTCGCTGGGCGGACGGTTGTGCCGTCCGCACTAGGGGAAGGCGATCGAAGGGTTGCGCTTGGGGATGAGTCCGCTGCGGAGTCTCCTGATGCTGGCCGGCATGGCGCTCATCGCCGGCTGCACGCTCAGCGACATGTCGCCCTCGCTCAAGGCCGGGCCGCCCGGCGGACGGGGCGAGCCGACCGCCGTTTCCAACCTCGCGCCGAACCCGCCGCAGCCAGACGTGCCGCAGGTGACGCCGGCCGCCCAAAACGGCGCGGCGGCGCCCGCGCCGTATCCGCGGCAAATGGCCCTGGTCCAACCGGCGGCGCCGACGCCGGCCCAGACCATGATGGCGCAAGCGGCCGCTCCCGCGCCGCAACCCCAGCCCCAGCCGCAGGCAGCGCCCGCCAACACGCCGGGTACGCCGACCGGCACCTTCGTCAGCCAGAAGATCGCGCAGCTGCGCGGCGAGCTCGTGCGGCTGCAAGGCCAGATCTCGAGCCACAACTCCGACCTGCAGCAGAACCGGGCCGCTATGATCCAGCAGTCGCGCACCTATCACCAGATCGTCGCGGCGATCAATGCGCGGCTGCAGGTCGGCACCACGCCCGGCAATCCCGAGCTTACCGCGCAATGGACCCAGGCGCAGGGTGAGCTCGACAAGCTCGACGGCAGCATTGCGCGCCTGAACCAGCTGACCAACGCGACCGGCGGCGACGCCTCGATGGCGACGTATTTGCTCGACTCGACCCGCGCCGCCTACGCGCTCTCCGGCGCCGTCGACGAGGACCATCGCCAGCTCGCCATCCTCGAGGACGAGATCAACCGCACGGTCGTGCTGATCGAGCGGCTGCTCAACGAGCTGAGCGAGGATCTGTCGCGGCAGAACAACTACCTGGCCGGCGAGCGGCGCAACTTGCAGCTCCTGGCCGTCGCCGTAAAGAACGGTGAGCTGTACGGCCCCAGCCTCTACAACCGGCCGTTCGTCTACATGGGCGGACCGACCGCGGCCGCCGCGGCGGGCTCGCCGCCGCCGGCGCCGCAGCCGGCGGGGACGCGCCGGCCGCTGGTGGTGATCAAGTTCGACAAGTCCAACGTCGAATACGACCAGCAGCTCTATGCCGCCATCAGCCAGGCGCTGGACCGCCGGCCCGACGCGATGTTCGACCTCGTGGCGGTGTCGCCGTCGAAGCCCGGCCGCGGACAGACCTCCGGCACAGCCGCCCGGCGCAATGCCGAGAACGTGATGCGTTCCCTGACCAACATGGGCCTGCCGCCCAACCGCGTGACGCTATCGGCGACCAACAGCCCGCAGGCGCAGGTCAACGAGGTCCATCTCTACGTTCGCTAGAGGCGGGATTCAGGGGCTAGGCGGAGGCCTGGGCGTGGTCGTTGGTCAGGCGGAACGTCGCCTCCTCCACGGGTATGCCGTCCTTCTTCAGCCGCGCGATCAGGCGCCCCAGGCTACGGTCGGTGGCGGCGATGCGTCCTTCGTGCATGCCGACCCAGCGGGCGGCCGGTCCGACCGGGCTTGAAACGCGCGCATTGGCGCCGAATTTTTCGCTCGACTTCCTGGGCATCTCGGCGTGCTCCTGCTGCGATGGCCAAGCATCCCCCTGTTGCCCGACATAGGTAGCCAAAGCCTTGATTCAACAACAGGTCCTTGCATTGTCACCGCACCGGTCGGCAAGAATCCTGCGCAAGCCCGTCCTGTCGCCCTAGTATCATCCGCGATCCCCCGCGTCGCGTATGTCGATCGAGGGATGCTCCGGCGAAATAGCGCCGGGTGCGGCGGTGTTGATGAAGTGGGGCGCCGGTGCGCCCGTCAGCGACCAAGGGGGCCCAGCATGCGGCGATCGTTGCTTTCCCTGCTGCTCGTTGCGATCGGGCTGGCGGCGGCGGGCGTCCGCGCGCCTTCGGCCCAGGAAACCGCCGTGCAGCTCATGCTGCCGGAGCCCGACCGGCGGGCGATCCGCCAGGTGATCGAAAGCCAGATCCAGGCTTTCCTGCGCGACGACGGCGCGACCGCGTTTTCCTTCGCCACGCCTTCGATCCAGAGCCAGTTCCAGACGCCCGAAGTCTTCATGCAGATGGTGCGCAGCGGCTACCAGCCGGTCTACCGTCCCCAGGCCGTCACGTTCAAGGACGTCATCGAGTTCAACGGCGGCCCCGCGCAGCGCGTCGTGGTGATCGGACCGGACGGCGTGGCGGTGATGGCGGTGTATCCGATGCGCCAGATGCCGGACGGCGTCTGGCGCATCGACGGCTGCTTCATCCTCGCGTTTCGCCGCGACGACGTCTAATCCGTTGCCCAGGGGCGCGCCGGCGCGCTAAACCCAGCCCCTCGCGGCAAGAAGGGCGAGGGGGCATCGGTGGAAGATCCGCAGCGGTTCCAGAAAAGCTTCCCGGTTTCCTGGGAGGAGCTGCATCGGCACGCGCGGGCCCTGGCCTGGCGGTTGGTCGAGAAGGGCCCGTGGAAAGGCGTCATCGCGGTGACGCGCGGCGGCATGGTGCCGGCCTGCGTCGTGGCGCGCGAGCTGGAGGTGCGCGTGATCGACACGATCTGCGTCGTCAGCTACGACCACCAGAAGCAGGGCGAGACGCAGATCGTCAAGGGCACCGTGGCCGGCGACGGGGAAGGCTGGGTGATCATCGACGACCTGGTCGACACCGGCAGCACGATGCGGGCGGTCCGGCAGATGCTGCCCAAGGCGCATGTCGCGACCATCTACGCGAAGCCTGCGGGCCGGCCGGTGGTCGATACCTACATTACCGAGGTCAGCCAGGACACGTGGATATTCTTCCCCTGGGACCTCGAGCCGCAATTCGCCCAGCCCATCGCGGGCAACCGTGCCGGCACGACGCGATAGGAGCCCGGTCATCGAGCGAGGATACCCGCGGTATCCGCGCTCCCGGCGCCTCTACACGATCGGCTACCAGGGGGCCGGCCTCGACGCGTTCCTGGCCTGCCTGGCGGGCAATCGCGTGCGCACCCTGGCCGATATTCGTTTCCATCCCTTCTCGCGGCGGCTCGAGTTCCGCCAGGGCGCGCTGCGCGGCGCCGTCGAGCGCGCGGGGATCGCCTATCGTCACTTCAAGGACCTGGGCAACCCGCCGCCGGGCCGCGCAGCGGCCATGGAAGGCGACATGGCGACCTATCGGCGCGTGTTCCTCGCGCATCTCGGCACGCCGCCGGCGCGCCGGGCCTTGGGCGAGGTGATCGCGCTGGCCGCGGAAGGGCCGGTCTGCCTGATGTGCCTGGAACGCGACGCCAAGGACTGCCATCGCCTGATGGTGGCCGACCGCCTCTACGCCGACGCCGGCCTCGAGCCGTCGCATCTCATCGCCGGCAACGACGAACCCCGACAGTTGCGGCTAGTGTGACGGCTGCTCGAACGAGTGCACATCGCCCTCGGCCATGATCCGCAGGCCTTCCTGGTCGCGAATCTCGACATTGCCGCCTTCGCGCAGCCGGATCACGCCCGCGCGCTTCAGCGCCGAGACGGTACGGCTGACGGTCTCGGTGGTGAGGCCGAGGAAGTCCGCGATGTCGTTGCGGCCCATCGGCAGGCGGATCGGATTGTCCGGTTGAAGGCGCCGCTTGGCGCCGCGCTGCAGCTGCAGCAGGAACGAGGCGATCTTCTCGCGCGCCGTCTTGCGGCCCAGGAGCAGCATCTGGTCCTGCGCCGCCAGCAGCTCGTTCGAGGCCATCGCGAACAGGCGGTCCTTCATGTGCGGGAATTCATGCATCAGCTGCTCGAGCTTGCCGCGCGGGAAGCGGCACAGCCGGACCGGCTCCAGCGCCTCGGCCGTGTAGCCGTAGCGATCGCGCACCGCGAGCCCCAGGAAGTCCCCCGGGAACAGGAATCCGGTGATCTGCCGGCGTCCGTCGGACAGCAGCTTGTACAGCTTGACCGACCCGCCGGTGACGTTGAACAGCGACACGGCGTCGTCGCCCTCGCTGAAGATGGCGCTGCCCGTATCGAGATGCGTATCGACCAGGATCGCGGCCAGGCGCTCCAGCTCGTCCGGCGACAGGACGGAGCACACCGACACGGCCCGCACTTCGCAGGTGGCGCAGGGCTGGCATTCCACGGCATCGAGCGCGGCCGGCGCGTCGTCGGCCGGCCGGCGAAGAGGGGCATGGGCGGGCATCGCGGGAAGCCTAGACGCCGGCAGGGCCGCCCGCAACGGACAGCCGCGCGAGTCAGGGTTGTACGCCACGAGGGGCGGCCTTAGGGCGGGGGAGGGCGGGTCGACCGGGCGCGGGGCGCCGCGTCCAGGTCGTCATCGAACAGGATGCGGCTGCCCGCCCCGTCCAGGTCGTCGAACTGCCCGCTCCGCAGCGACCAGAGGAAGGCGAGCAGGCCAAGCAAACCCAGGCTCAACGCGACGGGGACGAGAACCAGCAAGACATCCATGCGACCCTCTCAGCCCCGCGTCCGATCGCGATTCAGTCGCAGCGCGTTGACCACCACGACCAGCGACGATCCGGACATGGCAATGGCGGCGATGAGCGGCGTCAGGAACCCCGCCATCGCCAGCGGCACGGCAACGAGATTGTAGCCGATCGCCAGCGCCAGGTTCTCGCGCACCACGCGCTGCGCCCTGCGCGCAACGTCCAGCAGCTCGGCGACCGGGCCCAACCGGTCGCCCTGGAACACGGCGTCCGCCGCCACGCGCGCGATGTCGCTGGCGGCGGCCGGCGAGGCCGACACCAGCGCCGCTGCCAGCGCCGGCGCATCGTTGATGCCGTCGCCGACCATCAGCGTCTTGCGCCCTTCGCCGGACAGCTGCTTCAGCCGCGCCACCTTGTCGACGGGCGTCTGCGCCGCGCGCCATTGCGTGAGCCCGGCCTCGGCGGCAACCGTCGCGACCACCGGTGCGCGATCGCCGGACAGAAGCTCCAAGGCGAAGCCGTGTCGGGCGAGCAAGCCCACGCACGCTGCCGCATCGGCCTTCAGCCGGTCGGCGAAGAGAAAGCGCACCGGGCGCAGGCCAGGGCGCGCAAACCAGAGCTCGGGTCCGTCGCCGCCCGTGGCAGGCTCGTCCCCGTCGACGCTGCAGAACGCGCGGCTGCCCAGCCGTTCCTCGCCCAGCGCCAGGCCCTGACCAGGCACCTCGACGACGCCCTCGGTCGCGGCGACGGCGTGGCCGAGGCGCGCTTCGGCCGAAGCGGTCAGGGCGCGCGCGAGCGGATGCCGGCTGTTGGCGGCGATCGAAGCCGCACGCGCCAGGGCCGCCGTGTCCACCGCGCGCGGCTCGACCAGCGCCGGCCGGCCCTCGGTCAAGGTGCCGGTCTTGTCGAAGACGATGGTGTCGATGTCGGCCAGGCGCTCCAGCGCCGTGGCGTTCTTGAGCAGGATGCCGCGGCGCATCAACCGCCCCGTCGCGATCACCTGCGCCACGGGCACGGCAAGCGCGAGCGCGCAGGGGCAGGTGATGATCAGCACCGCCACCGCGTTCATGAGCGCCGCGTGCCAGCCCGCGTCCAGCAGCATCCAGCCGGCAAACGTCGCCGCCGCCAGCAGATGCACGACCGGCGCGTAGAGCCGTGCAACGCGGTCGGCGAGCGCGACATGCCGCGCGCGGCCCTGCTCGGCCGCCTCCATCAGGCGCACGATCTCGGACAAGAGCGTGCCCTTGCCGCAAGCGGTCACTTCCAGGCGCAGCGGTGCGCCCAGGTTCACCGTTCCCGCGAAGACCGCGTCGCCGGCCGCGACCGCCACCGGCTGCGACTCGCCGGTGACGACGGACGTGTCGATTTCGGACCTGCCGGCGACGACCCGGCCGTCGGCCGGCACGCGCTCACCCGCCGCGACCAGCACGAGGTCGCCGAGGCGCAGCTTGTCGGCGGCGACCCTCGTGATCGTGCCGTCGGCGGCGAGCCCGCCGGCCGTGGCGGCATCGAGGGCCGCCAGCAGCTCGGCCGCGCCGCGCGCACGGCCGCGCGCGCGCCGGTCCAGGTAGCGCCCGATCAACAGGAAGAACAGCAGCGTGACCGCCGAATCGAAATAGGCATGCGCACCGCTCGCCGCCGTCTCGAACAGGCTCATGGCCGTCGCGAGCAGCACGCCGAGCGAGATCGGCACGTCCATGTTGGTTCGCCCGGCGCCGAGCGCGGCGACGGCCGAACGAAAGAACGGCCTGCCGGCATAGGCGACGGCCGGCAGCGCGATCAGGGCCGAGATCCAATGCATCAGGTCCCGCGTCGCCGGGCCCATCTCGCCGACGGCGCCCGACCACACCGAGACCGACAGCAGCATGATGTTGCCGGCGGCGAAGCCCGCAACCGCCAGGCAGCGCAGCAGCTCGGACTCCGCGCCCCGGTCGGCGCCGGCCAGGCGCGCCGCGTCGAACGGCGCCAGGCGATAGCCGAGCCGCGCGACGACGGCCGACGGATCACCCGCCGCCTCGGCCGGCTTCCAGCGCAGGGCCAAGCGGCGCGTGGTCATGTTGAGGCGCGCCGAGATCACGCCGGGCTGGTGCAGCAGCGACTGCTCGATCAGCCATACGCAGGCCGCGCAGTGCAGCCCGTCCACCATGTAGTGGCCGGTGGCGATGCCGTCCGCGTCGGCCGCAGGCGGATCGGCCGCGAGCAAGGCGCTTTCGGGCTCGGGCTTGGGCGCGCGCGCGTCCGGATCGAGCACGCGCCGAGCATAGTAGGAGTCGAGGCCCAGCCGCTCGATCAGCGCGTGCGCCTGCGCGCAGCCGCTGCAGCAGAACCGCGCGGTCTCGGAAGCGCCAAGCCGCGCGCCGCAATGGGCGCAGGCAGGTGCCGTCCTGGCGGCGGCGTTGGCGATCATGCTACCGGGGCACGATCACGCGCCGCGCGGCCTGATAGCGGTCCTGGCCGCGTGCGACGGTGATGCGTGCCTCCCATTGTCCGGCGAGGTCGACCGGCAGCGTTGCGCCGTAGCGGCCCGCGCCGCGCTCCGTCAGGTCCACCGCACGGTCGTGCCCCGGCTCGATCGGGCGGACCAGCGTTGCCGTCACCGTGGCCCCGGACAGCGGGGCGCCGCCGCGGTCGGCAGCCTCGACCGTCAGCCGCACGATACCGGGTTCCGCCGGCACGACGCCGAGTCGCACCTGCCAGCCCAGGGCTTCCTGCGCGGCGCGCGCCTCTAGCGTGCGGTTGTATGCGCGGCCGCGGTCGTAGGCGCGGTCCGTCACGAGACCCGAGAAGCTGCCGAGCGCGATCGTCACCATCACCGCGTTGACGGCGAACACGACAAGGAAGCCGAGCACGAACAGCCACGGGATCAGGCGGTCGGACGGACGGGGCTTGGCGACGGCGTTCATGGAAGCCCTCTCAATGCTCCGGCCCGACGAAGACCGAGCTGTGGCGCGCCGTCTCGCCGGTCGCGGTTTCCTTGAGACCGAAGGTGATCGGCAGGGACTCGGTCTGCAGGCTCGCGCGCGGGGCACGCAAGAACACGCGGAACGTGCCGACCGTGTCGGGCTTGACCGTCAGCTTCGCCGATTCGGCCGCGCTCTCGTGCCCGGCCAGCTGCATCTCGCCGGACGGAATGCCATCGACCGTCAGCACGAAGCTGCGCTCTTCGCGCGCCTTGTTCAGGATCTTGATCGTATACCCGTTGCGGATCGACCCGTCGCTCAGCGTCACGAACAGCGGGTTGCGGTCGCGCAGGACGTTGATGTCGAGCGTCGAACGCAGGGCCAGCGCCAGCAGCATGGCCGCGCCGACCACCAGCAGCAGCGCCGCGTAGATCATGGTGCGCGGCCGGACCGGGCGCCAGCGCGACACGCCGCCCGATGCGCGCGCCTGCTGGTTGGCGACCGTGTCGTAAGCGATCAGATTGGCCGGCAGGCCGACCTTCCGCATGACGACGTTGCAGGCGTCGATGCACAAAGCGCAGCCGATGCACTCCAACTGCTGGCCGTCGCGGATGTCGATCCCGGTCGGGCACACCTGATAGCACTGGCCGCAATCGACGCAGTCGCCCAGGCTCTTGGCGGCCTCGCCTTTGCGGTGCTTGCCGCGCGGCTCGCCGCGCCACGCCTCGTAGGTGACGATCAGCGTCTCGCGGTCGAACATTGCCGCCTGGAAGCGCGGCCACGGGCACATGTAGGTGCAGACCTGCTCGCGCGCCCAGCCGGCGAGCAGATAGGTGGTCGACGTGAACAGCGCGGCGAAGAACAGCACCCCGCCGGACACGTTCAGGTTCATCACGTCGCGCGCCAGCGTCGGCGCGTCGTTGAAATACATGACCCAGGCGCCGCCGGTGAGCGCGGCGATGACGAGCCATAGCGCGTGCTTCAGGGTCTTGCGCGCCAGCTTGCTTGCCGTCCACGGCGCCTTGTCCAGGCGTATGCGCGCGTTGCGGTCGCCCTCGATCAGGCGCTCGATCCACATGTAGAGATCGGTCCAGACCGTCTGCGGGCAGGAATACCCGCACCACACGCGCCCGAGCAGGCTCGTCACCAGAAACAGGCCGATCGCACCGAGGATCAAGAGGCCGGTCAGGTAGTAGACTTCCTGCGGCCAGATCTCGATCCAGAAGAAATAGGCGCGGCGCGCTTCCATGTCGATCAGCAGCGCCTGGTCGGGATGCCCCGGGCCGCGGTCCCAGCGCAGCCAGGGCGCGAGGTAGTAGACCGCGAGGCAAACGATTAGTACGGCCCATTTCAGCTTGCGAAACGGTCCACTGACGGCCTTCGGGTACACCTTCACGCGGTTGGCGTAGAGCGGCGGCTCCTCGTCCGGCGGTGCTTCGGTGGGGCGCGTTTCGATCAGCGTCATGCCAAGTCCATCGGGACCGCGTCCATCCGGCGGAGCCATGGAAAGCGGTCCCAAGCGTCCTACTGTCCGCCGCCGAGCGAATGGACGTAGATCGCGAGCTGCTTCAAGGTCACGTCGTCGAGGCGCCCCGACCACGCGGGCATCACGCCCCGGCGCGCGGCATGGACGCTCTGCGCCACGCTGGCCTTGTCCCCACCGTAGAGCCAGATATGGTCGTTGAGCTTCGGCGCGCCAAGCTC
The DNA here is from genome assembly GCA_023150455.1 of Alphaproteobacteria bacterium. Classification (GTDB taxonomy): domain Bacteria; phylum Pseudomonadota; class Alphaproteobacteria; order JAEULC01; family JAEULC01; genus JAEULC01. The sequence goes on along the minus strand of JAKLKW010000019.1, from coordinate 3,933 downwards.
GCGGTTGCCCTCGCCTTTCTCGCCGTGGCAGGGGACGCAGTTCTCGACGTAGAGCGGCTGCCCGCGCTTCACCGCGGCCGCGTCGGTCGATTTGCCGCTCAACGACAGCACGAATTCCGCCACGTCGTTGACCTGCTCGCGATTCAGCATGCCGTCGACGCCGAAGCGCGGCATGTCGGACTGGCGGGTCTCGGCGTGGTCGGCGCGCACGCCGTACTGCAGGGTCGCATAGATCTGTTTCAGGCTGCCGCCCCACAGCCAGTCGTCGTCGTTGAGGTTCGGATAGCCCTTGCCGCCGGCGCCGCCGGTGCCGTGGCACGGCGCGCAATTGTCGGCGAAGGCGGTCTTGCCGCCGGCGAGCGCGAAGGCCTGCAGCTCGGGATCCTTGGCGATGTCCTCGAGCGAGGCCTGCTCGATCTTGGCGCGCCACTCGCCCTGCGCCGCGCGCGCCGCCGCGATCTGCTTGGCGACGTCGCCGCGGGCGGTGTAGCCGAAAACGCCGGTCGTATGGCCGGTGAACCACGGGATCGCCGGGTAGACGATGACATAGCCGACAGACCAGATGATGGTCGCGTAGAACACGTAGATCCACCAGGTCGGCAGCGGCGTGTTGAGCTCCTTGATGCCGTCCCATTCATGGCCGGTCGTCTGCGTGCCGGTGACGGAGTCCTTCTCGATCTTGGTGGGCATCGCTCTATTCCTCGGGGCGCGTCGCGCGCGCGGTGCGGTTGTCGTCTTCCAGCGGGATGCGGCCCAGCGCGTCGAAACGGCGCCGGTTGCCGGGCCAAAACGCATAGATGGCGATGCCGGCGAACAGCAGCATCATCCACACCGTCCAGGCCGGCTTTAGGATCGCGCGCAGGGCTTCGAGCTCGAGTTCCATTGCTCGTCCCTCCCTATTGCCGCAGGTTCTCGGGCGTCGCGGTCTTGAAGTCGACCATCGTGCCCAGCACCTGCAGATAGGCGATCAGCGCGTCCAGCTCGCTGATCTTGCGCGTATCGCCGTCGAAATCGGCCACGCGGGCCTTGGGATAGCGCGCCTCGAGGCCCTTGCTGTCCGCCTCTGGATTGGCCTGCGCCTCGAGGTCGGCGACGGCGTTCTTCACCATCTCGTCGTTGTAGGGAACGCCGACGGCGCGGTTTGCCTTGAGGTGGTCGGAGATGTCGGCGTAGCCGAGCTCGCGCTGCATGAAGCCGTAGCCCGGCATGATCGACTCCGGCACGACCGAGCGCGGGTTTATCAGGTGCGCGGCGTGCCACTCGTTCGAGTACTTGCCGCCCACGCGCGCGAGGTCCGGCCCGGTACGCTTGGAGCCCCACTGGAACGGATGGTCATACATGCTCTCGGCCGCCAGGCTGTAGTGGCCGTAGCGCTCGACCTCGTCGCGGAACGGGCGGATCTGCTGGCTGTGGCAGGTGTAGCAGCCCTCGCGGATGTAGATGGCGCGGCCCGCCAGCTCCAGCGGCGTGTAGGGCCGCACGCCCTGCACCCGCTCGATCGTGGTCTCGATCGTGAACAGCGGGACGATCTCGACCAGGCCGCCGATCGAGACGGTGACGAGGGTCAGCGCCATCATCAGCGGGATGCGGGTCTCGATGGTCGAATGCTTGAGCCACATTTCTCTCGTCTCCTCAGTGAGCCGCTGCGAGCGCGGGTGCGACGTCCGCCCCGCCCGTACGCTCGGCCTCGCGCACGTCGCCGCGCGCGGTGCGCCAGAGGTTGTAGGCCATGATCAGGGCCCCGGTGAGGAACAGCACGCCGCCGATCGCGCGGATCACGTAGAACGGGTGCATCGCCAGCACGGTCTCGACGAACGAGTACTGCAGGAAGCCGAGGCTGTCGTAGGCCCGCCACATCAGGCCCTGCATGATCCCCGAGACCCACATCGCCGTGATGTAGAGGACGATGCCGATCGTCGCGATCCAGAAGTGCACCTCGACCAGCATGGTCGAGTACAGGCGCTGGCGGTTCCACAGCGCCGGCACCAGGAAGTACAGCGCGCCGAAGCTGACGAAGGCGACCCAGCCGAGCGCGCCGGAGTGCACGTGGCCGATCGTCCAGTCGGTGTAGTGCGACAGCGCGTTGACCGCCTTGATCGACATGACCGGGCCTTCGAACGTGCTCATGCCGTAGAAGGCGACCGAGGTGACCAGCATGCGCAGCACCGGATCGGTGCGCAGCTTGTCCCATGCGCCCGACAGCGTCATGATGCCGTTGATCATTCCGCCCCAGGACGGCATCCACAGCATCACCGAGAACACCATGCCGAGCGTCTGCGCCCAGTCGGGCAGGGCGGTGTAGTGCAGGTGGTGAGGACCGGCCCAGATGTAGAGGAAGATCAGCGACCAGAAGTGCACGATCGACAGGCGGTAGGAATAGACCGGCCTGCCCGCCTGCTTGGGCACGAAGTAGTACATGATGCCGAGGAAGCCCGCGGTCAGGAAGAAGCCGACCGCGTTGTGCCCGTACCACCATTGCACCAGCGCGTCGCGCGTGCCGGAGAAGGCCGAGTAGGACTTAGCGCCGAGGAACGACACCGGCACCGCCAGGTTGTTGACGACGTGCAGCATCGCGATGGTCAGGATGAAGCCGAGATAGAACCAGTTCGCGACGTAGATGTGCGGCTCTTCGCGCCTGGCCAGCGTGCCGACGAAAATGACGAGGTAGACCACCCAGACGAGCGTCAGCCACAGGTCGACGTACCATTCCGGCTCGGCGTATTCCCGGCTCTGGGTGATCCCGAACAGGTAGCCGACGCCGGCCATGACGATGAACGCCTGGTAGCCCCAGAACAGGAACCGCGCGAGCTCGTGCCCGCCGAACAGCCGGGCGCGGCACGTTCGCTGCACCACGTAGAGCGACGTGGCGAGCAGCGTGTTGCCGCCGAAGGCGAACACGGCCGCCGAGGTGTGCAGCGGCCGCAGACGCCCGAACGTGGTCCATTCCAGATCCAGGTTCAGCGCCGGGAAGGCCAGCTGCAGGGCGACGACGACGCCCACCAGGAAGGCCGCGATGCCCCAGGCCATCGCCGCGATGGTAAACAGGCGCACCACGCCGAAATCGTAGTCTGGCGTCGCGCGGGTCGTCGCCAACGTGCCGGAGGCTGCGTCCATGAGTTCGATATCCTTGCTTGGGGCGCCCGCGTTGCGCGACCGGCGCCGCTTCGACGGAGGCGGGCACCATGCCGCACCGCACACTGGTCAACATTGATATAGATCAACGCCCGCAGCCGCGATTCGCGCCAAACATACCCGGTGGATCAACGCGATAGCCGGTGCACTTGCGGGCGGCTCATGTCGGAACGATTCTCAAGCGAACCGCTGGCGGAGGACCGTATCGCCCAGGCCTATCCGCTGGTCCGCATGGTGGCGCCCGGCATGACGCTTCACGAGTGGCGCAAGCGGGCTCTCGCCTATGTGCATGCGACCGAGGCAAGGCCGGCCGGGCGCAAGGGCACGAACGGCAAGGCGGCCGGGCAGGCGCCATGCGGCATGCGCGCCATCCGCAACCGCGACGGATACATTCACGGCCTGTTCAGCTACCGCGTCGAAGCCGATTCCGCGCTGCCGCGCCTGCTGGTCGAGCACTTCATCGCCTTCGACCTGCTCGCCCGCGCCGAGCTCGTCGCGACCATGCTCGAGGCCATCGACGCGCTCGCACGCGCGCATGGCTGCGCCACGATCCACACGCCGATCGGCGACGGCGCGCTGATGGCGATCGACGATCCGGTCATCGCCTGGTTCGTCGCGGGCGGCCATCGCCGCGAAGGCGATCGGATGGCGAAGGCGGTCGGCTAGCCCAACTTGCGCAGAATCGGCAGTGCGGCTGAGCAGAATCAAGGCGTTATCCGAAAAGTCGGCACTACAGTTTTGGTGCGGGATGCTCAGGCGCTAAGCGCGATCTCGGCGTGATCGAGCTCGGCCAGGCGCATG
>JAKLKW010000018.1 GCA_023150455.1 Alphaproteobacteria bacterium | reverse complement strand
CGCGCCATCTTCATGCACCAGCGCCGGCGGCGCTCGGCGGTCTCGCGCGCGCGGGCGACCTCGCGGTCCTCGGCGCCATAGACCTTGACCAGCCGCGCGCCGGCGAAGGCCTCGCCGAACTGCGCGATCATGCGCTCGGTCTCCTCCAGCATGCCGGAGGACGCCCGGCGCGAGCGCTGGCCGATCCGGCGCATGCCGAGCGCCAGGGCCGGCAGCAGGAGGAGCGTGATGAGCGTCAGCTGCCAGTCGCGCGCCAGCATCACGCCGACCAGCAGCACGACCATCAGCGCGTCGCGCGCGATTCCGACCAGGATGTCCGAGACGGCGGCCTCGAGCTGCATCGAGTCGTAGACGCAGCGCGACACCAGCTTGCCGGAGTTGACCTCGCTCAGGCGGCCAAGATCGGCGCGCACGAAATGCTCGAACAGCTCAACCTGCAGCTCGGCCGTGACGCGCTGGCCGACGGACTGCAGCATCATGTTCTGCGTGTAGAGCGCGAGGCCGTTCAAGGTGACGACGCCGAGGACCGCCAGCGGAACCAGCACCAGCATCAGCGGGTCGCGGTTCTGGAACACCTCGTCGAGCGCGGGCTTGGCCAGCCACGCGAAGGCGGCGGCCGTCGCCGCGGTGACGCCCATGCATGCGATGGCGAGCGCTAGCCGGCCGAACTGCGCGCGGCTGTAGCGCCGGATCAGCCAGCCGAGGAGCTGGCGGCTGTCGGCCGAAACGAAGGCGAGGGAACGGCTCACGCCTGGCCTCTCGAGCGGCCTTTGCCGCTGGGTCACCGGGCGCCAAGATAGCTCCTAGCGCTTTGACACTCCACAATATTCAAAGTCGGATGTGACCCGGCGCGCCGAATCGGTATAGAGTTGTCGACAATCCCGGCCGGCTGCCGTGGCTCAGGCGCGCTTTGACGCCAGAGGTAGGATCACGGATGATGCCGGCAGAAGGGTGGGGGCTTCTTTCGACCGGCGCCGCGCCCGGCGTCCGGCAAAGAAGGGGGATCGGTTTAAGCGAATGATCAAGATCGGCGTCGTGGGCGCCGGCTACTTCGGCAAGCATCATGCCGCGAAATACGCCGAGATCGGCCGCGGCCGCGTCGTGGCTGTCTGCGACATCGACCGCGAGAAGGCCGAGGCCTGCGCCTCGCAGTACGACGCGCTGGCGGTGATGGACTATCGCGAGCTGTTCGGCAGGGTCGACGCGGTGAGCATCGTCGTGCCGACCAACGCGCATTTCCCGATCGCGCGCGACTTCCTGCGCCAGGGCATCCACGTGCTGCTGGAGAAGCCGATCAGCAACACGCTGGCCGAAGCCGACGAGCTGATCCGCATCGCCAAGGAGAAGGGCGTCGTGTTCCAGGTCGGCCACCTGGAGCGATTCAACCCGGCGGTGCAGAGCATGACCAAGGTGCTGCGCCGGCCGCGCTACATCGAGTGCCAGCGCATCTCGCCGTTCAAGCTGCGCGGCACCGACATCAACGTCGTGCTCGACATGATGATCCACGACATCGATCTGGTGCTGAACATCGTCAAGGCGCCGGTGACGCAGATCGACGCCATCGGCGTGCCGGTCCTGAGCGACGCCGAGGACATCGCCAACGCGCGCATCCGCTTCTCCGACGGCTGCGTCGCCATGATCACCTCGAGCCGCGTCAGCTGGAAGACCGAGCGCACGATGCGCATCTTCCAGCCCGACGCCTATATCGTCCTCGATCTCAACGCCAGCAAGCTCGCGGTCATGCGCCGCGTGCCCGGCGGCGGCGAGGGCTCGATGCCCGAGCTCAAGCAGGAAGAGCAGCTGTTCCAGCCGGTCGACAACCTGAAGCGCGAGATCGAGAGCTTCCAGAGCGTGATCGAGAGCGGCGGCGAGCCGCTGGTCACCGCGACCGACGCGCGTCGCGCGCTCGAGGCGGCGCTGGTGATCAGCCGGCAGCTGCAGGCCTGGCGCGACACGCTGGCGGAAACCGCGGTCGCGGGACGGCGGTAGGCGGCGGCCTTCAGGCCGCCCGCTTCAGCGCCAGCACGGCGTTCAATCCACCGAAGGCGAAGGAGTTGCTCAAGGCCGCGTCGACGCGCGCCTCGCGCGCGGTGCCGGGAACATAGTCCAGGTCGCAGGCCGGGTCGGGCCGCTGGTAGTTGGCGGTGGGCGGGATCACGCCCTCGTGCACGGCCATGGTCGCGGCCACCAGCTCGATCGCGCCGGCGCCGCCGAGCACGTGGCCGTGCATCGACTTGGTCGACGAGATCATCAGCTTGCGCACGTGGTTGCCGAAGGCGAGCTTGAGCGCGCGCGTCTCGGTCGCGTCGTTGGCCATCGTGCCGGTGCCGTGCGCGTTGACGTAGCCGACGTCGCCCGGGTCGATCTGGCCGTCCTGCATGGCCTTGCTCATCGCCCCGGCGGCGCCCGCGTCGGAGGGCTGCACGATGTCGCCCGCGTCCGACGTCATGCCGAAGCCGGCGAGCTCGGCCAGGATCACGGCGCCGCGCGCGCGCGCGTCCTCCATGCGCTCCAGCACGGCGACGCCGCCGCCCTCGCCCAGCACCATGCCCTTGCGCCCGCCGCTGAACGGCCGGCAGGTGTCGGGCGCCAGCACGCGCAGCGCCTCCCACGCCTTCATGGTGCCGAGCGTGATGCAGGCCTCGCTGCCGCCGGCGAGCGCGGCGCGCGCGCGCCCGGTCTTGACCATCCAGAACGCCTCGCCGATCGCGTGGTTGGCGGACGAGCAGGCCGAGGACACCGCGAAGGACGGGCCGGTGACGCCGAACTCCATGGTCACGTGGCTGGCCGCGGCGCTCACCATCAGGCGCGGGATGGTCAGCGGGATCTGGCGCGAGGACGACCCGTTGTGCCCGTGCAGCCGCGCATAGGCGTCCTCGAGCGTGTTCATGCCGCCGGCGCCGGTGCCGATGATGACGGCGGTCTCGCGGCCGAGGTCGCCCTTGAACGAGATGCCCGAGGCCTTGACCGCCTCGCGCGCGGCCAGCAGCGCGAACTGCGAGAAGCGATCGAGCAGCAGCAGGCGCTTCTCGTCGAAATGCTGCGCCGGGTCGAAGTTCTTCACCTCGGCCGCGATCTTGATGTTGAGGTGCTGGTGCGGCACGGCGACGACCGGGCCGATGCCGCTCTGGCCGGCCTTCAAGGCGCTCCAGAACGACGCGACGTCGTTGCCCAGGGCCGAGATGCAGCCCAGACCGGTGATGGCGACGCGATGCATGGAAGCGATCAGCCTTTGCCGGTCGCTTCGGCTTGCTTTTCGGCGATCAGGCGGTTCACGCCGTCGACGACGTCGCGCAAGGTTTCCAACTTGTAGGACTCGTCGTTGTACGGAACGTACACGTCGAACTGGTCTTCGATGGCGAACAGGATCTGCACGAGGTCAAGCGATTCGATCTTCAGCTCGTCCAGCCGCGTGTCCAGAGTCAGCCGCGCGCGGTCGAGCTTCGCCTCCTTCGCGATGATGTCCATGATGCGTTCGGCGATGTCAGCCATATGGAAACGATCCCTGTCCTTTCAGCGCTCGTGCGGCCGCGCCGCGCGCCGCTCCAGCTCGGTCAAGCGTCTGCCCATCTCGACCACGTCGCGCACCAGCCGCGGCAGCCGGCGGATGTTCAGCCGTTCGGCGATCACATCCTTCGCCGGAGCGGCCGGATAGCCGGCGTACAAGACCTTGGGCGGCACATCCTCGATCACCGCCGCGCCGGCCGCGATCACCGAGTCGTCGCCGATCGACACATGGTCGCGCACGCCCACCTGCCCGCCCAGGACGACCCTGTCGCCAATCCTGACGCTGCCGGAGATCCCCACCTGCCCGACGATCAAGCAGTTCTCGCCCACGGTGCAGTTATGCGCAATCTGGACCTGATTGTCGATCTTGGTGCCGCGACGGATCAACGTCGCGCCGAACGTGGCGCGGTCGACCGTCGTGCAGGCGCCGATCTCGACGTCGTCCTCGATCACCACGGTCCCCAGCGAGTGGACCTTCAGAATCTCGTCGTTGCGGCGGGTTACCGGCTGCAGCCAGTTGGTGGCCGCGATCTCGTGCGTGCCCGGCTCGGGCGTGACGAAGCTGAACCCGTCGGCGCCGATGCAACAATTCGGATGCAGCACCACGCGGTCGCCCAGCCGCACCCGCTCGCCCACGCGCGCGCCCGGATGGATCAGGCAGTCGCTGCCCAGGCTCGCGCCCGCGCCCACGCTGGCATGGGCCATGACCTGGCTGCGCGCTCCGATCCGCGCCCCCGCGCCGACATAGGCGAAGGCTTCCACGGTTGCGGCCGGATCGACCTTGGCCGCGGCATCGACGCAGGCCTGCGGATGGATCCCCGGCCGAGCGGGCGCCGCGCGAGCGAACATCCGGGTCAGGACGGAAAGCGCGACCCGGCCGCGCTTGACGGCGATCCAGCCCTTGAGCGCGGCAAGCGCCTCGGCCGGCGCATCTTCCAATACGACGGCCGTGCGCGCCTTGGTGCCGACGAGATGCGGCAACGCGGCGGCGTCGACCGCCAGCGCAAGCTGGTCGGCCGCGGCGCGCGCGGGATGGTCGATGCCGCGGACGGCGATCGAGCCGTCGCCATGGACAGCCGCGCCCAGCGCCTGGGCCAGCTCGGCCAGCGTCCATGTCCTGACGGCAATGTGGTCGGTCATACGGCCCGGCTGCCCCATTCGTGTCGGCCGAAATCCCCCGGCGGTACCTTCCCCCTGTCGCAGGCGGGTTCTACCACGATTGCCGCGCCCGACCAACACGGCCGATCATCAAGCCGCTGGAACGACTTAGTGCTCGAGATAGGCCGCGATCGCCAGCGCTGCCATCACGGTCGACGGGCGGCCCGCGTCCAGCCGTGCGACTGCCTCGCGGTACGCCGCGCGGTGGCGCTGGCGCAGGGTCGGATCGGCGAACAGCCGCGCGCAGGATTCGGCCAGCCGATCCGGGCGGCAATCGAACTGGATCAGCTCTTCCATCACCGGCCGGCCGAGCACGAGGTTGACGATGCTCACGTAGCCGATCTGCGCGAACAAAATTCCGAGGAAGCCGGAAACCAGCGAGGCGCGGTAGCACACGACGCTCGGCACGCCGGCAACCGCCAGCTCCACCGTAGCGGTGCCGGACACCGCCAGGCCCACGTCGCTGGCGGCCATGGCGTCGTAGCGCTCCGCGTTCTCGGCGACGATCGCGGGATGCGCCCAGGCAGCGACGGCGCGCCGCACCTCCGCCGCGACCGGCTCGATCACGGGCACGATCAGGCGCAGACCCGGTACCCGCTGACCCAGCCGGTCGACCGTGGCGCGGAAATCGGGCAGCGACCAGGACGTCTCGCTGCGACGGCTGCCGTGCATGAGGCACAGCACCGGGTCGGCCGGGCCGATGCCGTGCCGCGCGCGGAAGGCGGCGCCGTCGCCCGCGCTCGCGCCCGTTTCCAGCGCGGGATGGCCGATGAAGGTGGTGCGCGCGCCGTAGCGCGCGAAGAATTCCGGCTCGAACGGCAGGATCACCAGCGTGCGGTCGAAGTATCGCGCCATGCGGCGCGCGCGCCAGGGCCAGTAGGCCCAGGCCTGCGGCGCCTTGTACTGCACCAGCGGAATGCCGGAGCCGACCAGCCGGCGCGCCACGCCGCGCGCGAAGCCGCTGGCATCGATGAAGACGACCACGGCGGGCCGCTCGGCGCGCACCGACGCGGCGACCTCGCGCATGCGGCGCCACAGCCGCGGCATGCGCGGGATCACGTTGGTGAAGCCGACCAGCGACAGCTCTTCCATCGGGAACCGGCTGGCCAGCCCCTCGGTCGCCATGCGCGGGCCGCCGATGCCGGCGAAGCGCAGACCGCCGCCCGCCTCGCGCTTGAGAGCCGCCATCAGGCGACCGCCGATGATGTCGCTGGAAGGCTCGCCGGCGACCAGGAACACCAGGGGCGGATCAACGCTCACGCATGATCCTTGCCGAAACGCACGACGAAGCAGAGGAACTTCCACAGGAACCCGGTCTCCTCCGGGTTTTTCCAGCGCACCAGGACGGGCCAATACTCGATCTGCCACAGGAACGAAACCTGCAGCTCCCAGCGTGCCGTGTTGAGATTGACGGTCAGTCCCATCGCCGCGTTCTCCTGGGGAAAATCCTAACGGAACCATGCGGGAAGGCGACAGAAATCGGCTTCCGAGGGCGGCTTTCTCGGCCCAACCCGATCTGCTAGGGTCGCCACGCCATGAGCGATCGGTCCATCTCAGCCGGCCATGTCCCCGGCCTTGCCGGCATGGACCAGCCGGAGCCGGATTGGCGGCGCGAAACGCTGTTGAAGGCCGACCTGTTCAGCGTGGTCGAACGCGGGCGCGACCGCCGGTTCCCGCAGCATGCGCTGCTGGTGCGGCGCGACCTGTCGCGGGTGCGCCGGTGGGCACGGCCGGTCGCGCTCTGGCTCTTTCGTCGCGAGGCGCGCATGCTCGCACGTCTGGAAGGCATCGACGGAGTGCCTTCGCTGGTCGTGCGCGACGGCCGCAGCTTGACGCGCAGCTGGATCGAGGCCGAGCCCTTGCAGGTCGCGCGACCGGCCGACCCGGCGTTCTACAAGGACGCGCTCAGGCTGCTCATGCGCATCCACCGCCGCGGCGTGGCCCATAACGACCTTGCCAAGAAGCCGAACTGGCTGCGCCGGCCCGACGGGCGCGCGGCGGTCGTGGACTTCCAGCTCGCGTCCTTCCATCCCCGCCGTGGCCGCCTGTTCCGGCTGCTGGCGCGCGAGGACCTGCGCCACCTGATGAAACACAAGCGGCAGTTCTGCGCGTCGCGGCTGACCCAGCGCCAGCGCCGCCTGGCCGCCTCGCCCAGCCTGCCGTCATGGCTGTGGATGGCGACGGGCAAGCGCCTCTACTACGTCGTCACGCGCGATATCCTCGGCTGGCGCGACCGCGAGGGCGCGAACGACCGCACGCGCATGGCGATGCCGGATGCCGAGGCGGCGCTGCTGGCGCACCCGGCGGTCGCCGCCGCCGCCGTGGTCGGCGTGCCGGACGCGCTGCGCGGGCAGGGTCTCTACGCCTTCGTCGTGGTCCGGCCCGACACGGGCGAGCGCGCCGCCTTGGGCGCGCGCCTTGCCGACTGGGTCGCCGAGCGCAAGGGCGCGCTCGTGCGGCCCGACATCGTGCAGCTCGTGGACGAGCTGCCGCGCGACCGGGCGGGCGCCGTCCACCGCCGCGTGCTGCGCAAGATCGCCGAGGGCGAATGCGATCGCATCGGCGACGATGCCGGGCGGCTTGCGAATCCCGAGGTCGTGGCGCGGATCGCGGCCGGGCGCAGGCCTTGGCGGTGAGGGGCCGATGTCGATCCTGATCGCGGGCTTCGCGTGGTGCGCGCTCACGAGCCTCCTGCGCCTCGCGCTGCTGGCCTACGGCATGTTGCTGCCCGACGATGCCGGCTTGCCGCTATCCGACATGGTCCTGACCTACATGCCGGTCGCCGATGCTGCCTTCGTCGGGTTGTTCGCCTGGCTGATCGTGGCGGGCCTGCGGCCGGGTACGCGCGGCTTCATCGAGGCGACGACCATGGTGTGCGGAATTTTCGTGCTCTACGTCGTGCCCTATGTGTTCGCCTTCCGCCACCTGACCGACACGGCGGCCTTCTCGCTCGCCGCGTGGCAGACCTACGTCCATTTCGTCGTGCCCGTGGCGTTCTGCCTGTGGGCGCTCGCCTACGTGAACCGATCGGACCGCGTGCGCGCGGCGTTTCCCCTCGACGGCGGCGCGGGCGCGCGGCCCGCGGCTCAGCGCGACGCCGGCCCGCGACCCGGTCTGCCCCGATCATGGGCCGGCCACCAGCCGTGACGGGCGAACGCACGGCGGGTCAGCTCGACCGAGGCCCAGCCGAGCAGAAACCCGGCGATCACATCACCGAGGAAGTGGTAGCCGACCAGCAGCCGGCTGATGCCGATGCACGTCGCCAGCACCATCGCAGGCACCAGCCAGCGCGGCGCCAGCACCGCCGTCAGCGCGGCGACGGCGCCGAGCGTGGTGGCGTGGCCGGAGGGAAACGAGCGGGCGTAGTTCGCCAGGGTCGGCCCCAGGAAGCTGCCGATGCCGATCTCGAACGGACCGCCGGGACGGACGCGGCCCAGCGCGATCTTCAGCAGGTTCACCAGGATGCCCGAGAGCGCGAGCCCGGCGAAGGCGAAGGCCGCCGCCCGCCAGCGCCGCTCGTCGCGCCGGAGGAAGCGATAGAACAGCGCGACCCCGGCCGTCACCAGCAGATAGGGCGTCGCGTCGCCGCCGCGCGTCAGCAGCGCGGCGGCGCGCCGGATGGCGGGGTCGACGAACTGCAGCCGATGCGCCAGCGCCTGGTCGGCACCCGTGGCGATCAGCGCAAGGACCGTCACGACCGCCGCGGCGACGAGGATGCGTGCGAGCATGGAGGGCGAGCTGCTCCGGGCCTGCGGTGCGCGACATTGCCGCCGCCGCCCGGGCCTGGTCAACCGCTATCGCGCATCGCCCCGCGCCGCGGCCGAACGGCCGGCGCTTGCGCGACGGGCACGGTAGCGAGCCGATGAAACCGCCGCCGGCGCGCTCGACGCGGGGGCCTGGAACATGACCTCCTTCATCGTGATCCGCGCCGGGGCCCACCGCGTCATGCCGTGGAAGAACGGCGGCGGCGCCACGGCCGAGATCGCCATCCACCCGCCCGGCGCATCGGTGGCGTCGGGATTCGACTGGCGCTTGAGCATCGCGACGGTCGCGAGCGACGGCCCGTTCTCGGCCTTTCCGCGGCATGACCGCGTGATCGTGCTGCTTTCCGGCAACGGGATGACCCTGGTGTTCGACGACGGCGTGGCAGCGCACCTGGATCGCGCGTTCGAGCCGCTGCGTTTCCGGGGCGACCGCGCCGCGCATTGCCGGTTGACCGATGGCGCGTGCGAGGACTTGAACCTGATGGTCGACCGCGCGTCGCACGAGGCGGTCGCGGCGGTGATCGCCGCCGGCGCCTGGCCGGGCGACGCGCCGCGCGACTCGACGCGCCTTCTCTTCCTGCTGCGCGGGTCCGCCGAGCTCGGCGTCGCGCCGACGCCTGCTCTGGCATTGCGGACGCGCGACACGCTGGTGGTGATGCCCGGCGAGGCGGCGCCGGCGGTGCGCCTTTCCGAGGGCGCGCTCGCGTTCACGGCGACGATCCGGCTCGGCGCGGGCGCCTGAAGCGCCGCTTCAGGCGGCGCTGGTCGATGGCGCGGCGTGCAGCACGCGCTCGGCCGGCAGGCGGACGGTGACCGTCGTACCGCGGCCTTTCTCGCTGTCGACGACGAGGCTTCCGCCCATGCGTTCGGCCAGAGAGACCGACAGCGGCAGGCCGAGGCCGGTGCCCTGGTGCCGGCGGGTGAGCGCGCCGTCGATCTGCCCGAACGGCTCGAGGGCTCTCGGCACCTCGTCGGCGGACATGCCGACGCCGGTATCCGCCACCGACATCGCGAATTCGCCGTCGGCGCCGATGCGCGCGTCCACCTCGACCCGCCCGCCAGACGGGGTGAATTTCACCGCGTTGGACAGCAGGTTGGTCAGGATCTTCTTCAGCGCCATGAGGTCGGCGCGCAGCAGGATCGGCGCGCCGCAGCGATCCGCCAGCTCGACGCCGCCCATGGCGGCGCGCTCGCGCACCAGCCGCACGCAGTCGCCGACCACGGCGCGGACCTCGACCGTCTCCTCGTGCAGCTCGAGCCTGCCCGCCTCGATCTTGGCCAGATCCAGCACGTCGTTGATGACGGCGAGGAGATGCCGGCCGGAATCGCGGATGTCGCGCAGGTACTCGCCCTGCTTGGCCGTCAGCGGCCCCGGCAGCCCGGTCGCCAGCATCTCGGCGAAGCCGATCACCGCGTTGAGGGGCGTGCGCAGCTCGTGGCTCATGTTCGCCAGGAAGTCGCTCTTGGCGCGGCTGGCGACCACGGCGGAGTCCTTGGCCTCGATCAGGGCCTGCTGCAGCTCGACCGCCTGCGTCACGTCGCGCCCGGTGCCGCGGTACCCGGCGAAGCGGCCCTCGGCGTCGAACAGGGGCTTGCCGCTCGTCTCGATGTAGCAGGTCCGTCCGTTCAGCTCGGCGCGGTACACGAAGGCGCGGAACGGCCGGTGCGCGCGCAGGTCGGTCACGTGCGCCTCCCACTTCGCCGCGTCGCTGTCCCGGTCGACCGAGATGTTCATGCGCGAGCGTCCGATCATCTGGCGCGGGTCGGTTCCGAGGATGCGCACGCCGTCCGACATCAGCACGAAGCGGTGCTCGGCATCGGTCTCCCAGAACCAGTCCGACGAGGTCTCGGCGAAATCGGCCATGCGCTGGTTGGCCTCGACCAGCTCGAGCTCGGCGCGTTTGCGGTCGGTGATCTCCATCGCGACCGTCAGGATCGCGTCGACACGGCCGTCCGCACCGCAGAGCGGCACCTTGCAGGTGACGAAGTGGTGCTTCTGCCCGCTCGCGCCCTCGTAGACGTCCTCGTAGAAGATCTCCTGCCGCTCGCGCTCGAGGATCAGCCGGTCGTGTTCGGCGATGCGGCGCGCGCGCTCGGCGTGATCGGCCGGCGTTATGTGCGGGATCACGCAGTCCTCGAAGCGCTTCCCGAGAATGTCGGTTTCGGCGACGCCCCAGGTCTTCAGATGCGCCCGATTGACGTGGATGTAGCGGCGCTCGGCATCCTTGACGTTGATCCGCGCCGGCATGTTGTCGAGGATGGCCTTCAGCAGGTCGCGGCTGCGCGCCAGCTCCTGCGCGGCCGCCTCGGCGCGCGTTTCCGCCCGCTTCTGGCGCGAGATGTCCATGGTCACCGACAGCACGCCCTCGACCTCGCCCGCGGTGCCGCGCAGCGGCACCTTGCTGGTCAGGTTGTAGCGTATCGACCCGTCGGACTGCTGCCAGTGGTCCTCGTAGAACAGTTGGGCCTCGCCGGTCCGCAGGACGTCGAGGTCGCGGTCGTGCACCGCGCTGGCGACGCCTGCATGGGCCTCGCCGCTCATCACCGGCGGCTGGAATTCGTCCAGCCGGCGGCCGATGATCCGCTCCACCGGAAGATTCCAGGTTTCGGCGCCGAACCGATTCATCAGGACATAGCGCCGGTCGCGGTCCTTGACGCTGATGATCGCCGGAACGTTGTCGAGGACGGCCTGCAATACGTCGCGGCTGCGCTTGAGCTCCGCGGCGGTCGCCTCGGCGCGCATCTCGGCCTTCTTCAGATTGGTGATGTCGATGTAGAAGGCAGCCGTGCCGTTGACGGTCCGCCGCTCGCTCAGGAGCATCCAGCGCCCGTCGGCCAGCGCGGTTTCCCGCGGCTCGCCCGGATCGCGATGCCCGGCCAGGCGCTCGGCGACCCAGGATTCCTCGCGGCCGGCCGCCTCCAGCAGCAGCCCCGCCGCAACGCAGGCGCGCAGCATCTCCTCGAACGTGCGCCCGGCCCAGTCGTCGCCGTCGACGGAAGGCATCAGCGAGCGATAGCGCTCGTTGCAGACGACCAGCCGGTCGTCGGCGTCCCACAGCACGAAGGCTTCCGGGAAGCTTTCGATCGCGTCGAACAGCAGATGCTCGTTGCGCGCGGCGCGCGCGCTCGCGTCGACCTCGGCCGTGACGTCGCGGCCGGTGCCGCGATAGCCGAGGAAGCGGCCGTCCGCGTCGAACAGCGGCTTGCCGCTGATCGAGAAGTGGCCGAGGGTTCCGTCCTTGAGCACCCACGAGGCGCGGAAGTCGCGGAACGGTCGGCGCGCCTGCAGATCCTCGAGATGGCGGCGAAGCAGCTCCGGATCGGCGAGGATGTTGGTGTCCTCGCGCCGCTTGCCGAGGAAGCCCGCCGTATCCAAAGCGTCGACGCGCGCGTTGCCGCAGCCGGACGACATGTGCCTGAAGCGCAGGTCGGCATCCTGTTCCCACACCCAGTCGGTCATCGAATCGACGAGGTCCGCCAGGCGGTCTTCGCTCGCCGCCAGCGCGCGGTCGGCCCGCTCGCTGCGGTTGAGCTGCGCGATCATCACGGCGGTGAGCACGACGACGACGCATATCACGACGGCGGCGGTCAGCGCGTAGTACACCGCCGAGCGGCGCCAGCGCGCCAGCACCTTGTCGAGATCGAACGAGACGGCGACGATGAGCGGCAGATCGGCGAGCGCCCGGAACGCCACGTGGCGGTCGCCGCGCTCGCCGGCCATCTTGACGTAGCCCGACGCGCGCGGCTCCCAGGGCAGCCTGCCCAGCTCGGCCGAGGCATGGCCGATCGCGCCCTCCTCGTATGGATGGCCGACCAGCACCATGCCGTCGTTGCGCAGCAGGTTGATCTCCATGCCGCCGCCGCGGTCGAGGCTGCCATAGAATTCCGCGATCGTCCGCGGATTGAGCGACGCGATCACCACGCCGACCATGTTGCCGGAGGCGTCGTTCAGACGCTGGCTGGCGACGATCCGCCAATCCGGCACCACGCGGCCGCGCACGGGACGCGAGACGTAGATATCGGGCAAGACGCCGGCGCGATGGACCACGAAATAGTCGCGGTCGGCGGCGTCGAGCGGGCGCGGCACGGCCGAGCCGGAGTCGCCGATGGACCGCCCCTCGCCGTCGAGGATCATCAGCGCGCCGACCTGCGGCGCGCTGCGCACGAAATCGCGCAGCATGTCGTGCAGCCCGTGGGGATCGACGATGCCGCTGCGATAGCGCTGCGTGAAATTGTCGGACACGAGCCGGAAGACCAGGCGCACGGCCTGGAAGTTCTGCGTCGCATGCTGCTCGAGCGCCATCGCCAGGCTGTCGGCGCGGTCGGCGGCGCGGGTCACGGTGGCGCTGCGCCCCTGCCAGAGCACGAGCGCGCAGGCGGCCAGCGCCACCGCGACCGTCGCGGCGGCGGCAACCAGCAGCGCCGCGCGCGCGCTGCGCATGTCGAACAGGCCGCGTCCCGTCGCGATGCGGCCGCGCATCCCTGCGGTGGCCATGGGCCAGCTCCCGAACGCGACAAATCCGCGCAAATCACCGGCAGGTATAAGGCTCCAATGGTTAATGGAACCTCAAGGTCCCGGCGACGCCGGCGTTCCGGCCCGAATCGTACCCGCCGGCAGGCTCCGGCCCGACAAGATGCCCCCAGCGCCGCCGCCGTGCAGCCCGATGCACGGAAACCTTGAATTTGCTGATCTTTGTGCAGGTCCGACGCGCGAAAGCCCGGCTGTCCCTTGCATTCGCCCTTGGAATCGCTATCAAGCCAAGACCCGATCAGGGGTTGGGACAACATCGGCTGGGGATACGCACGTGAACCAAACGGAACTCATCGCCTCCGTCGCCAAGAAGACCGGATTCAGCGCCAAGGATGCCAAGAGCGCGGTTCAGGCCGTGCTCAGCGCGGTCGAGGACTCCCTGACCAAGGGCAAGGGCGTGCGCACGACGCTCGGCACCTTCGGCGTCGGCAAGCGCGGCGCCCGCAAGGGCCGCAACCCGAAGACGGGCGAGCCCATCACCATCAAGGCCAGCAAGACCGTGCGCTTCAAGGCGTCCAAGACGATCAAGGACAAGATCAACAAGCGCTGATCCGTCGCCGGCATCGCCGGCGGGCTGCGAGCAGGCCGTACTCTGCCAATCGGGCGCGCCTTCCGGAAACGGGACCGCGCCCGGTTCGCTTCGGGCCCAAGGCGGCCTGCCT
Organism: Alphaproteobacteria bacterium; assembly: GCA_023150455.1. Taxonomy (GTDB): domain Bacteria; phylum Pseudomonadota; class Alphaproteobacteria; order JAEULC01; family JAEULC01; genus JAEULC01. Next base: position 27,458 of record JAKLKW010000018.1, on the reverse strand, counting down.
CATGACCCCGCCTCCACCAAGGCGCGCCGGATCTGGCGCAAGGCCGCGCCGATCTTGAGCTCGAGCATCTTGAGCCCGCGCTCGGGCTTGGCCCGGCTCGGGTCGCCGATCGCGCCGGTGCGCTCCCAGAAGATGCCGCCAGAGATGGCTGTGCCGCAGGTTGTTGCCGGTGGCGTAGAAGAGGAAGAGCACCAGATTGAGCTTGAACACCGTGAGCTCGGCGATCTTGCCGGCATAGGCGAAATCGAACACGCCGCGGACCGCCCCCGTGCACAGCGCGACCAGCACGCCGATCAGCAGGTCGTCGACCGGATGCATGCGATAGACGGTGACCGGCGTCAGCACCTCGGCCGAGTGGTGCACCTTGTGGAACTCCCACAACGTCGGCACGAAGTGCCGCAGCCGGTGTCCGGCGAAGATCGCGAAGTCGAAGGCGAGGACGGCAAGCACCGTCAAGGCGAGCGCGGCGCCCCATCCGCCACAAATGTCGAGATCGGCGAGGCCGAGACCGGGCTGGCCGACGAATGCCGCCAGCATCTCCTTCACGAAGCGCGCGACGGCCGGCGCGCCGATGATCACCGGCGCGAACAGCAGGCCGAACGAGGCGGTGTTGACGACGAAGTAGAGGTAGTCGACCCTCGCCGAGCCGTGGCGGTAGACGCTGGCGGGGAAGGCATGGGCGAAGAACTGCTTGAGCGAGCCGCGGTGATGGTAGGCGAAGGCCGCGGCGGCGATCGCGAACGAGGTGAGCAGGTAGAGCCAGAAGATGCGCTGGTTCTGCAGCAGCGGATAGGCGAACGGCCGCAGCGCGTGCGCCAGCACGTTGATGGCCAAGTCGTGCACGTTCTGGGGAAGCTCCATCGCATCCTTGCCGGCGGCCGCCCGTTCGCGGCGGGATGCCAGCCGGGGGTTGGTTAACGGAAGGTAACCGCCGCCCCGAAGCCAAATGAGAGGGAAGTCCATCGATGTCAGCGAGAGAGCCGTTCCGGGTCGGGTTCACGCAGGATTGCCTCGGACGGGACGGCAAGCCCGTCTTCGATCCGGTCGCGCTGGAGCCGCTCGAGGCGGCGCCGGGCGTGACCTTCGAGTTCCTCGACGCCTACACGCCCAAGGTCACGCCCGACCAGGCCGCCCGCTACGACGCGATGGTCGTCATGAAGCCGCGGGTCGACGCCTCGTCGCTGTCGCGCGCCGACCGGCGACTGAAGATCGTCGCGCGCCACGGCGTCGGATTCGACAATGTCGACGTCGAGGCCTGCACCGCCGCCGACGTGGCGCTGACCAACACGCCGGACGGCGTGCGCCGCCCGGTCGCCACGATCATCCTGCTGTTCATCCTGGCGCTGTCGCACAAGCTTTTCGTCAAGGACCGCATCACGCGCGCGAACCGCTGGCATGAACGCACCGACCACATGGGCATCGGCCTCACGGGCAAGACGGTCGGCTCGATCGGCGTCGGCAGCATCGGGCGCGAGGCGTTCCGACTGCTGAAGCCGCTGGACATGGTCCATATCGGCCACGACCCCTGCGCGAAGCCGGCCGACATGGAGGAGATCCGGCTGAAGCTGGTGGACAAGGACACGGTGTTCCGCACGGCGGACTTCGTGTGCATCAACACGCCCCTGACGGCGGAGACGAAAGGGCTCGTGGGCGAGCGCGAGCTCGGCCTCATGAAGCCGACCGCCTTTCTCGTCAACACCGCCCGCGGCCCGATCGTCGACGAGAAGGCGCTCTGCCGGGCGCTCAAGGACCGCCGCATCGCCGGTGCCGCGATCGACGTGTTCGAGCAGGAGCCGACTCCGGCCGACAACCCGATCCTGGGGCTCGACAACGTGATCGTGACCCCGCATTCGCTGTGCTGGACCGACGAATGCTTCCGCGGCATCGCGTCGAGCGCCGTCGGCTCGATCCTCGATCTGGCCGCGGGCAAGACGCCGCGCAACGTGGTGAACCGTGCCGTGCTGGAGCGGCCGACATTCAAGAAGATGCTGGCGGGGCGCGCATCATAGAGCCCCTCCCGCCTGCGGCGGGCGAGGGCTAGAATGCCGCATGCGAAGCACGCGACGCCATCTCCTGAAGGCTGCGGCCGCCCTGCCGCTCGCGGCGCATGCCTGGCCCGCGCGCGCCGCCGCGCCGCGCACGCTGGTCGCGCGGCCGGCGCGCGTGAACCTGGTAGGCCCGGCCTATCCCGACACGGAGGTGTGGAGCTTCGACGGCACGGTGCCCGGCCCGATCATCCGCATCCGGCAGGGCGCGCGCCTGCGCGTCGACGTCCGCAACGAGCTTTCCCAGGACACGACCGTGCACTGGCACGGCATCCGCCTGCCCAACGCGATGGACGGCGTGCCGCACCTGACGCAGAAACCGATCGCGCCGGGCGAGACGTTCACCTACGACTTCGCCGCGCCCGACGCCGGCACCTACTGGTACCATCCGCACAGCCGCAGCTTCGAGCAGGTCGCGCGCGGACTCTACGGCGCGCTGATCGTCGAGGAGGCCGAGCCGCCGCCGGTCGACCGCGACGAGGTCTGGGTGCTGGCGGACTGGCGCCTCGACCGCGATGCGCGGATCCAGCCGGATTTCGGCAATCTGCGCGACCTCAGCCACGACGGCCGCGTCGGCAACACGATGACGCTCAATGGCCAGGTGCGCGACGACTTCCGAGTCGCCGCCGGCGAACGGCTGCGCCTGCGCCTGATCAACGCCGCCTCGGCGCGCGTGACGGCGCTGGAGTTCAAGGGCCACCAGCCCGTCGTCATCGCCCTGGACGGGCATCCGATCGAGCCGCAGCCGCCCGAGGGCGGGCGCATCGTGCTGGGCCCGGGCATGCGCGCCGACATCCTGCTCGATGCCGCCGGCATGCCGGGCGAACGCTACCAGGTCGTCGACACCTGGTATCGCGGGCGCGAGTACCGCCTGGTCGATCTGGTCTACGACGACCGCCGCCGGCGCGACCGGCCGCCGCAGGCGTTCTTCCGCCTGCCCGCCAACAAGCTGCCCGAGCCCGACCTCGACCGGGCGGAACGGCGCGAGGTGGTGTTCAGCGGCGGCGCCATGGGCGGCATGACGGCAGCCACGCTCGACGGCGAGCGCCTCGATCCGCGCGCGCTGATCGAGCGCGGCAAGGCCTGGGCCGTCAACGGCGTGGCCGCCGGCGACCACGACGGGCAGCACGACGTCCAGCCGTTCCTCACCTTGCGGCGCGGGACGAGCTGCGTGCTGGCCATGGCCAACGACACGTCCTGGCCGCATCCGATCCACCTGCACGGCCATGCGTTCCGCGTGCTGAGCGTCAACGGCCAGCCCTCGAGGCTGCGCGAGTGGCGCGACACGGTGCTGATGCAGCCGCGCGAGAAGATCGACATCGCCTTCGTCGCCGACAACCCGGGCGACTGGATGTTCCACTGCCACATCCTGGATCACCAGCAGGGCGGCATGATGGCGCATGTCCGGGTGGCGTGATCGCGCCATTCATCCTTCGAGACGGCCGCTGCGCGGCCTCCTCGGGATGGCGCGATTCTTCGGTGACCCAACGAGGCCGTCATCCTGAGGAGCGAGCGTCTCGAAGGATGAAATGCTCGCTGCTGGCGCTTCCTTACGCCTGCGCGTCCATCCACTTGCCGCCGACCACCATGCCGGCGGGGAACAGGCGCTTGTCGCCTTTGACCGCCTCGCCGACCACGTCGACATAGTCGAACTCGCCGCCGACGAGGTCGAGCACCGAGGCGTCGCCGACGCTGCCGGGCTTCAGCGTGCCGAGCTCGGGCCGGCGGATGGCGCGGGCGGGCGTCTCGGTCGAGGCGCGCACGACGTCGCCCAGGCCCATGCCGAGGCAAAGCAGCTTCGACATGGTGACGAGCTGGTCGAAGGCCGGCCCGTCGATGCTGAGCGTATGCACGTCGCTGCTGATGATGTCGGGCGGGAAGCCGTGCGCGAGCGCGGCGCGCGCGGTGCGGAAGGCGAACGAGCCGCCGCCGTGGCCGATGTCGAACAGCACGCCGCGTGCGCGCGCCTCGAGCACCTCGGCGCGCATCCGCCCGTCGCCCGTGACCGGCGCGTTCGGGAACGGACGGAAGCAATGGGTCAGCACGTCGCCCGCGCGCAGGTGCGGCAGCACCTCGTGGCGCGTCGGCGGCAGACGGTCGAGATGCGCCATGACCGGCATGCCGAGCTCGTCGGCCGCGTCGAGCGCGAGGTAGAGCGGCGTCGCGCCATTGGGCCCGCTGGCCACGCCGCCGACGCGCACCTTGACGCCGACCACCAGATCCCGGTTCTCGCGCGCGACGCGCACGCATTCGTTCGGCTCGAGCAGGCGGATATCGGTCGACTCGCCGACCATCACCGGCTTGGAGAAGGCGAAGATGCCGGGGAACGAGATGTTCAGGTACGCCAGGATGCGGATCGGGCTCGGCTCGATGATGTGGCGCCGGAAGCCCGGGAAATTCCCCGCCCCGGCCGAGCCCGCGTCGATCAGCGTGGTCACCGCGCTGCGCAGCGCCACGGCCACGGGGTCGACGCCGAGCGACGTGCCGCCCCAGTAGACATGCGTATGGATGTCGATCAGCCCGGGCGCGACGATGCGTCCCTTGACGTCGCGCGTCGCCTTGGCGCCGCTCAAACCCTCGCCGATCGCGGCGACCTTGCCGTCGGCGAAGGCCACGTCGCGCACGGCGTCGATGTTCTGGCTCGGGTCCACGACCCGGCCGCCTTTGAGAATCAGATCGAAGCTCACGTGTGTTCCCCTTGTCCCGGACGGGCGCCACTATCGGCCAGGACCGCCGCCGGCCGCAACCGCGTTGAAGCGCCGCCGTTGCGGCTCTGGACGCGGCGCGCCGATCGGCTCTAAATGCCGCCCATGCGATCCGTCCTCGCCGCGCTGGCGCTGATCGCCGGCGCCTTTCTGCCGGCGCGCGCCGCCGATCCGGTCACCTTGTACGTCGATCCGCAGGGACCGCTGCTTTCCCTCGACCCGATCGCGCGCCCGGACTACGCGACCATCGACCACGGCTACATGGTCTACGACACGCTGTTCGCGCTGGACGACGCGCTGCAGCCCCAGCCGCAGATGGCGGAGAGCCACCTGGTCGGCGCCGACGGCCTCGAGCATGCGATCGGGTTGAGGCCCGGCCTCGGCTGGCACGACGGCGCCGCGGTGACGGCGGAGGATTGCATCGCCTCGATCCGGCGCTGGGCCCAGGTCGATCCGTTCGGCCGCGAACTGATGGCGCGCGTGCGCTCGATCGAGCCGACCGGACGCACCAGCTTCACCATCGCGCTCGAGCGGCCCTTTCCGCTCCTGGCCGAGGCGCTGGCGCGGCCGCTCGGGACCGTGCCGTTCATGATGCCCGCGCGGTTCGCGGCGGCGCCGCCGACGCAAGCCGTCACCCGGGCGGTCGGCTCCGGCCCCTTCCGTCTCGTCCAGCGCAGCGACGGGCTCTATCGCACGCTCTACGAGAAGAACGCCGACTACCTGCCGCGGGCCGGGCCCGCGCGGCTGCTGGCGGGCGGCAAGCGCGTGCTCGTCGACCGGGTCGAATGGCTCTACATCCCCGACACGGCGACGGCGACGTTCTACCTGAACGCCGGCACGCTGGACTACTGGGACCTGATGCCGGCGGTCGCGCCGCCGCACGTGGCGCGCAATCCCGACGTGGTCGTGCGCGCGCGCGAGCCGTTCGGGAAGCTCGCCCTGCTGCGGCTGAACCATCGCGCCAAGCCGTTCGACGACGTGCGGTTGCGCCGCGCGGCGGCGCTGGCGATCGATCGCGCCGCCCTGGTCGGCGCGGTGGCGAAGCTGGTGAACGAGAGCTGGGCCTGCGCCGCGGTGCTCGGCTGCGCGCTGCCCGGCGTCGAGGCGCCGCCGCCCGACCCGCGCCCGCCGCCGGACCGCCGCGAGATCGCGCGGCGCCTGCTGCGCGAGGCGGGCTATGACGGCAAGCCGATCGTGCTGCTGAGCGCGAGCGACCAGCCCGAGAACGAGGCGCTGGTGCAGGCCGTGGCCGCGCAGCTGCGCCTCGTCGGGTTCGTGGCGCGGATCGAGTCGATGCCCTGGCAGGACCTCGCGCGCCGCCGCCAGTCCCGCAGTGGGCCGGACGCGGGCGGCTGGAACGGTTTCGTCACGCGCTGGCCCGCGATCGACCTGTGGTCGCCCGGGTGGAACGCGGCCCTGCGCGGCAACGGCGACGCGGCCTGGTTCGGCTGGCCCGAGGACCAGCGGATCGAGCAGCTGCGCCAGGACTGGATCGACGCGCCGACGGCGGAGCGGCGCAAGGCGCTGCGCGCCGACCTCGAGCGCGCCGCCGCGGAGTCCGTTCCCTATGTGCCGCTCGTGCAGTTCCGCCTGCCGCGCGGCTATCGCACCAATGTCAGCGAGCCGCCGGCGGCGCCGGCGGCGATCTTCTGGGGAATCGAGAAGAAATGACCACCGCATCCGAGCCGGGACTCGACCTGTTCCACAACCCGCGCGCCGCGCACGGCCGCCTCTACTCCGCGGCCGAGGCGGCCGTGCTCGACGGCGACGGCATGGCGGCCGCGCGGCGCGACCTCGCGGCCTGGCCCGGCTACCGGGCGACGCCGCTCCACGACATGACGGAGGTCGCCCGGCGGCTCGGGCTCGGCACGGTCTGGTACAAGGACGAGAGTGGGCGCTTCGGCCTCAACAGCTTCAAGGCCATGGGTGCGCCCTACGCGGTGCTGCGCCATCTGCGCGGCGTGATCGCCGGGCGCACCGGCGTGGCGGATGCGCCCGCCGACGAAATCACGGTTGGCGACATCATCGCCGGCAAGTATCGCGACGCGACCGCCGGCGTCGTCGTGACCAGCGCGACCGACGGCAACCACGGGCGTGCCGTCGCCTGGGGCGCCGAGGCGCTCGGCTGCCGCGCGGTCATCTACATCCACGAGCACGTCAGCGCGGGCCGCGAGCAGGCGATCGCGCGTTACGGCGCCGAGGTGCGACGCATCAAGGGCAACTACGACGACTCGGTGCGACGCTGCGCGGCCGACGCCGCCGCCGAGGGCTGGCAGGTGATCTCGGACACGTCCTATGACGGCTACATGGCGGTGCCGCGCGACGTGATGCACGGCTACATGGTGCTGGCGAGCGAGGCGGCCGAGCAGCTGCCGCCGGGCGTCGTGCCGACGCATGCCCTTATCCAGGCCGGCGTCGGCGGCCTCGCCGCCGCGATCTGCGCCACGTTCTGGCAGCGCTGGGGCCGGGACCGGCCGCGCTTCGTTGTGGTCGAGCCCAGGAAGGCCGATTGCTGCTACCGCTCCGCCGTCGCCGGCAAGCCGGCCGCGACGCCGGGCGACCTCGACACGATCATGGCCGGGCTCGCCGCGGGCGAGGTCTCGCCGCTCGCCTGGACCATCCTCCAGGCCGGCGCCGACGACTTCCTGCGCCTGAGCGACGACTATGCCCCGCGCGCCATGCGGCTCCTGGCCGAGACGCGCCCGCCCGTGGTCGCCGGCGAGTCCGGCTGCGCCGGCGTCGCCGCGCTGATCGCGCTCGCCGAGCACAAGGAGGCGAAGGCGACGCTCGGCCTCGGACCCTCGAGCCGCGTGCTGCTGATCGGCAGCGAAGGCGCGACCGACCCGGACATCTACGAGAAGCTGGTGGGGAAGAAGCCGGCGGCGGTTGCTGCCTGAGCCCTCGCCCACCGCAGGCGGGAGAGGGTAAGGGCCTATGCCGCCTGCTCCCCCGCGTGCCGCTCGCGCAGCGCGGCGTGGATCTCGTTCAGCGTCGCGCGGATGTCGGTCTGCGGCCGCCAGCCGGGGTAGTGACCCTGGAACTTGCGCAGGTCCGAGACGTACCAGATGTGGTCGCCGACGCGGTTGGTCGCATCGTAGCTCCAGCGCATCGGCCGGCCGGCGATCTCCTCGCAGAGACGGATCGCCTCGATCATCGAGCAGTTGGCGTAAGAGCCGCCGCCCATGTTGTAGACCTCGCCCGGCCGCGGTTCGCGGAAGAAGGCCTCGAAGGCCGCCAGCAGGTCGCGGCTGTGGATGTTGTCGCGCACCTGCTTGCCCTTGTAGCCGAGCACGGTATAGGGCTGGCCGGTGACGGCGCATTTCATGAGAAAGGCGAGGAACCCGTGCAGCGCCGCGCCCGAGTGGTTCGGCCCGGTCAGGCAGCCGCCGCGGAACACGCCGGTCTTGAGGCCGAAATAGCGGCCGTACTCCTGCACCATCACGTCGGCGGCGACCTTGGAGGCGCCGAACACGCTGTGCGTGCTCTGGTCGATCGACATGGTCTCGTCGATGCCCTCGGCGAAGCGATGCTTCGGGTCGACCGCGAAGCGCGTCTCGGCCTCGACCAGCGGCAGCCTGTTCGGCGTGTCGCCATAGACCTTGTTGGTCGAGCAGAACAGGAACACGGCATCGGCGGCATGGCGCCGAACCGCCTCGAGCAGGTTGAGCGTGCCGGTGGCGTTGATGGCGAAGTCGGTGGCGGGCTCGCGCGCCGCCCAGTCGTGCGACGGCTGTGCCGCCGCGTGCACGACGACGGCGACCTGACCGGCATGGCGCGCGAACAGCGCGTCGATGCCGGCGGCGCTGCGGATGTCGATCTCGACATGCCGGTAGCGCGCCCCGAGCTCGGCCTCGAGCCGGCGCCGCTGCCACGCGGTCGAGGCGTCGGGCCCGAAGAAATAGCGGCGCATGTCGTTGTCGACGCCGACCACGTCGAGCCCGAGGCCGGCGAAATGCCGCGCCGCCTCCGACCCGACCAGCCCGCCCGATCCGGTGACGATCGCGACCGCCATCCGACAAGTCCTCGAATACGCGTTGCCTGGCGCCGAGCCTGCACCGTCTAGGTTGACGAAGCCTTAACCGGCGCCGGGCACACTGCAGCAGCGGCAATGCCTCTTGGGGGCAAGAGGCGGGCCGCGGAGGGATTCTCGCTTTGCGCCACGCCACGCCGGACAAGGTGTTCCTGGGCCAGCGCCGGCCGCTGCTGCGCCTCGCGCAGGCCTGGCTGCGCGGACCGAACGAGCAGGCGATCGGGCTGATCGGCGACTATCGCCGCTTCTTCGCCGAGCTGCTGCTGGCGCTCGACGACGACGCGCTGCTGGCCGCATTGGCCGCGCCGGCCGGCGACACGCTGCGCAGCTGGATCGAGGCCGAGTTCCCCGAGCTGCCGCCGGGCGACGCCGACGCCGCCGTCCTGGCGCAGATCGACGCGCGCCTGTCGGGGCCGGGCGCGCTCGGCGCGCACCTCGCCGCCGCCGGCTTCCGCCACGCCTTCGCCCTGTCGGCGGGGCCGGAGATCGGCGCCTTCCCGCTCGCCGCCCTGCCGATGCTGATGCGCTACTGGCTGCGCGCGCCGCGCCTGTTCCGCGCGCCCGAGGACGCCGGCCGCTACCGCGACTACCTTCTCGACATGCTCGGCCGCATCGACGCGGCGACCCGGGGCGACGACCTCCGCGCCCATGCGGTGCTCGAGGCGGCGCTCGCCGCGCTCGACATCCAGATGGCGTTCCACCACGACGGCAACCTGAAGCCGCTCTTGTCCGCCCGCGGCAGGCTGATCGAGCGCGCGCTCGACCTTGCCGGTACTTCGCGCGACCTGGACCGCGCGGTGCCACCGGCCGCGGGGCGCAAGCTGCGCGTCGGCTTCCTGGTGCGCAACATGGAGCCGCGCACCGAGAGCTTCATCGTGCTGGCGCATGCCGAGAAGCTCGACCGCCGGCGCTTCGAGCCCGTGCTCTGCACCCAGCGCCCGCCCGAAGGCGCCTTCGGCCAGGCCGCGGCGCAGCGCTTCGCCCGCGTCGTCGCGCTGGACGCCGACCCGGCGCGCGCGGTCGACCAGCTGCGCGGGGAGAATCTCGACATCGCCGTGCTCGGCAACATCGTGTGCTTCGACAACCGCGGCCTTGGCCGCATCGCGGCCTGCCGCCTGGCGCCGGTGCAGATCGCGCTGGCCGCCATCCAGCCCTCGACCACCGGGTTCGAGAGCGTCGACGCCTTCGTGACGGCGGCGGCGACCGAGCCCGGGGACGTCGCGGCGCAATACACCGAGCGCGTCGCCTTGATCGAGGGGACCTTCAACGTCTTCGCCTATCCCGCCTGCGACCGGCGTCCGGGCAAGGGCGGCACGCGCAAGGCGCTCGCCCTGCCCGCCGGCGCCAGGCTGTTCCTCGGCGGCGCCAGCATGCCCAAGCTGCAGCCGGGCCTGACGCGGACCTGGATGCGCGTGCTGGCCGGGACGCCCGGCAGCCTGCTGGTGCTCTACCCGTTCAACCCGAACTGGTGGCCGTCCTATCCGCACTACGCGCTGAGGCAGCGCCTGGGGGACGAGGCGCGCGCGGCCGGCGTCGACCCCGCGCGCGTGCGCCTGCTGCCGGCCATGAGCATGGCCGACCTGATCGCGCTGGCGGGCGAGTCCGACGTGTTCCTCGACAGCTTTCCCTATTCCGGCAACGCCTCGTTGATGGAGCCGCTCCAGGCGGGCTGCCCGGTCGTCGCGCTGGACGGCCGATCGCAGCGCGCGTTGCAGGGACCGTCGACCCTGCGCGCGCTCGGCCTCGACGAACTGGTCGCGCCGGACGTCGACGCCTATGTCGGCGTCGCGCGGCGCCTCGCCGCCGACCCCGCATATCGCGCCGCCGTCGCCGGCCGCATCCGCGACGCGATGCGCGACGCGCCGTTCTTCGACACGCGCCGCTTCGGCGAGCGCTTCGGCGCGCTGCTGCAGCGCCTCCACGACGAGGCGGCGGGCGCGCCCGACCTGATGAGGGCCAGCGCATGATTTCCGTGGTGCTCTACGGCCGCAACGACAACTACGGCTACAACCTGCACAAGCGCGCGGCGCTGAGCATCAACTGCATCGCCGAGGTGCTGGACGGCAAGGACGACGAGATCCTGTTCGTCGACTACAACACGCCCGACGACATGCCGACCTTCATCGAGGCGATCCTCGACACGCTGACCGACCGGGCGCGTCGGCGCCTGCGCGTGCTGCGCGCGCGCCCCGCGCTGCACCGCCGGTTCGCCGGCCGCACGCGGCTCTTCGCGCTCGAGCCGCATGCGCGCAACATCGCCGTCCGGCGCAGCAACCCGGACAACCGCTGGATCCTGTCGACCAACACCGACATGGTGTTCGTGCTGCGCGGCGGCCAGCGCTCGCTCAACACGGCGGTCGCGGACCTGAAGCCCGGCTACTACGGCGTGCCGCGCTACGAGATGCCCGAGACGCTGTGGGAGTCGCTCGACCGCAGGGACCCCAAGGGCGTCATCGCCGCTTTCGCCGACTGGGGCCGCCGGCTGCACCTGGACGAGGTCGTGCACTCGCACCGCTCGATCCTGTTCGACGCGCCGGGTGACTTCCAGCTCGTGCCGCGCCAGGACCTGTGCGCGATCCACGGCTTCAACGAGGGCATGCTGCTGGGCTGGCACGTCGACAGCAACCTGGCCAAGCGCTTCCTGCTGCTGCACGGCGCGACGCACAGCCTGTTCGAGCGCGTCGCCTCGTACCACTGCGACCACACCAAGGTCGCCACGCCGATGCACGGCCACGACCGGCAGCAGAACAGCCTGGTCACCTACGTGACCGAGGTGACGGCGCCCGGGATCCCAGGGCAGGCCGAGAGCTGGGGCGCGCCCGACGTCGCGGTCGAGGAGCTTCGCTTCCCGCCCGGCCAGTCGATCGGCTTCGCCAAGGCGGTCGCGCCGATCCTGGGGCCCATGAAGGTGCCGGTCTACGACGCGCTCTATACCGAGAAGTCGTGGAACCGGCTGACCTATCCGGCGCGGCACGTGCTGCCCTACCTGGCCGACCAGCTTGCCACCTATCCCCGCGACATCGAGCTCGCCTATGCCGGCATGAACGACACGCTGCGCGACCTCTTGGCCGAGCTGTGGCGGGCGCTCGGCTTCACCGGCCGGATGCTCGTGCTCGACCGCACCGCAGGCGTGAAGCCGGGCTGCGCCCCGCCGCCCGCGCGGCCGGAGCCCGGCTACGTCGTCGCCGACCTCGATCACCTGATCGCGCATGGCGGCCTGTTCGTGTTCGACTTCGGCCTCGAGGACGGGCCGGACTGGCCCATGCCGATCTTCCATCCCAAGGCGAATCCAAAGTCGCAGGCGCTGCTGCCGCTGATCAAGGCGCTGCAGGTCGCGGGCCTCAAGGTCGTCGCGGCCGAGCGCGCCCGCGCAGCCGAAGGCCTGCCGCCGCGCCGGCTGGTGCTGGTCAACACGATCAACACCGAGTTCGCCGGCATGCTGGAGCAGCTCGTGGCGCAGACGATCACCCCCTATTGCACCCGCGTGCGCCACGGCGTCGTGAAACCCGACGCGGTCGAGATCCTGCGCCAGCGCCAAGCCGAGGCCGAGCGGCTCGGCCAGTCGATCGGACAGGGGCTGATCGAGGAATCCTTCAAGAGCATCCCGCTCGAGCTGCTGGACGCGCGCGACCCGCACCTGCTGCTGAGCGACGCGCAACGCAGCGACGTGACCGACGCCCTGGCCAAGCTCGGCGACAAGGACTGGCCGGCGGTCGCCAAGGTCGCCCTTTCCATGCTGACCGGCGACGCCGAACGGCGCCTCGCGGCGCTGCTGGCGGCGCCGCTCGCCGATCCCGAGCAGTTCAAGCGGCATGTCTCGATGCTGCGGCTGGGATCGCACGAGGCGATGGGCAGGCCGTGGCCGCCCGGCCTGGCCGCAATCATCGTCCGTGCCTGCAAGGCGTTTCTCGACGGGGCGGCCGCCGTGCCGGCCGAGCTGCGCGCGCAGGCGATCACCGCCATGGTCGGCCTGTGCCGCGGCGCCCCGGGCATGAGCCTGGGCGCGCTCGCCGCCGCGCTCGACGAATACGCCTGCCTGCGCCTCGGCGCGCCCGGCGCGGACGAGTCCGATGCCTGGAGCGGGCTCGCCGTCGCCGCGCTCCGGGTCGGCCATGGCATGCAAGCCGACAACCTTCTGGCCGCGGGGCTGAGCCGGATCGTCGCAGCGGCGGGACCGGCGGCGTCATCGGTCCGCCATTCGATCGCCGTGATCGCCGCGGCGCCCTGGCGCAGCGGAGTCGATCCGGCCGCGGCCAAGCTCGATGCGCTGATCGCCCGCTGGGCCGCGTCCGGGGCCGAGCGCCCGTCGCTGGCGATCTACCCGCTCGTGCCGCCGGAAGCCGCCTTCGTCGCCTTCGCGGAAAAGATGGGCGCCACCGTCGCCAACGCGCCGGGCGGCGACGATCACGTGCCGATGGAGCTGAAGCTGCGCGCGCTGGCCCTGGCCGACGTGCTCCGCGCGCGCGACACCGAGGCGGCGCTGCTGCTGGGCGACAGCGTCGCCGGGCTGGCGACGCTCGCCCTGCGCGTGGCGCCGCTCCAGGCGGCCGCCGGCCGCATCGCGCGGCCCGGCCTTCCCGGCATCGACACGCTCCTCGCCGACCAGGACGCGGTCACCGCATGGCTGGCCGCGGTCGCGAAGCCCGCAGGCGCGAAGTCCGCGGGCGCGCGCGGCGCCGCGGTGGTCGTGGCGGCGCGCTAGTACCAACTTTCAGAAATGGCTGATTCGAGTTTCCCTAGCATTTCCGTATCAGCCATTTCTGAAAGTTGGTACTAGAGCGGCGACGCTGCCGCCGGCGCCCCTTCCCGCTCGCGCGCGGACGTGACGGCGGCCGCGCCAGGCGCTATGCAGGAGGCCGGGATCGGCTGAGGAAGCGGGCATGCAGCGCGACGCACTGGACGGCGCGGATACGGGCATTTCGTCCGCCATCATCGTGCTGCGTCCTTCGACGATCGAGGGCGTCGGCTGCTTCACCCTGGCGCCGATCCGGGCGGGGCAGATCGTCAAGAACCTGTGGGACGACGAGGACGTGCGCTTCGTCGGCGCCGCGGAGGTGCCGCCCGAGCTGGTGCCGCTGCACAAGCGCTACTGCATCGAATCGGCGGACGGGTACTGGTGCCCGCTCGACTTCCGGCGCATGTCGGTCGGCTGGTACCTGAACCACAGCGACGCGCCCAACCTCGCCTCGCGCGACGGCGGCAACAACTACCTCGCGCTGCGCGACATCGCCGCGGGCGAGGAGCTGACCATCGACTATCGCAAGCTCGACGACGCGGTCGACAACTCGATGTAATGCGGGTCCGACGCGCCCGCGTCGGGCCTCAGGAGCTCCGTTCCAGGAATAGCGCGGTCGGCAGGGCGTCGGCGACGGCCTTGGCCACCGCCTGCTCGTCGGCCAGCAGCCTGACCCGCGCGATGCGGCCTTCGAGGCTCAGGAGCTCGGCCGCGAACTGCCCGCGCGGCGGCAGCGCGATCACGAACCGGTCGGGCAGCCGGGTCTCGCGCGGCAGCCGCAGCTTGAGCCCGCCGGCCGAGATGTTGAGGACCACGCATTCCGTCGGCACCATGCCGAGTATCTTGCCGGCCCAGGACACGCTGAAGCGCCGGTGCCGCCGCCGCTCCTTGCCGCTGCCGGTGTCCGGTTCCGGACCGGCTGAAGGGTCTTGCACCACTCGTGACCTCGCAAGCTGGTCAAGCGTCGCGCCTCGACCCTCGATAGCGCGGCGCGGCCCGCGCGGCAAGGAGAAGCCGGGCCAGGCTACGTCTTCATCTCCGCGATCGCCTCGGCCCAGGCGGCGATCGTGTGGTCGATGTCGGCCTGGTCGTGGGCGAGGCTCACGTAGTATTTCGTCTCGCCCTTCAGGAGGCCCTTGGCGCGAATGAGCTGGTTGAACTTCGCGGCCATGGTCTTGTCCGCCTTCAGCGTGTCGCGGTAGTCGCGGATCGGCTCGGCCGTGAAGTAGATGTCGAACAGCGGCGGCTCGCCGATCACCTGCGCCTTCAGCCCCGCCCGCTTGACGAGGTCCGACAGCCCCTTCATCAGCGCGCGTCCCGTGGCGAACACCTTCTCGTAGGCGCCCGGCCGCTTCAGCACCTCGAGCGTGGCGAGGCCGGCGACGGCGGCCACCGGATTGCCGGACAGCGTGCCGATCTGCATCAGGAAGTCCTCGTCCTCCACGGCCTGGCGGTCGAAATGGGCCATGATGTCGGCGCGGCCGGCGACCGCGGCGAGCGCGTAGCCGCCGCCGATGATCTTGCCGAGCGTGCAGAGATCGGGCGTGACGCCGTAGTACTCCTGCGCGCCGCCATAGGCGAAGCGGAAGCCGGTGACGACCTCGTCGAAGATCAGCGGGATGCCGTGCTCGGCCGTCATGCGGCGCAGCGCCTGCAGGAAGCCGGGCTTGGGCGGGATCAGCCGCTGGAACGGCTCGACGATCACGCCGGCCAGCTCGTCCTTGTATTCCTTGATCAGGCCTTCGGTCATGTCGGCGTCGTTGAAGGCCGAGATCACCATCTCGTCCTGGACGGACTTGGGAATGCCCGCCGAGTCGGGGATCGGCCGCGGGAAGTTGCCGGGCTTCCTGGGCGCGAGCGACATCAGCGCATAGTCGCTCATGCCGTGGTAGCCGCCCTCGAACTTCAGGATCTTGTCGCGCTTGCGGAAGGCGCGCGCCGCCCGCATGGCGTAGAGGTCCGCCTCGGTGCCCGAGCAGACGAAGCGCACCTGCTCGGCGCAGGGCACCGCGGCGACGATCGCCTCGGCGAGCGCGATGCCGTGGCGGTTGTTGGCGAAGAACGTGGTGCCGAGCGGCAGCTGCTCCTCGACCGCCGCCGTCACCTCGGGATGGGCATGGCCGACGAACATCGGCCCCGAGCCCAGCAGGAAGTCGACGTACTCGCGGCCGCCCTCGTCCCACACGCGCCCGCCCTTGCCTTCCCTGATCACGACCTCCGCCGGCATGTTGCCGAACGTGCCGCCCGGCAGCACGCGCCGGGCCGCGGCGACGATCTCGGCTTCGGGTCGCGAGGCGGTCTGGATTTCCATGGCTGTGGTCCCCCTTCGAATGGCGCTGGAACGGCTTGCGCCATGCTGGCACGCACGGCGCGCGCAATCCATGCCTGTTCGCGCCGTGCCCTTGCGGCGGCCTTCTAGTCGGCGCCAGGCCTTTCGGTCGTCGCCTTGGCCGCCGCCGGCTTCGCCCGGGACGGCTTGGCCGCCACCTTCATTTCCGGCGGTCCGCCCGTGCCGGCGACACCGGCCCGGGCAGGCTTCCTGTCGAGCGCTTTCACTGCCTTCATCTGCGCGCCGTCCCGCTTCCGCGTGCATTGCAGGTGCGGCCGCTGGCGCTGCCGGATCGCGATTCCCTCGGCGTGCGCCGCCTTGACCTGCGTCAACCGACCGACCCGCACGGCGTCGGTCAGCGCGTCGCGATGCAGTCGATCTCGATCAGCGCGTCCCGGACGAGGTCGGTGACGCCGACGCAGGTGCGCACCGGACGTCCCGGGCCGGAAAAGTACCGGGCGTAGACGGCGTTCATGGCGTCGTAGTCGCGCTTGAAGCGGGTGAGGAACACCCGGACGCTCACGACGTCGGCCAGCGTCAATCCCAGGGCGGCGAGCACGCGCGCCATGTTCCTGAGCGTGCGGTCGGTCTGCGCCTCGATCCCCTCGGGCAGCGGCGCATCGGGATGGTCCAGGTCACGGCCGAACTGGCCGGTCAGGAAGACGAACCCGTCGGCCTCGGCGGCGTGGCTGCTGGGCGACATCGACCTGGGAAACCCGTCGAGGACATGGAATTTGGGCGGCATGGCGACTCCCGCGGTGAAGCGATGGGGAGCCGGTATTCTAGCGAACGCCTCTTCGATTGCTGCTGCCCGCGCCCGATCCGCCGTCTCCGATCGACCGCGATGATCTGGGGACAAGCGGGCGGCAGCGCGCCCTTCCGGGCGGCCGGCTACAGCACCGCGAGCACGGCGAAGCCGACGAGCGTCCACAGCCCGACGGAGGACGCGAGCACGAAGGCGAAGGTCCGGCGCTGCGACCAGCGGCCCGCTTCGAACGTGGCGGATGCGCGACTGGACTCGACCATGGCGTCCTCTCCTGCCAAGTAGCCGGCCCGCCTCACCGGTTTCGCGCCAGCGCAGGCCTCATGCAGGACAATGCAGGGGTATGGTTAATGAATCGCTAACGCCGGCCGGGCGCGGCGTTGCTGCCGGGCAAAGAACGGTTCCCGGGATGCGCGCGGACGCGCGCCGGAGGCGACCGCGTCCTGTCCGGCCTTGAGCCGTCTGGCGATCGGCATTCGGGCATTCCCGACGGCCTTGCGAGCATCCTGGAGCGACACTTCCTCGGCGAATTGCGGGCCTGGCGCGACCGCCCCGCGAGGCAGATCGCGATTGCGCCTCCGACCAACTTGAGTCACCCTCGATCGCCCGTGACGACCGTGAAAATTCCCGCATAGGCCGACACGCCGGCATGGCCGCGACCGCGCCCAGTCAAACCCTGCCGACGTTCGTCGACAAGAAGGTCGCCGACGTCTTCGCCCATTGGCTCGCGAGCCGGAAGGGACGGCTGGTGCCGCGCCGCGACGACATCAACCCCGGCGCGATCGCGGCCTGCCTGCCCTATGTCTGGATCTATCGCTGGCGGCCGGCGCGGCAGAGCTTCCAGAACGTGCTGGCGGGCGAGGAGATCAACTACGCCTGGACCTTCTCCATCCGGGGAAAGTTCATCGAAGAGCTGTTCGGGGCCGACGCGCCGACCCTGTGCCGCCGCTGGCTCGATCTCCTGCACCGCCCGGCGATCGCCTATGGCCGCCTGGCGGGCCAGATTCGACAAGGCCGCTACAAGCGGGCGGAGCGGCTGAACCTGCCGCTGGTCGACAACGCCGGGGAGCCCTACGGCATCTTCGGCATCACGATCTACGAGTTCGACCGGCTGCACGCGGAGGATACCCGGATCCCGCCGCCCCTGGACGTGGTCGTCGTGCCGTGCGAGGCCTTGCCGGGCGCGTAGAAATGGACTTCGGCCAGCGTTTCGCGAATCACCGAGAAACCCCGTGCCGCCTTAGACTCCCGTCGCTGGCCGTGGCGGCATGCGTCAAGTGCTTGAGGGAGAACATGCTTCGCGCGACCGGCGGGTCGCCGTGTTGCGACCGGCGGATGCGTGGTAAGGCTCTGCAATCTGCGGCAAGGCATGCCGGACGAAAGCCTCCGGGGAGAGCGGCCGAGGAGGATGGCGGTCCAAGCCCCACGTCTCGAGCGAAGCCGGCAGTCGAACGCGGCGACCAGGCGGCGCGGCTTTCTTCGATGGTGGACGACGTGTTCCGTGCTCTGGTGCCTGGTGCTGGCAGCGAGCGCCGTTCACCGCTGGCATGAGCTCGACTTGAGCAGGGTCTATGCCTCCCGTCCGGAGTGCCGGCCCGAGAATCCCCGGCCGCCCGCGTGGTGCGACCGAACGCCCGGGGCCAGCGGCGAGTTCTCTCCCGTGCCCTACCTGCTGCTCGGCGTCCTCGTTCCGGCTGGCGCGCTCGTCCTCGGCTACGCCGTCCGATGGACGATGGGCCGCCTTCGGAAATAGCCGAGCGAAGACGGCACCCGCCGGAAGTCTCTGAGGCCCAGTTGCGGAGCCGCAGTGCGGGGGAAGCCCCCTATCCCCCGCTTCCCCACGCGTGCCCGTTCCAGTGCGCGCCGGTGCCGCCTGTAGGGTGGATCACAGGGCCAGGCAAGAACGGAGCCGGCGTGAACTCGCAAGGATTGATCGGAGTTGGGTGAACATATATGTTCACCTACGGTGAAACCGGCCGAACTCAAGCGCATTCTTGCCCGCAAGGGCGCGGGGTTCCTGCCGGGCAAGGGATCGCACCTCAAGGTGCGCCTGGGCGGGCGCCAAACGGTCCTGCCGATGCACAACCGCGACATGCCGACCGGAACGCTTCACGCGGTTCTGAAGGAACTGGGCCTGACTCGAGCCGATCTGGAGAGCTGAAGATGCAATACGCCTATCCTGCGGTGCTCAAGCGCGAGAACGGCTCGGTTTCAATCGTCTTTCCCGACGTGCGCGGCGCGCACACCTTCGGCGGCAGTCGCGCCGAGGCGCTGCGACACGCCGTCGACGCGCTGGAAACGGCGCTGTCCCTCTATATCGATGAGCGCAAACCGCTGCCGAAGCCGGGCCGATTGAAGCGCGGGCAGGTGATGGTGCGGGTATCACCGCTGGGCCAGGCGAAGCTGGGCCTCTACGAGGCGATGCGCGCTCAAGGGATCGGCCGCGCGGCGCTCGCGCGCCGATTGGATTGCCACCTGGCGCAGATCGACCGCCTGCTGGACCTGTGCCACGCTTCGAAGCTCGAGCAGCTCGAGCGCGCGCTGGCGGCGGTCGGCAAGCGCATCACGCTGGCGATAGCCGACGCGGCGGATTGAGCGAAATCGTCGCTTGTCAGGAAATGACGCGGAGTGCGCGGACCCGCGAGAAATCGCGGTCGTGCGTCACCAGGGCGGCAGCGTTGATCGACAGCGCGCTGGCCGCCTGGACGGCATCAGCCAGCTTGAGACGAAGCGAGGCCCGGAGCCTCGCGGCCTGCTCGGCAACCTCGGCGTCGAGCGGCACCATCTGCCACGAATCCAGGACGGCACGATAGCGTCGTGCCAGCGCCTCGTTACCGGCTTGCAGCGCGCCGGTCAGCGTCTCCGCCAGCGTGATCGTGGTGACCGCGAACCGCACCCGGCCGGCGGCATGAGCCTCGAACAGCGGCTTGAACCGTCTGGCGAGCTTTGGATTGCCTTCCAGCACGTAGATGATCGGCGGCGAGTCGAGGAGTAGCAGCGCCTGATCCGGCAGATCGGCGACTGCTACCGCTCCCATTCGTCGCGCAGCTTCCGGATCGTCCGGGCGCTGTCCTTGCCCCACAGCCCCCGACCGGACCCGGCAAGCGGCAAGAGCGGCTGTTGACGAACCGTCGCCCCATAGGCCGCGATCGGCACCAAGGCAGCGACCGGCTTCCCATGTCGGGTAATGATGGTCGACTGGCCACGCTCGGCCGCTTCGAGCAGGTCGGGCAGCTGGTTGCGGGCTTCCTCCGCCCCTTTGCGTCGTGTCGTGTCCATGTTGCGCCTCGGGACAACTGTACAGCGCTGTACGGAACTGGGCAAGCGTGCCAGGCCATCGGCACGCGCCCGCCGCTCGAACAGCGGCGAATCGAGCTGACGGAAGCTACGTGGAGGAAAATGGCGCCCAGGGCCGGAATCGAGCCAGCGACACCGCGATTTTCATTCACGTGCTCTACCAACTGAGCTACCTGGGCATCTCAGCCGAACCGCCGGCGCAGGCTTATGGGGACAATTGATATCGGTGTCGGAGTGCGATTTCCTCGCGTCGCTATGGCCGATCCAATGGCAGAAGACGCAAGCGTGCCTGACCCGGCTCGATCGTCAGCAGCGCTCCGCTTCGTAGTTCCTCGATCATCTGCCTCAGGGCATCCGTGACAGCGCGCCCGATCAAATCGGGGCTGAGATTCTGCGATCGAATTTGCACCACGCTCGGTTTGCGGCCTTGGGTGACCGCCAAGATGGCGCCGAAGTCGAGATCGTGCGTGAGAACTACGAGGTCATGCGACTTCGCGAACGCCATGACTTCGCGATCCGGCGCATCCGGCGCACCGATCGTCGACCAGTGGACAGCCTCGAAGCCCGCTTCCGCCAAGACGGCCGCCCAGCGGGGCGACAGGTTCATGTCGACGAGCAGCTTCACGCATCGGCCGGCAGGACATCGCGCTCCGCGGTCCGCCACGCCGCGTAGCGCAGCGCCTGCAGGACGTCCTCGCGTTCGAGATAGGGATACTCGGCGAGGACCTGATCGATGCTGTAGCCCGCGCCGATCTGGCCCACGATCATCGCCACGGTCACCCGCATGCCGCGGATGCAGGCCCTGCCGCCCATCACGTTCGGGTCTCGGGTTATGCGGTCCAGCGGCTGCATTTGCGTCTCCTGCATCCGGCCGGAAGAGGCGTCAGCGCGAGGATACCATTCGGCGGGAGTTCGTGCGACGGCCGAGCCTGGGTCGGAAAGTCAGCGGGGAAGAATGGTGCCCAGGGCCGGAATCGAACCAGCGACACCGTGATTTTCAGTCACGTGCTCTACCAACTGAGCTACCTGGGCATCTCAGCCGAACGGCCGGCGGAGGCTTATAGAGACAATCGCCGGGACTGTCCACCCCGGCTGAAGCCCCTGGCGAGGCCTTAGGCTCAGATGCCCGCGGCGATCGCGGCGTCGACGGCGAGCGCGCGGGCCTCGCGGTCGAGGCCGATGGCGCGCAGCGCCGCGATCGCCGAGGCCACGCCGTACGGGTTCTGCTGGCCGAGATCGACGGCGCCGAGCGCGCTCAGCACGTGCAGCACGGTCTCGCCCAGGCGCTTCTCGCCCGAGGCCTCGCGCATGACGAACCACAGCATGGGCGCGGGCTGGCTGCCGGTCATGGTCGCCGGCGCCTTCAAGAGCGGCTGCCAGTCGACGCCGATGATCGGGTCGCCGTAGAGGTCGAGCAGCGTGAGCAGCATGGCGATGCGGCGCTGGGCGATCTCGGGCTTGCCGGCCTCGGCGCCGCGGCGCCATTCCTTCATGCGCTCGGCGTCCCAGGCGGCGGCGTTGTCGCCGTCGGCAACGCGCGCGATCGGCCACAGCTGGGTCGCGGCCGCGGCGGCGTCGCGGTTGTGCCCGGCCTCGGCCAAGGCGAGGTCGAGCCAACCCTTGGCCTCGGGGTAGCGCCCGGCCGAGTAGAGCGCGCGGCCGGCATCGGCGGCGAACCAGGCGAGCTCCTTCGCCGCCGGCAGCTCGAGCAGCAGCTTCAAGGTCGCGCGGGCGAGGACGGGGAAATCGCCCTCCTGCCGCCCGAGCGCATAGAGCGCCTTGAGCGCCTCGGCGCGCGCCTGCGGCACGGCCTGCCCCGCGGCGGCGCGGTAGAGCAGCGCGCGGGCGCGCACGCCGCCCAGCTTCTGCGCCTCGCTGAAGGCGCCGGCGATCTGCGCCGGCGCGAACTCGGCGGCGGCGAACATCCCGGCCAGCTCCTCGGGCCCGAGCGCGCCGAACTGCGCGGCGCGGTGCGCCGCCTCGAGCCGGAGCGGCGCCGGCGCGCTGCGCGTGAGCGCGATGCCGCGCAGCACCGCCGGGCTGTCGCGCGGGCCGGTATCGGCGAGCAGCGGCTGGCCCGTCGCGCGCATCATCGCCAAGGTCAGCGGCGTCGCGGCCGGCATCGCCTTGACCCTGGCCTTGGCGTTGCCGCCGAGCGCGTCGGCGAGCGTGAAGAACACCTGGTCCTTCCCGCCCTGCTCGCGCACCAGCGCGAGGCCGAGCTGCGCCTTGCCCGTATCCTTGGCGAGGAGGTCGCAGAAGACGTTGAGCTTGTCCCAGTACAGCCCGCCGGCGGCGCCCGGCGCGGCGAGGCGGTTGCGCGCCTCCTGGCAGGCGGCGCTGCCGTCGTCGTTGAGGAGCAGCGCGTCGATGCGGACCTGGGCCATGGCGGCATCGACGTCGCGCGCCGGCACCGCGCGCACGAGCGCATCGGCGCCGGCGAGATCGCCGCGCGCAAGGCTGCGCTCGGCCCGGATCGCCATCAAACTGCGCTGCCCGCGCTCGCCCTCGGGCGGAGCGCCGACCGACAGCAGCAGGCGGCGCGCGAGGTCCTGCAGCGAGGGCGCCGTCACCGCCACCGGCAGGCGCGCGAGCAGCGCCTCGACGATGTCGCGCCGCGTGTTGACCCAGATATGGGCGCCGAAGCCGCCATTGGCCTCGGTCAGCACGCCGAGCGATTCCGAGTCGATCGGCCTGAGCGTGCCCGACTGCACCGGCGTCACGCTGGCCTCGCCCGGCTTCGCCGTCTCGGTCGACAGCGGCACGCGCTCGATGCCGGCCGGCCGCACCGGCGCGCCCACGCGCGGCGCCGGCGTGGCGACCGGCGCCGGCGCATAGGGCGAAGGCGGCGCATTCGCGCCCTGCGCCGGCGGCGTCAGCGGGATCGGCTTGTTGACGGTCTGCGCGAGCGACGACGCGGACCCGGCCGCCAGCACATGCGCGGCCAGCAGCCCGGCCAGGGCGGGCCGGGCCACGGCGCCGCGGCGGCGTTCAGCGCGGCAGCTTGTCATCGGGGATCGTCCGCTCGATGCGCTTCATCGGGGCCTGCGGCTCCCACAGGATCAGGAACGCGCCGCCGGCCACGATGAGGCCGAGGAAGACGAGCGCGATGATGGAGAACGTGCCTAATCGCATGGGGCCAAAGGCGGTGCTGGGGGCCAGGACATGTCGGGCGCTCGGGCGCGGGCGCGGCCGCCGCGGCAATGGCGACGCGACGGGCCATTATGCTAGGGTTGGAGTGTGGCGGCAATGCGGCAGGCCCCACGCGCGCAACGCTTCGCTCCGGCGGCATGAGCGCGCGCCGATCAACGCGGATTGAAGCCCTCCATTCCCGACGGACGCGACCCGTCACGCGCGACATGAGCAGCCACACCGTTTCCACCCCCGCCTCCGGCCCGTCGTCCGGCCACGACGCGCACCCCGCGCTCGCCGGCGTGCCGCGCACGGTCGTGCTGGTCGGGCTGATGGGCGCCGGCAAGTCCGCGATCGGCCGCCGCCTGGCGCAGCGCCTGGGCCTGCCCTTCGTCGACGCCGATGCCGAGATCGAGCGCGCCGCCGGGCAGACGATCGAGGAGATCTTCGCCGCGCACGGCGAGGCGGCCTTCCGCGACGGCGAGCGGCGCGTGATCGCGCGCCTGCTGGCCGATCCCGTGCACGTGCTGTCGACCGGCGGCGGCGCCTTCATGGACCCGCAGACGCGCGCGCTGATCGCCGAGCGCGGCATCTCGGTCTGGCTCAAGGCCGAGCTCGACGTGCTGCTCAGGCGCACGGCGCGCCGCACCAACCGGCCGCTGCTCAACCAGGCCGATCCGGCCCAGGTGCTGGCCACGCTGATGGAGAAGCGCCACCCGGTCTACGCCACGGCCGACATCACCGTGGAAAGTACCGATGGCCCGCCGGAGTCGACCGTGCAGCGCGTGATCGACGCGCTGGCGGTGCATCTGGCCGAGCGCGGCGCGGGGCGCCCGGCGGAGGCGCGGCGATGAACTCCGCGCCGGAGGCGCGGCGATGAAAACGGTGCGCGTGGAGCTGGATCAGCGCAGCTACGACATCCATGTCGGCCCGTCGGTGCTGGCCGATGCCGGCCGCCTGATGCGCCCTGTGCTCAAGGCGCCGCGCGTCATCGTCGTCGCGGACGCGCGCGTCGCGACGCTGCACGGGGCCGCGCTGGCGGCGGCGCTCTCCGAGGCCGGGATCGCGCATGCGACGGTCGACGTGCCGCCGGGCGAAGGCAGCAAGGACTTCGCCCATCTCGAGCGCCTGATCGAGCAGCTCCTCGAGCGCCGGCTGGAACGCGCGACCACGCTGGTGGCGCTCGGCGGCGGCGTGGTCGGCGACCTGGTCGGCTTCGCCGCCGCGATCGCGCTGCGCGGCGTGGACTACGTGCAGGTCCCGACCACGCTCCTGGCGCAGGTCGACAGCTCGGTCGGCGGCAAGACCGCGATCAACACGCGCCACGGCAAGAACCTGGTCGGCAGCTTCCACCAGCCGCGCCTGGTGCTGGCCGACACCGGCGTGCTCGGCACGCTGCCGCGGCGCGAGATGCTGGCGGGCTACGCCGAGGTGGTGAAGTACGGCGTGATCGGCGATGCCGGGTTCTTCGCCTGGCTCGAGCGATACGGCGCCGCGGTGACCGGCGGCGACGCCGACGCGCTGGGCCATGCCGTCACCACCAGCTGCCGCGCCAAGGCCAGGGTCGTCGCGGCGGACGAGCGCGAGGCGGGCCTGCGCGAGACGTTGAACTTCGGCCACACCTTCGGCCACGCGCTCGAGGCCGAGGCCGGCTACGGCGACGCGCTGCTGCACGGCGAGGCGGTCGCCTTCGGCATGGTGCTGGCGACGCGGCTGTCGGTCGAGCGCGGCTTGTGCCCGGAAGGCGACCTCGCGCGCGTGCGCGCGCACCTGGCGGCTGCCGGCCTGCCGACCCGCTTCGCCGATTTGCCGCAGTTCCGCTGGAACGCGCCCAGGCTGATGCAGCACATGGCGCACGACAAGAAGGTGCAGGACCAGCGCATCCGCTTCGTCCTGACGCGCGGCATCGGCACCGCCTTCACTTCGTCCGACGTGCCGCCGGCCGCCGTCGCCGCGATGCTGGAGACGGCGATCGCCGAGCGCGCCGTTCCGGCCTGAGCGCGAAGGCGATGACGCCCGAATTGTGGATCGCACTCGCCGTCATCCTGCCGCTCCTGCTCGCGGCCGGGTTCTTCTCCGCCGCGGAAACCGCGCTGGCCGCCGCTTCGCGCCCGCGCATGCAGCAGATGGCGCAGGAGGGCGACCGGCGCGCGGCCATCGTCAAGCGCCTGCAGGAAGGGCGCGAGGTGACCGCGGGCGCGCTCCGGCTCGGCCGCTACCTTGCCAGCATCGCCGCCGCGGCGCTCGCCGCCGCGAGCCTGTTCGACGTGTTCGGCGACGTCGGCATCGTCTACGCCGCGGTGGCGATGACCGCGCTGGTGCTGGTCTTCTCGGACGTCATGCCGCGCACCTTCGCCGGCGCCAAGGCCGACGACGCCGCGCTGGCGCTGGCGCCGGCGGCCCATGTCGCGGTCGCCCTGCTGAAGCCGCCGGTGCTGGCGGTGGGCGCCATCGTGCGCGGCGTGTCGCGCCTGTTCGGCGCCGCCCTGCCGGAAGAGCACCCCGAGGACGCGATCGAGGAAGAGCTGCGCGAGGTCATCGACCTGCATGCCGGACCCGAGCCCGAGCAGCGCCACGAGCGCGCCATGCTGCGCGGCGTGCTGGACCTCGACCAGGTCACGGTCGGCAAGGTGATGACGCATCGCCGCCGCGTCATCACCGTCGACGCCGACGACCCGCCGCGCGCGATCGTCGACCAGGTGCTGGCGAGCGGCCATCAGCGCCTGCCGCTGACGCGTGGCCAGCCCGACAACATCGTCGGCGTGATCTCGTCCGCCGCGCTGATGCGCGAGGTGATGCAGCGCGGCCGTGCGCTCGAGGGGCTCGACGTGCTGGCGCTGGCGGACAAGCCCTGGTTCGTGCCGGAAGCGACCACGCTCTACGACCAGCTGCAGGCGTTCCGCCGCCGCGGCCAGGGCCCGGCGCTGGTGGTCGACGAGTACGGCGCGCTGATGGGCGTGGTGAGCCTGAGCGACATCGTGGCCGAGATCGTCGGCGACATCGACGAGCGGCGCGAGGCGCCGTCCGACAGCCCGCTCGCCGGCGTCCGGCCCGGCTCCGACGGCAGCTACGTGATCGACGGCGGCGTGCCGCTGCGCGACCTGAACCGCGAGCTGGACTGGCTCTTGCCCGACGAGCATGCCTCGACCATCGCGGGCCTGGTGCTGCACGAGGCGCGACTCATTCCCAATGTCGGCCAGGTCTTCGCCTTCCACGGGTTCCGGTTCGAAATTCTCCGCCGCCACCGCAACCAGATCACGTCGCTGCGCGTCACGCCGCCCAAGCGCGCCGCTGCCTGAGCGCGATATTGCGGCGCACGCGCCTGGAATGCGTAATTCCATGCATTTGATCCTTCTCGCCTTGACAGTGCGGCGCAGCAACCGCGACGCTGCATGCAGAGGATGTACCACCAGCGAGAGCGCAGAACGGCACAGGTAACGCCGAGGCGAGTCCGCCCGACCGACAGCGACAGTGCCGATGGCCTCTCCCCTTGCATTGGAGGCCCCGATGAAGCGCAAGATCGTTCCGGACGTGGTCCGCGAGCAGAAGATCACGTTGTTGCCGCCGACGGCGATGGTGATGGACGCGGTCCGGCTGATGGCCATGAGGCATGTCGGCGCCGTGATCGTCGGCATCGACGGCCACATCGACGGCATCTTCACCGAGCGCGACCTTCTGATGCGCGTGGTCGCGCGCGGGCTCGATCCCGACACGACGCCGGTCGCGCGGGTGATGACGCGCGATCCCGAGACGTTGACCCCGGACCAGGACGCGCTCGACGCGTTGAACCGGATGCACGAGCGCGGCTTCCGCCACCTGCCGGTGGTCGGCCCCGATAACCGCGTCATCGGCATGGTGTCGATCCGCGACCTCAACGCGATCGTCCGGCGCGAGCTCGAGACCGAGCTGCAGGAACGCGACGCCTTCATCCACGACACCGGCTACGGCGCCACGCATTAGTCGGAAGACAGGGATCGGGTATCAGGGATCAGGAGAGGTTTTTGCTCGGATCCCCGATCCCCGACATCTGTCCCCTGGTACCGCGCCGCAACATGGGTCTATAGTCCTGCCCTATTCCCGCCTGCTGCCGAGGAAAGGGTCAGGACATGCCGCTGTCGCCCGCCGTCCCGCGCGAGCCCATGCATCGACGCGAGGTCGAATGCCGCGGCTATCGCCGCGCGGACGGGCTCTGGGACATCGAGGGTCATCTCGTCGATACCAAGACCTACGCCTTCGACAATGCCTGGCGCGGCCGGGTCGAGCCGGGCACGCCGGTGCACGAGATGTGGATCCGTCTGACGCTCGACACCGCCCTCAACATCAAGGCCGTCGAGGCCCAGACCGATTTCAGCCCGTACGAGATGTGCGGCGGCATTACGCCGGACTTCCAGAAGCTGGTCGGCCTGCGCATCGCGCCGGGCT
>JAKLKW010000248.1 GCA_023150455.1 Alphaproteobacteria bacterium | reverse complement strand
AGCGCATGCGCCTGGCCGAGCTCGATCACGCCGAGATCGCGCTTAGCGCCTGAGCATCCCGCACCAAAACTGTAGTGCCGACTTTTCGGATAACGCCTTGATTCTGCTCAGCCGCATTGCCGATTCTGCGCAAGTTGGGCCAGTACGCCGTGGATGCTGGCCGCGGCCAGGAGCCGCCCGTCGCGGTGGAAGGCGATGCTGACGAGGTCCTTGCGGCCGGTTGCGATCCGCCGCGTCGTGCCGTCGGCGAGCCCGCGCAGGAACAGGTTGCCGTCGGCGTCGGAGGAGGCGAGCGTGCTTCCGTCCGGGCTGAAGGCGACGGCGAGCGCCCAGTGGTCGCCGGTCCCGGGGAAGCGCCGCGCGACCGAGGCTTTGACGGTGTCCCACAGCACGACGTCCCCGTCATACGAGGCGGACGCGAGGTAGCGGCCCGACGGGTCCGGCGCCAGGTCGACCACGCGGCCGCGATGGCCGCACAGGCTCAGCGATGTGCCGGCCTCGAGGTCCCACAGGCGCACGCTGCGGTCGTCGCCCGCCGTGGCGATCACGCGGTTGCCGCGGGCGAAGACGATGCTGCGCACCGCGTCCTTGTGTCCGGCAAGCCGCAGCGCCGGGGCGGCGCCGTCGACGGGCAGGAGGAGAATTCCACCCTGGGCGTCGCCGATCGCAAGCCGGCTGCCGTCGCCGCTCAGCGCCGCCGCGCGCGGCGGGCTCGGCAGCCTGAGTGTGCGGAACGGCACGTTGCCGGCCGGCGCGGCGATGCGGGCGAGGCTGCGCGCGCGCACCTCGTGGCCGGCGTCCTCGGGCAGGGCGCCGATCCGCAGCACGAGGTCGGGCAGCACGTTCGCCGCCGCCGCGGCGCTGGCGGTGACCAGCGTGCGCGTCGGCTTCTCCTGCTCGAGGAACTGCTCCGCCTTGGTCAGCAGACGCAGGGACAGGTCCCGCTGCGCCTGGCCGTAGACGACGAGCGCGCCGATGCCGAGCGCGCCGATGACCAAGAGGGCGGCCAAGCCTGCGTAGGCGGTGCGGCGCCGGCGTCGGGCGTCGGCCTCGGCCCTGCTCCGCTCCGCCCGGGCGCGCGCCTCGGCCGCATCGGCGGACCGGCGCACGAAGTCCTCCATCTCGGGCGCGAAGACCCCCGGCTTCGCGCCGATCAGCGTGCCGGCCGCCGCCAGCGCCGTCGTGCCCGGCTGCAAGAGGTCGGCGTCGAGCCCGGTCCGCCGCCAGGTGGCGAAGCTCGGCTCGATCTGCCGGCGCAGGCGGATCGCCTCGGGATCGAGGGCGGGGCAGGCGAGCGCGCGCTGCCAATGGCGCAGCAGCGCCTCGTGCGCGATGCGCACGCTGCCGTCCACGTCGACCAGCAGCCGGCCTGCGATGAGCTTCTCGACCAGCTCGTCCGTCGCCGGGTCGACTTTCAGCGCGGCGCGCGGCGGCGTGTTGATCGCGAGCCGCCCGTCCTCGCCGATGTCGGCGACCAGGTCGCGCAGCAGCGGCTCGAGCGCGCGCTGCCCTTCGGGCGACACGCCGGCGAACACGCTCTCGGCATGGGCGGCGATGGCGCCCTCGAGGCCGTTGATCTGCTCGTAGGCGGCGAAGGTGAGCTTGCGCCCGACGCGGGCGTCGAACAGGCGCTTCAGCGTCATCTGCAGCAGCGGCAGCGCGTCGCCGCCGCGCACCGCGGCGTTGACGACCTTGGCGAGGGACTCGCCGTCGCGCTCCTCGAACTCCAGCTCGGCGGCGCGCGCCGGGCCCTTGATGATGTCGGCGATCTCGCTCGGGCCCGGCGGCGGCAGGTCGAACATGGCGCCGCGCCGGCGCAACTGGAAGAGCTCGGGGTCGAGCTGCAGCTCGGCGTAGCGGTCGCTGCGCAGCGTGGCGACGACCCAGGCGCATTCCTCCTGCACCAGCGCGTTGAGGAACCGCGCGAGCGCCGCGCGATACGGCGAGTCGAGCACGGTTTCCAGCTGATCGAGCAGGACGAGCACGCGTCCGGCGGCAGGGCGCCCGCCGAACTCCGGCGCCAGCCGTTCGCCCGCGCGCTGCAGCGCCCACTTGACGGCGCCCGCCGCGTTGGCCGCGGCCTGCGCGGCGAGGCCGGCGAAGGCCTGCGGCGTCGGGTGCGGGCCGGCCCCGAGCTCGGGCAGGCAGTCCGCCTCGTAGAGCCGCTGCGCCAGCCCCTCGAACAGGTGCTCGCTCGGCTCGATCAGCAAGGTGCGCCAGAAATCGATGCGCGAATGCGCCCGGCCGGTGATGCGCGGCGCGAGGCCGGCACGCGCCAGCGACGACTTGCCCGAGCCGCTGGGGCCGACGACGAACAGCACGGGCGTGTCGCGGCCTGCGGCCGCCACCAGCTCCTCAATCGCCGCCTCGATCGCGAGCGAGCGGCCGAAGAACACGCCGCTATGCGCGCGGTCATAGGCGACCAGGCCCGGATAGGGCGAGCCCATGGTTTCGATGTTCCAGGCCGCTCCCTGCGGCACCAGCCCGTGCTCGCGCAGATAGGTCTCGAGCAGCTTCTCGACGCTCTGCTCCAGCTCCTCGATCGCGGCGAATTCCTGGTAGCCGCGCCGGTAATGGCCTTCCGCGTCGCGAACGGTGCGGGTCCACCACGCGTTCAGCGCCTGGTGCTGCCTGCGCTCCTCGTCGAAGCCTTCCTCGGTGTAGGTGACCGGCGCCGTCTTGCGGAACAGGTACACCGACGGCCTTCCCTGCCGCTCGCTGCCGGCGATGGCGGACTCCAGCTCGAAGGCGGTGCCGCTCTCGTAGGCGCTGCCGTCGGGCCGGCGGTACAGGTCGGGCGGCAGCGGGCTGCCGACCCGCTTCCACAGGATGCCGAGCACGATGTCGAATGCCGCCATCTCGCCGATGGCTTCCTGGAAGCTGCGCGCGGCGTCGTAGTGCTTGCGCTCCCAGCGCACCGCCTCCAGGCGGATATTGCTCTTCCACACGTCCGCCACGCGCGCGACCGCGCGCTCGACCACGGCGCGCTCGGGCATGACGTCGGTCGGCGACGAGACGAAGACGCGCACGCGCGGCGGCTCGGCGCCCGGTCCACGACCTCCCGCGCCGGCGTCTCCGACCGCTGCGACCCCGTGTGCCAAGCCCGTCCCCCGGAAAAGGGCGCCACTCTTCTCGGTAGCGTGAGCGCGGCAGACGATGCGTGGCAATTGCCTTGAATGCCGCCTGCCCGTATTATCCCCGGTCTTCTGGCCGCCTGGAATAGGGGATTCCCATGGGTTCGCACCGGATCGGTATCGTGTTGGGCGCCCTCGCCCTGCTGGTCGCGCTGGTCGGCGTCACCGTTCTGCAGGCGCATGCGCAGAGCAAGCCGGACAAGGGCAACGACCAGGGCGTCGTCAGCCTTCGGCTCGGCTTCTAGCGCCGGTCGGCCGGTTCCGCCCGGCCTCCGCGCGCGCGTCGGCGGGGCGGCGGCGCTGCCGTCCGTCCCGCATCGTGCGCTGCGCCGGCTGATCGCCGCGGGCGCGCTTGCATGCGGCGCCCTTGCTCCGGCAGCGGCGGAACAGCCGCGTCACCAAGTCATCGTCTACTACGCGAACGAGACGACGGAACCCGCCGTCCGCTCGCCGACCTATGGCGTGTTGCGGACGGCGCTGGCCGGAAGCGCGAGCCCGGCCGCCGCGCGCCTGACGGAGATCCTGGACTTCGATGCCCGCGCCTTTCCCGAAGCGGCACGGGCCGATACCGCGGCGCTGCAGCGCGCGGCCGCGCGCCTCGGCATCGACCTCGCGGTGTTCACCAACGCCCTGGCGCTGGAAGGGAAGTCGCTTTTCCAACCGGGCGCGACCGGCGCGCCCGAAGAGCGCGCCTTCGCCGTGCCGCGGCCGGCGCCTGGCAGCATCCTGGCGCACTCGCCGCTGTCGCGCGGCGAGGTGCTGAAGGCCGCGCTCACCGACGTGGCGCTAGCCTATCCGCCCGACTCGCTCGACATGGTCCTGATCACGAACAGCCATGGCGCCGGCGCGTTCGCGCTGATGCCGCGGGTCTTCACCGACCTCTCGCAGGCCGATCCCGCGGCCTTGCTCGCGGAATTCGAGGGAAGGCGGGCGCCCGAGCCGCCGGCCGGAACCGCCGGGCGCATGCCCGAAGGCACGACCAAGCCGGACTACTGGCGCGTGCTCGCCGAGCTCGGCGCGCGGCGCGGCGTGCGGTTTCCGCTCGTGTTCCGCCAGGCCTGCGAGAGCGGCGTGTCGAGCTGGGAGGAATTCCGCGCCCTGCCGGCGAATGTCGGCGCCATCGCGCACACGGCGGGTGGGCGCATCGCCTATCGCGACATCGACTACGCGGCCGTGCTCGCCGCCGCCGCGTCGGTGGACGGCGTGACCGGGCACATCGCCCGCGAACTGCGCGCGCGCGGCATCCATGTCGACCAGCCGAAAGCGATGTGGACCTGGCTGGTGCGCGACGCGGCCGTCGCCTTCTGGCCCTACCTCCTGTTCGTGCCGCTCGCGCTGTGGCTCGCCTGGTATGGCCCGAAGCTGCTGGCGGCCGCATGGCGCGGCGTGTCGCGTCCGGCGCGCGCGGCCGGGCGGTCGCCCGCGCCCTAGGCGGCCGTTGATCCGGCCGCCGTCTCAAATGTTTGGCGCGCGGATCAACGCGCGCCTAGGGCCGGAAGCTCACCACATCGACTTCCTGGCCCGTTCCGGCCATTCCCGGTCATAGGCGTCGCCGCCGACCCGGTTGCCGCTGAGCGCGGCGAGCATCTGCCCCGGCGTCGGCAGCGCGTCCGGCCGCACATGGCGTGCGGGGTTCCACAGCTCCGCGCGCACGATCGCGCGCGCGCACTGGAAATACACCGCGTCGACGGTCACGACGACGACCGAGCGCGGCGCCTTGCCTTCCATGGCGAAGCACTCGAGCAGGCCGGGCTCGGTCGACAGATGCGCGCGGCCGTTCACGCGCAGCGTGTTGCCCGCGCCGGGGATCAGGAACAGCAGCGCCACGCGCGGATCGCGCAGGATGTTGCGCAGCGAATCGACCCGGTTGTTGCCGCGGCGGTCGGGCAGCATCAGCGTCCGCTCGTCCGCGA
>JAKLKW010000247.1 GCA_023150455.1 Alphaproteobacteria bacterium | reverse complement strand
CGCCCAGCCGCCGCCCAAGATAACCGCCGAGACCAGCCAACCAGTCCCCGCCCTGTAGTGCCGACCTTGCTGGGTCCCCGCACGCAATTCCAATAACTTACCCGGAGAACATCGCCCCAATCGGCGAAGTTAGGCTAGGGCGCCTCGAACACCGCCGTGCCTTCCATCGCGGCGCTCCCGTCCGCGCCTCGGGCCCAGAGCGTCAACTCGTAGGGCCTGCCGTCGGCGGAACCCGCCTCGATGCGGAACGGTCGATCGGCCAACAACGGCGCGAGGCCGCGAAAGCTAAATCGCGCCAGCCGCCATGCCGGTCGGGCGCGCGCGGCAAGACCTTGCAGCAGCGTCGCCGTCAGCGGCCCGTGCACGACGAGGCCGGAATAGCCTTCCTCATGCACGGCGTAGGCCTGATCGTAATGGATTCGGTGCCCGTTGAACGTGAGCGCAGAGTAGCGAAACAGCAGAGTCGTGTCGGGCCAGATCTCCTCGCTCCACTCGGCGCCCTCGAGAACGGCGGATCTCGGCGGAGCGCCCGCGTCGGGCGGCGGCGGCGAACGATAGACGATGTCCTGCTCCTCCTCGATGCAGCGCCTGCCATCCTCGGTGATCGTATGCCGCACGGTCACGAAGGTCAGTGCACCGCTGCGCCCGGTCTTGCTGTCGATCTTGACGATCTCGCTCAGGCGCGACGCCTCGGCCCCGATCGTGAGCGGGGCGTCGTAGCGCAGGCGCCCGCCGGCCCACATGCGCCGCGGCAGCGCGATCGGCGGCAGGAAGCCGCCACGCCGCGGGTGTCCGTCGGACCCGAGCTCGCGGCGCCGCACCGCAGGATTGAAGAACAGCCAGTGCCAGCCCGGCGGCAGCGCGGCGCCGGGGCCGGGCGCGGCATCTTCATCGAGCGTCGCCGCCAGCGCCGCGACGCGCCGCGGCGCGATCGTGTCGACAACCGTCTCGGTACGGCCGATCCAGGCCGACCAGTCTTCCGGCTTCAATGAATGACCCCGTCGTCCTCGAGCTCGCGGCGCTCGGCCCGCGTCAGCCCGAGCAGCTCGCCGAAGACATAGTCCTCGTGCTCGCCCAAGCTCGGCGTGCCGCGCGCAATGCCGATCGCCTCGCCCTTGGAGAGTCGTATCGGCACGCCGACGGCGGCTCGCCGACGGCCGTCGGGCTCGTCGACGTCGACGATCGCGCGCCGCGCGCGCAAGTGCGGGTCGGCCACGATGTCGCCGGCGGTCCACGAGACATGCGCCGGCACGCCGGCCGCTTGCAGCACGGCCATCGCGGCATCGCCCGGCAGCGTCGCGGTCCATCGGGCGACGATGCGGTCGAGCTCGGCCCGGTGCTCGTGGCGGCCCGCTTCGGTGGCGAAGCGCGGGTCGCGGGCAAGCTGCGGCGCGCCGATCGCTTGCGCAAGCGCGCGCCATTCGGCGTCGCTGCCGACCGCGATCGTGATCCAGCGGTCTTCGCCCTTGGCGGGATAGGCGCCGTGCGGCGCCATGCGCGGGTGATCGTTACCCATGCGTGACGGCGTGCCGCCCGCCGCGGCCAGGAGAAGCGCCTCGCCGATCAGGGACGCGGCGACCTCGCGTGCCGCAACGTCGACGTGCTGGCCTTCGCCGGTGGCGCGCCGGCGATGCAGCGCCGCGACCGCGGCCAGGGCCGCGTTGAGACCGACCGTGTGATCCATGACATGCCGCATCTCGACCGGCGGTCCGTCGGCAAAGCCGGTCAGCGTGCCGAGCCCGCCCCAGGCGCCGAACAACGGCGCATAGCCGGAGAAATGCGAGTCGGGCCCGCTCTGCCCGGACGACGATACGGACAGGAGAATGATGTCCGCCTTGGCCGCGCGCAGGCTTTCGTAGCCGAGACCCAGGCGGGCGAGCACGCCGGGACGGAAGCTTTCCGCCGCGATGTCCGACACCGCGACCAAGCGCCTGGCGAGCGCCGTGCCCTTCGGATGCTTCAGGTTGATGCGGATCGACAGCTTGTTCGAGGCCACCTGGTCGAAGCTGGCCGGCCCCATGCGGCCATAGACCGGGTGCGGCTTGCGGAAGATGTCGGGGCGCTGCGCGCTCTCGATCTTGATGCACTCGGCACCGAGCTGCGACAGCATGTGCGTGCAGAACGGACCGGCCGCGTGCACCGTGAAATCGGCGATGCGGACGCCGGCGAGCGGCCTGCCCATGCTCAGACTCCCGCCGCCAGGACCGGCGCCGCGCGCACGGGCGGCATCCGTTCCTGGTACTCGCCGAGCGCCGGCGGGCCGCGATCGAGCGCGAGCGGCTGACCGCCGAAGTGAAACGGCGCGATGAGCATCGCCAAGGACCCGACGCCGTCGATGGCCACCGGCGCGAACAGGCCGCGCGCCTGCTCGTGCGGATCGGCCAGGATCTCCGCCGGAGAATTGTACTTCGCGATCGGCACGCCGAGCGTCTGACCGCGGGCGACGAGGTCGGCGACGCGCCGGCTCCTGGTCCAGTCGCGGACGCGGGCGTTGATGTCGGCGCCGCGGCGGCTGCGCTCGAGCGGATCGTCCAACACGGGATCGAGCGCCCAGGCCGGACGCTCCATCAGCTCCACCAGCGCCTTCCACTGATGGTCCTCGAGCGTCAGCACCTCGACATGGCCGTCGGCGCAGGGCAGCACGCCGCCGTAGCGGAACGAGCGGGTCGCGCGGTGCTCCACCGATCCGTCGCCGAAGCGCTGCACGGCGAATGCGCCGACCGCGACCGCCGCGTCCTGCGTGGCGATGTCGACGAACTGGCCGCCGACCGCCGCGTGGTCCCAGAGCGCCGCCAGCCCGCCGAGCGCCGCGGCGATGCCGCCCTGCAGCGACGCGAAATTTCCGTAGATCTTGACCGGCGGCCGGCCGGGGAACAGCTCGTGCGACAGCCCGTTGGGCAGCAGGTTGCCTTCACCCGACGCGTGCAGCAGATTGATCTCTTCGGCCTTCCATCCTGCCTTGGGCCCGGCGGCGCCGAAGGGCAGCACCGAGACGTGCACCAGATGCCGATGCCGCCCGGCGATGCCGGCCTGATCGATGCCGCGCCGTTCGCGCTCGGCCGGCGGCGTGTCGTCGATGAAGATGTCCGATGTTCCCAACAGCGCGTCGGCTCCCACCCGGCCTCGCTCGGTCTCGAGATCGCACACGAAGCTCCGCGCGCCGGCGGCCATGCAGGCGAACAGCGCGCTGACGCCGCTGCGCCCCAGAAACGGCGGCTCGCGGCGCAGCGCCGTGCCGCCGGGCGGCTCGATGAGGATCGTCTCTGCGCCGAGCACCCGAAGCAGCCGTCCGGCGTAGGCTGCCGCCACGCCCGAGGCGCTGACGACGACCCGGCGGCCCGCGAGCGGCGCGTTTGTAGCCATGGCCTCGCCGCCGGATCAGCGCACGACCGGCAACTCGAGATCGAGCGCGGCGCCGTCGAAGGACACGGGCAGATCGACGTTGCGTGCGGGCAGGATGACCGTCGCCAGTCCCGGCGTGGTCAGCTCGCCGCGCTGGTTCTCGCCGCGGATCTCGATATCGACCAGCGCGTGCCGGTGCTTGACGTATTTGCGGATGACGCGGCCCTTGCACCAGGTGCAGTCGCCCATGGTGTTGAAGCGCCGCATCTCGGTGCGCACGCGCTTCAAGAACGCGGCGTCGCCCATCCAGTTCGTCACCAGGCTCGCCATCCAGGCCGAGCGCTGCGGGCCGTAGTCGTAGGTGCCCGGCACGCCGACCTCCTTGGCGACCGATTCGCGGTGATGGCCGATGCCGGTGTACTCGATGCCGCCGCCGGCTTCGGGGTTGCGGAAGAAATGGCCGGGGTGCTTCACCGCCGCCTTGTAGACGATCCCGTGCGTATGGCCGCGCCCGCAGCCGACCAGGAAGCCCATCGTGTCCATCAGCGACAGCGGTCCGCGTACGATCGGCGGCAGCTCCTCGCCCTCCTTCACGTCCTCCCAATAGAGAATCGCGCTGCCGCGGATGTTCTCTTCCTCGCGCAGGATCGCCTCGTCGATCCTGGCGAATTCCTCGGCCGTGTACTCGTAGGGCTTGATGTCCTTGTACTTGCCGGTTTCGCGCGCGGCCTTGCGCTCGTGGCGCGTGCAGGTGCCGAGCGCGCGCGCGACGACCTGGCCCAGCTGGTTGCTGTAGGTCGCCTCGACATATTGCAGCGCCAGGCGCCCGGAGAACTTGCTCTGCTTCTCCTCGACGCCGACCACGCGCTCGATGGCCGTGATGCGGTCGCCGGGGCGCACGTGGCGGAACAGCTCCCAGTCGTTGCCGGCGTAGAAGCCGTGCACGCCCGGCAATCCCCAACGCGTGCGCCCGATCCAGCCGAACGCCATCGGGAACATCGGATGGGCGACGATGCCGCCGTATCGGCTGACACGCCCGTGCTCGGCGTCGCGATAAAGCGGGTTGAGGTCGCCGATGCCGTTGCAGAAATTGCGGATCGTGTCGACGGTCGCGTCCTGCAGGTACGGACCTTCCGGCCTGAGCTGCAGCCCGATCATCCGCTTCGCCGCGGCGATCGCGTCGTCGGTGATCTTGCCTTCGGCCGGCGCATGGCCGACATCGGACTGGCCTGCTTCTGCATGAGCGCGTTCGACGACGTTCATTGTCTGCTCTCCATGGATCGAGTAACGACGGCAGGCTCGCGTTCGCCGAGCGACCGCGCGACATCCGGAAGTTGGTCCAGGCTGCGGGCGACGCGAACGCCGGCGCCCTCCAGCGCATCGACCTTCGATGCCCAGGTATCGGCGTAGGAGCCGATCATCGCGGCAGCGTGGCCCATCTTCTTGCCGGCGGGCGCCGTGCGCCCGACCAGGAGCGCGGCGACCGGCTTGGCGCCGCTGCGCTTCGCGTAGTCGGCGACCGCGTACTCGTCCGTGCCGCCGATCTCGCCGAGATAGACGATCGCCTCGGTCTCCGGATCGGCGTGCAGCAGCTCCACGGCCTCCGCGGCGGTCGTCCCTTTCACCGGGTCGCCGCCGATGCCGATGCAGGTCGTCTGGCCGAGGCCGGCCTGCGACAGGCGATGCGCCGCCTCGTAGGACAGCGAGCCGCT
>JAKLKW010000017.1 GCA_023150455.1 Alphaproteobacteria bacterium | reverse complement strand
GGGAGGACATGACATGAAGTTCATCGACCCGCATATCCACATGGTCTCGCGCACCACCGACGACTACGAGGCCATGGCGGCCGCCGGCGTGGTGGCCGTGATCGAGCCGGCCTTCTGGCAAGGCCAGCCGCGCACGTCGGTCGACACCTACATGGACTACCTGTCGATGCTGGTGGGCTGGGAGCGCTTCCGCGCCGCGCAGTTCGGCGTGCGCCACTACTGCACCATCGGCCTCAACAGCAAGGAGGCGAACAACGAGGCGCTGGCCAAGCCGGTGCTCGAGCTCCTGCCGCGTTTCCTCCTGAAGGAGGGCGTCGTCGCGGTGGGCGAGATCGGCTACGACGAGCAGACGGCGGCCGAGGACCGCTGCTTCCGCGCCCAGCTCGAGCTGGCCAGGGAGCTCGGCATGCTCGTGCAGATCCACACGCCGCATCGCGACAAGAAGCGCGGCACGACGCGCTCGATGGACGTGTGCGAGGAGCATGGCCTCGATCCGCGCCGCGTCGTCGTCGACCACAACAACGAGGAGACGGTGCGCGAGGTGCTCGACCGCGGCTTCTGGGCCGCCTTCACCATCTATCCCAAGACCAAGATGGGCAGCGAGCGCATGGTCGAGGTGGTGCGCCAGTACGGCACCAGGCAGGTCTTCATCGATTCGAGCGCCGACTGGGGCGTGTCCGATCCGCTCGCGGTGCCCAAGACCGCCCGGCTCATGCGCGAGCGTGGCATCGCCGAGGCCGACATCGACAAGGTCTGCTACCGGAACGCGCTCGACTGCTTCGCGCAGAGCGGCCAGATGAAGGAGTCCGACTGGCTCAAGCCCGCGCCGATCGACCAGCGCACGCTGTTCGAGGACAACTCGGTGCTGCGCGGCCAGGAGCCGCGCGTCGAGAACGCGCCGGAAATGTCCATCGGGGCCGGCGTCGAGAATTGAGGGAGGCCGCCATGGAGCTAATCCAATCGCTCGAGGCGGCGCCGTCGTTCGACGACGCGCTCGCCCAGGTCATCCGGCACCTCAAGGCCGACAGCGGCACGATCCACCTGCTCGAGGACGACGGCATGCTGCACCTGGCCGCCGCCAGCGACGGCATCCCGCCGCAGGTTCGCGCCGTCATCGGCACGATCCCGGTCGGCAAGGGCATGGCGGGCCTCGCGGTCGAGCGCCGCGCCCCGGTCGACGCCTGCAACATCCAGACCGACACCTCGGGCGACGTGCGCCCCGGCGCCAGGGCCACCGGCCTGCAGGGCGCGCTGGTGGTGCCGATGTTCGCCGGCGACAAGGTGGTCGGCGCGCTCGGCGTCGCCAACCGCGAGGCGCGCCAGTTCACGCCCGACGAGACGGCGCTGCTGCTGGCGGCGGGCCGGGCGCTGGCGGCAAAGGAGACTGCGCCATGGCGGCGACACGCAACGTCCCTGCAACCGAGTTCGCCCGGAATTTTGCCCGGTACCGGGATGAAGCCATCGAGGCCAAGATCATCCGTGTGACCAGTCATGGCCGGGTGATCGGGGCCTATCTTTCCGCGAGCGAAGCGGCGCATTACGAGCAGCTCAAGCGCCGGGAACGGCAGTCGCTCGTCGTCGGAGAGCTCCCCGACGATGTCGTCGCGGCGATCGAAGCGGCAGAGTACGGCGTCGAACCTGAATGAGCCTCCGGTTCCGAAGCCGGGGCTGGTGATCCGCTACAGATTCTTGTGGAGCAGCGAGCAAGTGCAAGGGGCGATGGAAGGCGCCAAGGATCGACCTTGTGCGATCGTCGTCGCCGCACGCCGTGACCCGAGTGGCGATATTCAGACGATCGTTGCTCCCATCACATATGGGCCACCCGAAGATCCGGCCGCGTCGATCGAGATCCCGCAGCGACGTGTAGCAGCCTCGGCCTGGACAGCGGTCGGCATTGGCTTCGTCTCGACGAATTGAATCGTTTCGCCTGGCCCGGATTTGATCTGCGGCCGATCCCGGGGCAACCCGGCCGATACGATCATGGGATGCTGCCGCCCGGCCTCTTCCGGAAACTGCGCGACGGTGTTCTCGCTCGGCAAAGGGCGCGGGCCGGGCGGGTCATTTCTCGTGACGAGGAATAGAGGGCGGGCATCGTTCGCCTTCGCCCGGCGCCGGATGCGGTAGCTGGCTTGACGCCCCGTCGCGAGGGTCGCTCACCGCGCGCCCTCGAACCCCCTCAGCACCGCCGCCAGATTTATGCCCAGCACCTCCGACAGGTACCCGCCTTCCTGCACCAGCACGGTCGGCAGGCCGAGGCGCGCGACCGCCGCGCCGATGCGCTTGAAGCCATCGGTGGTGATCTTCATGCCGGCGAGCGGGTCGGCCTCCGACGCGTCGAGGCCGAGGGCTATGACCAGCGCGCCTGGCGCGAAGGCCTTGATCGCGCGCGAAGCGGCGTCCAGCGCGGCCAGATAGTCGGCGTCGCCGGTGCCGATCGGCAGCGGCAGGTTGAGGTTGGCGCCCGTGCCGCTGCCGGCGCCGCGCTCGTGCGCGTAGCCCCAGAAGAACGGGTAGTAGCGCGTCGGGTCGGCGTGGATCGACACGGTCAGCACGTCCGGCCGCTCGTAGAAGATGCCCTGGGTGCCGTTGCCGTGATGCACGTCGACGTCGAGCACGGCGACGCGCTCGTGCTTGAGCCTGAGGTGCGCCGCGGCGATGGCGGTGTTGTTGAGGTAGCAGAACCCGCCGGCCATGTCGCGGTAGGCGTGATGGCCGGGCGGGCGGCAGAGCGCGTAGACGGCGTCCTCGCCGTTCAGCACCAGCTCGGCCGCCGTGGCCGCGACGTCGGCCGCGGCGCAGGCCGCCGCGTAGGTGCCCGGGCCGATCGGGCACGACGTGTCGGCGCTGTGCCAGCCCAACCGACCGACGATGCCGGAAGGATAGGTCCCGTAGGGCTGGCGCACGGGATGGACGTTGGCGATCATCTCGCTGCCGGCGTCGGGCAGCGCCTTCCATTCGTCCCAGCAGCGCGCCAGGAAGTCGAGATACTCGGGGCTGTGCACGCGGGCGCGCGGCCCGGCGCCGAATTCGGTCGCCGGCACGAGGTCGTTCCTGCCGCTGCCGAGCCCGGAGAGAAGGCGGTCCGCGCGCTCGGGCTGCTCCGTCGTCTTCCGCACCACGCCGCGCACCAGAAAGAACTGCGGGTCGTGCGTGCGGTGCCCCTCGCTGTAGACGGTCTTCATCTTGGCATTCTCCCCGCGGTTCCGCAGCGCTTATGCCCGGAACGGCGGGGTCGGGGCAAGCGGCGCCGGCGGCGCGGGCGCTGCTGGCGCCCGCGCGCGGAGCGGCGATCGGATCGGTGGAAGACCGGGCTCGGCCGCGGTGCGTCAGTCCTGCCGGTTGCCCGAAGCCAGGCGCAATCCCAGCTCGAAGGCGCGTGCCCGCACCGCGCTCGCCGAGCGACCGAGCTCCTCGGCGATGTCACTGACGAGCGTTCCGGTCCCGGCCAGTCGGCGCAGGTGCCGATCCTCCTCGGGACTCCACGCGTGCCATGACCGCACCCCGTTGGACCGCGGCAATGCGTAGGCGGAACTGCTCATGGGATCCATCCCCCTCTCTGATTCGCTCGTTGCGCGTCCGGCCGGCCGGCCCCTGCGGGCCGTGTGCTCCCCGACAAGAGTGAACGGCGCGCGCGGCTCGAAGGTTCCCGCCTGCGCTACACTGTTCCCCGCCGGCCGGATTGCCGGCGGGGCTCGTCTGCGCGTTCCAGCCGCGCGCTTTGCGGAACCGCCTACTGGCTCGTGGCGGGCTTCGGCGGAGCCGGCGGCGTCGCCGTGCTTCCGGCGCCCGACCCGGCCGCCGGGGCCGTCTTGCTGAGCGGCTCCGACGTCGCCGGGGCGGCGCTGGCGGACTCGGTGTCCTTCCAGGCGGGCATGTTCTTCATGTCCTCGGACGTCATGGACACGCGGAACACCGCCTTTTGCGCGTCCCATTTGAAGTTCTCGATCGGGAGCGCGACCTGGTGCTTGCCGATGCCCAGGATGCCGCCGTCGCTCACGACCAGCCGGTCGAGCTGCCTGTTCTCCGGCCTCATCAGCGCGGTGGAGACGCTGCCGATGCGCTTGTCGTCGCCGCCGTAGACGACGGCGCCCTCCAGCTTGGAGACGTCTTCCATCGCCAGCGGATTCGGCGCCGGCTTGACGGCCGGAGCGGCGGCCGAGGGGTTGGTGGTCGCGGGCGCCGTCGCCGGACGCTGCGCCGGCGTCGTCGTCTGGGCCATGGCGACGCTGCCGAGCAGCATCAGGGCACCGGACAGCACGACCAGGCTCGTGCGCGCGGATGTCGCGATTGTCATGACAGACCTCGCTGCTTGTGTTGCCTGTCACGGAGAAACGCGCCACACGTTCCCTGGTTGCCGTCACAGCGGCATCACAACCGTTGTGATCTTTCTGCGTCAATCGGCGGCGTCGAGGTCGGCGCGCCCGCGCCAGCCGCCGCCGCGCTGGAACGCGCCCCACAGGCTGGCGAGCAGCAGCGCGGCAAGGGCCAGCAGCATGACAAGGACGATCGGCCGCTCCGCGAAAATGGCATAGCTGCCGCCCGACATCGCGAGGGACTGGCCGAGGCTCATCTCGAGCATCGGCGAGAGGATCAGCCCGAGCACGAGCGGCGCCATGTCGAAGCCGAGCTTGCGCAAGCCATAGCCGGCGGCGCCGGTCGCCAGCATGATCCAGATGTCGACCACGCTGCCGTTGACCGCGTACACGCCCAGCACGCAGAAGACGATGATCACCGGGTAGAGATACGCGTAGGGAATCCGCAGGAGGTTCACGAACAATCCGACCATCGGCAGGTTGAGCACCAGCAGCCCCAGGTTGCCGATGTACATGCTGGCGATGAAGCCCCAGACCAGGTCGGGCTGGTCCTGCATCAGCCGCGGCCCGGGGGCGACGCCGTGGATCATGAGCGCCGCCAGCATCACCGCCGGGATCGGGCCGGACGGCACGCCCAGCGCCAGCATCGGCACGAAGGCGCCGAACGCTGCGATCGCGAGCGCCGGGCCCGCGCGCCCCTTTCGCGTCATCGCGTGCCCGTCCACGCAGGTGATCACCGACGCGGCCTCGCCCGGGATGCGCATCAGGATCGACGAGGTCGGCGACGCCGCCCGGCGGGAAGGGCACGATCATCGTGATCGGATGATCGGGATAGGCCTGCGCCAGGGCCGCCGGCGCCGCCAGGACGGCCGTGATCAGCGCGACCAGCGCCGCCTTCAAGCCGCGACCCGGAACGCTGCAAGCTCGCATGATGAATCCTCTGGATCGGCTTTTCTTGTCCGCAACTCATGCGCCCGTGCCCGGTCCGGTTCATGCCGGGGCCGGCCCGGGCCCGACCGGCGTCCGCTTCATGTTGAACCTGCGCGCGCAAGCCGTATGGTTGCCTCGAGGAGAAAGACCGGATGACGGACGCGGGACCCTATCGCCTGCGCGCCATGAGCCGCAGCGAGGTCGACATCGCCGTGCGCTGGGCGGAAGCCGAGGGCTGGAACCCGGGCCGGGTCGACGCCGACATCTTCTTTGCGACCGATCCCTGCGGGTTCCTCGCGGGCGTGCTCGGGCCGGCGCCGATCGCCACGATCTCGGCCGTGAACTACGGCGGCACCTTCGGCTTCATCGGATTCTACATCGTCGACAAGGGCCGGCGCGGCCAGGGCTACGGCATGACCCTGTGGCGCGGCGCGATGGCGCGCCTCGGCGGCGTCGCCTGCGTCGGGCTCGACGGCGTGCTCGAGCAGGAGGCGGGCTATCGCCGCTCC
This sequence comes from Alphaproteobacteria bacterium, assembly GCA_023150455.1. Taxonomy (GTDB): domain Bacteria; phylum Pseudomonadota; class Alphaproteobacteria; order JAEULC01; family JAEULC01; genus JAEULC01. The sequence continues at coordinate 44,120 of JAKLKW010000017.1, read as the reverse complement.
GGCTTCGTCACCGCCTACCACAATCGCCGCTACGGCGGCGCGCCGCCGCGCGCGGGCGCCGCCCAGCCGACGGTCGATGCGCGCGCCGTGCCGTTCCGTCTCATCGCGGACCTCGACCGGCGGATGTTCCCGGCGCCGCGCGAAGGCTTCCTGGCGCAGTGGATCACGGCACCCGGCCATCGTGCGCGCGCCGTCGTGAGCGGCGAGGGCCTGGCCGGGCTGGGCGTCGCGCGCCCCTGCGCGCAGGGCTTCAAGATCGGGCCGCTCTACGCCGCCGATCGCGGCACGGCCGAGCGGCTGATCGTCGCCCTGTGCGACGGAATGGGCGGAGGCCCCGTGTTCCTCGACGTGCCCGAGGTCAATGCCGCGGCGGTGGCGCTGGCGGCGTCGTTCGGCTGGACCGCCGCGTTCGAGACCGTGCGCATGTACCGCGGCGCGGCGCCGGTGCTCGACCTTCCGCGGCTCTACGGCGTGACCACGTTCGAGCTGGGTTGACGGACGGCACGATGGCCGCATCGCTCAACCTGACGCTGAACCGCATCGGCCAGTTCGGCGCCTATGTCGCGCTCTACGTCATGCTGGACTGGCTCAGCCTGATCCAGCCGTTCGTCGCGATCGGCGTCACGCCGTGGAATCCGCCCGCGGGCCTGGGCTTCGCGCTGTTCCTGCATCATGGCGTGCAGCTCGTGCCCGCCACTGTGGTCGCCATCGCGCTCGCCGACGTGCTGTTCCGCGGCCTTTCGGTCGAATCGGGCGAGACGGTGCCCTCGGCGCTGGTGACCGCGTTCGGCTATGCGGGCGCCGCCTGGGTGCTGCGCCGGCGCGTGCGCCTGTCGCTCGGCCTCGAGAACCATCGCGACCTGCTGTGGCTCCTCGGCGCGGCGCTCGGCGCGTCGCTGCTGATCGCGCTGGCGGTGGTGGCGATCTTCACGTGGTCGGGACGCGTGGCCGCCGACGACTTCGCGCTGGTCGCGCTCCATTTCTGGATCGGCGACCTGATCGGCATCGCCGTGCTGACGCCGTTCGTACTGCTGCTGATGAAGCGGCGCCTGTTCGCCGAGGCGCTGCGCCGCACCGGCCGGATCGAGGCCGCGCTGCAGCTCGGCGCCATCGGCCTCGGCCTCTGGGTGATCTTCGGGCTCGAGCGCTCCGACCATTTCGAGTTCTCCTTCACGCTCTTCCTGCCGTTGATCTGGATCGCGCTGCGCGGCGGCCTGGTGGGCGCGAGCTGCGGCATCGTCGCGACGCAGCTGGGCCTGATCCTCGCGACGCAGCTCAAGGGCTTCGACGCGGCCACGGTGACGCAGTTCCAGGTGCTGATGCTGGCGGTCGCCGTGACGGGACTGGTGCTGGGGTCCGTGGTCGACGAGCGCCGGCGGGCGGAAGCCTGGCAGAAGGAGCACGAGTCCGAGCTGGCGCACGCGGCGCGGCTGACGGCGACCGCAGAACTCGCCGGGGCGCTCGCGCACGAGCTGAACCAGCCGCTGACGGCGCTGATCTCGTATGCGCGCGCCGCGCAGTCGCTGATCGAGGCGGGGCCCGCGGCCGCCGGAGGCGCCGAGGCGCGCGCGATGATCGATCGCGCCGTGCAGCAGGCGAGCCGCGCGGGCGACATCATCCGCAACTCGCGCGAGTTCCTGCGCCGCGGCGACCTGCGCATCCTCAGCTACCGAGCAGGTCCTGATCAACCTGATGCGCAACAGCATCGAGGAGATGGCCCGCGCCGGCAGCGACCGGCGCGAGATCGTGCTCGAAGCCGCGATCGATGCGGACGATGCCGGCCTCGTGCGGGTCGTCGTGCGCGACAGCGGTCCGGGCTTCCCGCCGGAGATCGCCGGGCGCGCCTTCGCGCCCTTCGCCACCACCAAGCCGAGCGGCATGGGCCTGGGGCTCGCGATCTGCCGGTCGATCATCGAGGCGCATGGCGGGCGCATCTGGGTCGCGGCAGGCGGTGCCGGCGGCGCCGAGCTCGGCTTCACGCTCCCCGTCGACACCGGCCGGAACCGGGCGGAATCCGCCCGAGAGGTCGCGTCATGAGCGACAAGCCCGCGATCTTCGTGGTCGACGACGACGCGGCGGTGCGCGAGGGCCTGGGCGCACTCCTGTCGGTCAAGGGCTATGCGGTTGCGACCTTCGAGTCGGCCGAGGCCTTTCTTGCCGGCATGCCGGCCGGCCTCGACGCCTCAAAGGCCGGCGCCTGCCTGCTGGTCGACCTGCGCATGCCGGGGATGAGCGGGCTCGACCTGCATCGCGAGCTCAAGCGCCGCGGCATCCGCCTGCCGGTGATCGTCATCAGCGGCCACGGCGACATCCCCATGGCGGTCGCGGCGCTGAAGGCCGGCGTGGTCGACTTCCTGGAGAAGCCGTTCGACACCGACGTGCTCCTGGCCAGCATCGGCGAGGCCGTGCAGCGCGCGGCAGCGCCCGCCGCAAGCGGCCTCGGCGACCTCAAGGAACGGGTCGCGCAGCTCACCCCGCGCGAGCGCGAGGTGATGGCGCTGGTCGCCGCCGGCCATTCCAACAAGGTCGTCGCGCACCGCCTGGACATCGCCGTCCGCACGGTCGAGATCCATCGCGCGCGCGTCATGGAGAAGACCGGCGCGCGCAACCTGTCGGAGCTCGTGCGCATGGCGATCCGGCTGGAAGGGGAGGCGCAATAGCGGGGTTATTGGCTGCGCCGGACGACGAGGCCGGGAACACGCTTCGACAGCTCTGCCATCGCGATGGCTCTAGTGGCTTGAAGCAGGCGTTGCGGGATGAATCCATAGACCGACGTGGCGGGAGTCCTGCCAGGAATGGCACGAAGGTCGGGCCCCGGCCAAACGAAGTGGTTGAGAGTCGCGACCGTGATCCAGCAGCGCTCGGCGTCCAGGCCAAGATGCGCGCGGACGCGGGAAGGGACTTCGATGGCGGGCGCGTTTCGACCCGGCGCGACCGTGGTGATCGGCGCGACGATCACCTCCTCTCCCTCGGCGAGCAGGACGAGGACAACGACCGGGCGGTCCTTGGCGGCCTCTTCGCGGCCCTGGTCTGCTTCATGCCGCCACAGGAACGAATACCGCAGGACGAGGCCGGCCTCGGGTCTTGGGGGAATCATCTCCGACGCCGCTTCACCTCCGGCATCAGATGGTCGAGCGCCTGCGCGGCTGGCGTCGCAGGTGCCGTGGCAAGCGCCTGCAGAAGCTCGGCCGCCTCGTCCGGGGTCGTTTCATTGAGGACGATCACGCGCCGGTACGATGCCCGCAGACGCTCGTACTCCGCCGCCGAGAGCACGACCAGCTCCTCCCGCCCGTATCGGGTGACAACGACCGGCGCCTCGCGGGCGGCATCTGCGTAACGCCCGAAATTGTTCTGGAACTCGGCGGCGGTCACCTTGGTTCGAGCGTTCATTTGCCATCTCCAGGCAACATGTTAGCTAACTTCCCTATCTTCGGCAAGTTTTTGCCTTCCATTCTCGGTCGGACAAGTGCAGGGAGAATCGGCGTCCGATCCGCGGAGTTGGTCCCATCGGTCGGCTGCCAGCTTCGGCCTCCAATCGACCCCGCATAGTGGTTTTCCACTATTTCGAGCCGGCCGACCGCTTCCTAGCCTAGTCGAAGAGACGATGCCGTTCCGCGGGCCCTGGGCGCGGCGAGAGCCGCCCCGGGGGCCTGCGGGTTTTTCCACGCAAACCCCTGCGCGGGTGCAATGTTCGACCTGGAAACCCTCGCGAGCCTTTTGACGCTGACCGGGCTCGAGATCGTGCTCGGCATCGACAACATCGTCGTGATCGCGATCGTCGCGACGGCCCTGCCGCTGCATCAGCGCGAGAAGGCACGGGTGATCGGGCTGTCGCTCGCGCTGATCACGCGCCTCTTGCTGCTGCTGTCGATCAGCTGGATCGCCGGCCTGACCCAGCCGCTGTTCACGATCGGCGAGCTCGGCGTGTCGGCCCGCGACCTCTTGATGTTCGGCGGCGGCCTGTTCCTGATCGTCAAGGCGGTGCGCGAGATCCACGTCTCGATGGAGGAGGCCGCCTCGCCGATGCTGGAGCGGCCGCCGGCAAGCTTCGGCGGGGCGATCGCGCAGATCGTCGTGCTCGACGTCGTGTTCTCGTTCGACTCGGTCATCACCGCGGTCGGCATGGCGCGCGACATCTGGGTCATGGCCACGGCCATCGTCATCGCCGTCATCATCATGCTGCTCTGCTCCGGCGCGATCATGCGCTTCATCCACGCGCACCCGACCGTGAAGATGCTGGCGCTCGCCTTCGTGCTGCTGATCGGCATGGCGCTGGTCGCCGAAGGCATGGGCTTCCACATCCCCAAGGGCTACCTCTACTTCGCGATGATGTTCTCGGTCATGGTCGAGGGGCTCAACGTGGCGCTCGCCCGCCGCCGCAAGCGCGCGGAGGGCTCTGCCGGCGAGCGCCGGCACCGTCGCATCGAGGAGGTGCAGGTTTCGTGAGCGGGCGAGGGAGGCAACGATGCGCACGATCCTCATAGCGGTCGACGGTCCGGCGGGCGGCGCGATCGCCGCGCGGCACGCGGCCGCGGAGATGCCGGCGGCCACCGTTCATCTGCTGTCGGTCCAGCCGCATGTCCGCGCCTATGCCGGCCGGTTCCTCGGCGGCGGGCGCGTCCGCGCCTGCCAGCGCGACGCCGGCAACGCGGCGCTGGCGCCGGCGCGCCGCATCCTCGACGAAGCGGGACTCGGCTACGTCGCGCATATCCATGTCGGCGACGAGGCACGCATCACGGCCGAGCTGGCGCGATCGGTCGGCGCGGATGCGATCGTCATGGGCGACGGCGCTCGTGCCTGGCTCGACCGGCTGTTGTTCCGCATCCTCGCCGCCCGGGTGATCCGCCGCGCCGGCGTCCCGGTGCTGGTCGTCAAGGAGCGGCAGCCCATGCCGCAGGCGGCGGCCGGCCGCTGGCGCCCCGCCTTCTCCCGCTGAGCCGGCGTCTCGGGACAGGAACTTCCTTGACCGCCTCGGCGTTGTAACGCGACGGCCGGCGTCCCCGACAACCCCGGACGCCGAGGCGGCCCGAGGCCGGCGCTTCAGGCCGGGCTGGCGTGCAGCTCGGCGACGTCGAAGGTGAGCTCCACCTTCATGCCGGTCGGATCGCGGAAGAAGATCTGGTGCAGCGGGAAGCCCGGCACCGGCACCTCCTCGAACGGCACGTCGAGCTTCTTCAGCCGCGCGCGCACCGCGGGCAGGCCGCTGGTGCGGAACGAGACGTGGTCGAAGCCGACATGCGAGCCGGACTGCCCGGCCGGCAGGTCCGGACGGGCGTTGCCCGCCAGGTGGATGACCGCGCGGTCGCCCATGTACATCCAGTAGCCGTGGAAGGCGAAGTCGGGCCGCTTGCCCGCCTTGAGGCCGAGCACCGCGGCATAGAAGTCGCGCAGCGTCTCCATGTCCTCGAGCCTGGCGCGGATCGTCAGGTGGTCCATCCGGTGCAGCGTGATGCCGTCCGGCGTGGTGAAGGCTTCGCTCGGCCGGGCCGCGACGCGGGCGGGCTTCCTGGCCGGCTTGCGCGCCGTCGCCTTCCTGGCGGCCTTGGTCTTGCCGGTGGTGCGGGCGGTGGTGCGGCGGAGCGGCTTGCGAGCGGCGGCCATGGCGTTTCTCCCTCGGCGAGGGAGCGATTATCATGCGGCTCCAGGCCACGTGCAATGGAGGAACCTCCGTGAGCGAGGGGACCGAAGCCCGTCAGTTCGTGCTCGCCGCCCGGCCGCAGGGCGCGCCGAAGCCCAGCGACTTCCGTCTCGAAACCGTGCCGATGCCGCAACCACGGCACGGCGAGGCGCTGGTGCGGGTGATCTACCTGTCGATCGATCCCTACATGCGCGGGCGCATCTCGGGCATGAAGTCCTATACCAAGGGCGTCGATCCGGGCGAGGTCATGGTGGGCGGCTGCGTCGGCCAGGTCGTCGAATCGCACGCGCCCGGCCTGGCCAGGGGCGATTTCGTCGAAGGCGCGCTGGGCTGGCGCAGCCATGCGGTGGCGCCCGGCCACATGCTGCGCAAGCTCGATCCGGCGGACGCGCCGATCTCGACCGCCGTCGGCGTGCTCGGCATGCCGGGCATGACCGCGTATTTCGCGCTGCTCGACGTCGGCCGGCCGCGGGCGGGCGACACGGTGGTGATCTCGGCCGCCTCGGGCGCGGTCGGCCAGGTCGTGGGCCAGATCGCCAGGATCGGCGGCTGCCGCGTCGTCGGCATCGCCGGCGGCCCGAAGAAATGCGCCTTCGTGCGCGAGCTGGGATTCGACGCGGCGGTCGACTACAAGGCCAGCAAGGACCTGGCGGCCGACCTCGGGGCGGTCTGCCCGAACGGCGTCGACATCTATTTCGACAATGTCGGCGGCGACGTGCAGGACGCGGTCATGGAGCTGATCAACCTGAAGGCGCGCATCATCATCTGCGGCACGATCTCGAATTACAATCGCCTGGGCCAGCCCGATCCCGGCCCGCGCCATTCCCGCCGCCTGCTGGCCAACCGCGCGCGAATGGAAGGCTTCCTGGTGTTCGACTACCTGCACCGCTACCCCGAGGGCCGCGCCCGCGTCGGCGCCTGGATCAAGGAAGGCCGCATCAAGTACCGCGAGGACGTCGTCGAGGGGCTCGAGCGCGCGCCCGAGGCGCTGATCGGCGTGCTCGAGGGCCGCAATTTCGGCAAGCAGCTCGTGCGCGTCTCGCCGGATCCGACCCGCTAGAGGGCCGCTCTCCGTCTTGTGTGTTGGTCGGGCCGCGCGCTCTTCGCTACGGTCGGCCGAGCATTTGCGGAGGTTCGCCATGAGGCTCGCAGTCCTGTCCCTGGCCGCCGTGCTGGTCGGCGCACCCGCCGTGGCCGCCGAAATCCGCGTATTGAGCGGCGGCGCCGTGCAGGAATCCGTGGCCGAGCTGGCTCAGGCCTACGAGAAGAAGACCGGCCACAAGGTGACCGCCCGGTTCGCGCCGATGGGCAAGCTGCGCGAGAAGCTGAAGGCGGGCGAGAAGGCGGACATCCTGTTCATGACCGGCGCGGCGATGGACGCGGCGGCGAAGGAGGGAACGTCGCTGGCGGGCGAACGCGTGCCGCTCGGCCGCGTCATGATCGGGCTCGCGGTCAAGGAAGGCGCGCCCCTGCCGGACATTAAGACGGTCGAGGGGTTCAAGAAGACTCTGCTGGCGGCCAAGTCGATCGTCATCGTCGACCCCAGCACCGGCACCAGCGGCGCGCACCTGGCCAAGACCTTCGAGAAGCTCGGCATCGCCGAGGCGGTCAAGGCCAAGCTCAAGACCCTGCCCGGCGGCCGCGTCGCCGAGCTGGTGGCCAGGGACGAGGCCGAGATCGCCGTGCACCAGATCACCGAGATCATGCCGGTCAAGGGCGTGAAGCTGGTCGGCCCGCTGCCCGAGGAGATCAACCTGGTTTCCACCTATATCGGCGTCGCCACCGCCGGCGCCTCGCCCGAGGCCCGGGACTTCCTCGCCTTCACCGCCGGTCCCGAGGGCCGCAAGCTGATCACGGCGGGCGGAGTCGATCCCGGCGGGAGCTGACGGCCCCGTTCGGGCGACGCTCGGCGCCGCGAAAATCCGGCCGGCGCTCGAGGCGACGCCGGCGGAGCAGCGCCGCCCGCGACATGGCGCATGCCCGCGCCCCGTGGTATGGCCGCCGGCAAGGCGAATATGGGCCGACCAGGGGGGAACGCATGGCGAAGATCGCAACCGTGGAGGCCGGGCATTACCGCATCCCGCTCGACGTGACGCTGTCGGACTCGACGCACGGCACGATCACGGCGTTCGAGCTGGTGACGGCGCGGGTGCGCGACGCCGACGGCGCGGAGGGCGTCGGCTACACCTATACGACCGGCCACAACGGCGCCGCCATCCACGCGACGCTCGCGCGCGAGATCGCGCCGATCGCGACCGGCGAGGACGCCGACCGGATCGAGCATCTGTGGACCAGGGTCTGGTGGGGCTTGCACTATGGCGGGCGCGGCGGCGCCGCCGTGCTGGCGCAGTCGGCCTTCGACATCGCGCTCCACGACCTCAAGGCCACCCGCGCCCGGCTGCCGCTGTGGAAGCTGCTCGGCGGCAACGACCCGAAAGTACCCTGCTATGCCGGCGGCATCGACCTCGACCTCGACGTGGCGGCGCTGCTCGGCCAGACCGACGGCAACCTCGCCAAGGGCTTCCGCGCCATCAAGATGAAGGTCGGGCGCGAGCGCATGGGCGAGGACGTGGCCAAGGTCGCGGCCATGCGCAAGCACCTCGGCGACGGCTTCCCGCTGATGGCCGACGCCAACATGAAGTGGAGCGCGGACGAGGCGATCCGCCGCGCGCGCGCCTTCCAGCCCTACGACCTCGTCTGGCTCGAGGAGCCGACCATCCCCGACGACGTCGCCGGCCATGTGCGGGTCGTGCGCGAGGGCGGGCTGCCGGTCGCGACCGGCGAGAACTTCCGCACGCTGTGGGAGTTCAAGCAGATGATCGCCGCCGGCGGCGTCACCTATCCCGAGCCCGACGTCACGAACTGCGGCGGCGTCACGGTCTTCATGAAGGTCGCCCATCTGGCCGAGGCCTACAACCTGCCGGTGACCTCGCACGGCGCGCACGACGTCACCGTGCATCTGCTCGCCGCCTGCCCGAACCGCTCCTATCTCGAAGCGCACGGCTTCGGCCTCGACCGCTACATCGCCGATCCGATGGCGCTGGTCGACGGCTGCGCCGTCGCGCCCGACCGCCCGGGCCACGGCATCCGCTTCGACTGGAAGGGGCTCGAGCGCGTGCGCGCCTGACCCCCGGCCGGGCGGCGGCCGTCAGCCCGCGACCGAGCGTCTGAAGATGTGCTCGACGTGGATCTCGGCGCAATCGAGCACGGGGAACCCGCAGTCCTGCCCGGCGAAGGCGAGGAACAGGTCGGTGCCGCCGAGCAGCACGGCTTCGGCGCCCTGCTCGCGGCACAGGCGCTGCCCGGCGGCGAAGAACACGCGGCGCTGCGCGTCGGTGACGCGCCCGGGGATCGCCATGTCGACGTAGTTCTGGTGCACCTCGTCGCGCGCCGCGCCCTCGGGCGCCACCACATCGGCGCCCGTGATCCCGCCATAGAGCCGCGTTTCCATGACCGTGCGCGTGCCGATGATGCCGACCTTCCCGAGCTTGCGCTCGCGCACCGCCGCGTCGACCGCGGGAATCCCGTTGATGATCGGCAGGGGCGAGATCGCTTCCAACTCGCGGACGCAGAAGTGCCCGCCCATGGAGGTGATCGCCGCGGCCTCGGCGCCCGCCGCCGCCATCCGCTTCACCAGCCGGGCGAAGATCTCGGCCTGCGCGCGCGCGTCTCCCCTGGCGAGGTTGCCGGTCATCTCGCGCGCGTCGGCATGCACCATCGTCAGCTCCAGCCGGGCCCCGGCCCGCGCATGGCGATCGATCAGGCCGCGATAGTAGAAGTCCGTCGCCGCCGGCCCGATGCCGCCGATCAGCCCGATATGCATGGCCGCGCTCCCCCTTGAAGTCCGCGCGTCGAACCTATCGTGGGCGGCGGCGGCGATCCATCCGGCGGTGGCGGCACGTGGACGAGCGCCGGGATCGGACATAAGATGGCGGGCACGATGCACGGGCCGCGCGCCGATCGCGTGTAAGCGCGTTCAGCCGGTTGAATCGCGCCATCGCAGGGAAAGAGAAGAACAAGAAATGGGGAATCTTCAAACCAGGGAGACCATCGTCATGCACTTGCAGACCGCAGTCCGGGCGTTTGCCGCCACCGCCTTGCTCGCCGCCGCCGCGCCCGCGGCGCTCGCCGACAACACGCAGGGCATCACCGACAAGACCATCAAGATCGGCAATCTCGGCCCCTTCACCGGCGAAGCGGCGGTGTTCAATCCGTTGAACTACGGGCCCGAGGCCTATCTCCGCTACGTCAACGACAAGGGCGGGGTGCACGGGCGCAAGTTCGAGACCGTGTTCGCCGACAGCGCCTGCAACGAGGCCAAGGGCATCGCCGCCGCCAAGAAGCTGATCTACGAGGACAAGGTCTTCATGATCATGGGCAACCCGTGCAGCGGCGTCGCCATGGCGATCAAGCCCATGCTCGAGAAGGAAGGCATCCCGTGGATGGGCCCGGCGGCGAACCCGAAGCTGACGCGCCCGACCGTGCCGGCCATGTTCCACGCCACCTACACCGGTATCGAGTCCGGGCAGAACATGGCCAAGTTCGCGCTCAGCAACCCGGCGATCAAGAAGTTCGCCCTGATCGCGCACAGCAACGACTGGGCCAAGGGCTACTGCGATCCGGCCGAGGCCTACATCAAGGCGAACGGCGGCGAGGTGATCCTGAGCACGGCGATGGAGCGCGGCTCGACCGACGCCACCGCCCAGGTGCTGCAGATCAAGCAGTCGGGCGCCCAGGCCGTGATGGGCTGCCTGTACCAGCACGAGCTGATCATCCTGCTGCGCGACATGCAGAAGTTCGGCGCCAACGCGGTCGTGGTCGGCGCGCTCGGGGCCGATTTCGACCAGACCGTGCAGCAGGTCGGCAACCCCGCCGCGGTGCGCGAGCGGTTCTTCCAGCCCTACCAGTTCAAGGCCAAGATCGGCAGCAAGTCGCTGCAGGACTTCCACGACATCTTCGTCAAGTACCTGAAGAAGGAGGAGCTGCCCAAGGCCGGCCCGCCGACCAACTTCTACTACTTCGGCGTCCCGGTCGGCATCGTCACGGTCGAGGGCTTCCGCCGTGCCGGCCCGAGCCCGACGCGCGAGAAGTGGATCGCCGCCATCGAGTCGATCAAGGACCTCGACACCGGCGTCCTCGCCGACAAGGTCAGCTACTCCAAGGACAACCATGTCGGCGTCAACCGCATGTTCGCCGTCGGCGTCGACAAGGACGGCAAGCAGACGGTCTACACCCAATGGGGCAAGCCGCTGCCGGAGTGAGCGCGCTCGCCGCAAGCTGACCGCCGCGCCCGGGACATTAAGCGTCCCGGGCGCGCCTCATCCCCGCGTATCCGCATGAGGCCGCCGCCATGGCGCTGATGCCGTGCTAGCCGTGTTTCTTCAGCTGGTCGTCAGCGGCGTCGCGACCGGCATGCTCTACGCCCTGGTCGCGCTGTCGATGACGGTCGGCTACCGCGCCACCACCGTCGTCAATTTCGGCCACGGCGACATGGTGATGGCCGGCGCCTACGCGGTGTTCGTGTTCGTGGGATCGGGCCTTCCCTTCGCGCCGGCGCTCCTGCTCGGGCTGGTCGTGCTGTTCCTGTTCGGGCTCGGCACCCAGCGCGTGCTGATGCGGCCGATCATCGCCGGCCCGCACCTGTCGCTGGCGATGATGGCGCTCGCCATCGGCTATGCCGTGCGCGGCGGCGCGCGCCTTGAATGGGGCAGCGAGGTCACCACGCTGCAGCGGCCCTACGCCCAGGACGCCTGGATGGTCGGCCCGGTCGTGTTCACGACCGATGACCTGGTGATCGCGACGTTCGTGATCCTCCTGTTGCTCGTGCTCTTCCTGGTCTTCAACGTCACGCCGGTCGGCCGGCTGATCCGCGCCGTGTTCCAGTCGCAGCGCGGCGCCGCCCTGGTCGGCATCGACGTGCACGCATTCCACGGCGTCATGTGGGGCGCCGGCGCGGCGCTGGGCGCGGCCGGCGGCGTGCTGCTCGCGCTCATCGTGCCGCTGTCGCCCGACATGGGCGTGTGGACGCTCCTGCGCGGCTTCGCCGCGATGACGCTCGGCGGCTTCGGCTCGCTGCACGGTGCGGTGATCGGCGGGCTGATCCTCGGCGTGATGGAGAAGCTGCTCGGATTCTACCTGTCGACGGTCTTCATCGACATCACGGCCTACCTCATCACGATCCTGGTGCTGCTGATCCGCCCGAGCGGCCTGTTCGGCCGCCAGGCCGCGGTCAGGGTCTAGAAGCCCGTGCCCCGGCTTCGCGTAACGCGCCGGTTGTTCTGGCTCGTGCCGCTCGCGCTGCTGCCGCTGCCGCTCTATCTCGACCAGTACAGGCAATACGTGGTCAACCTTATGCTGATGTACGTGCCGGTCGGCATCGGCTTCAACGTCGTGGTCGGCAACCTCGGCCTGCTCGCCTTCTCCAACGTCGCGTTCTTCGGCATCGGCGCCTATACCTCGGGCGTGCTGGCGCTGAAGCTGGGCGTGCCGTGGTGGCTGACGATCCTGCCGGCCGGGCTCATGGGCGCGCTCGCCGGCTGCGCCGCCGGCATTCCCGCCCTGCGCGGCGTCAGGCTGTTCTATCTCGCGATCATGACGCTGGCCTTCGGCGAGCTCTTGCGCTGGGTCTATATCCGCTGGGTCCCGGTCACGGGCGGCTCCTTCGGCATGTCGGTGCCGCCGCCCTCGGTGTTCGGATGGACGCTCGAGACCGAGGGCCACAAGTTCTACGTGTTCCTCGTCCTGGTCGTGCTCATGGTCGTGCTGACCGACCGCGTGCTGCGCTCGCGCTTCGGCCGCGCCTTCATGGCGATCAAGGACAACGAGCTGGCGGCGGCAGCGATGGGCATCCCGACCGACCGCTACATCCTGCTCGCCTTCGCCTGGGGCGGCTTCGTCGTCGGCATCGGCGGGTCGATGTATGCGGCGCTGGTGGGCCATGTCACGCCGATCGCCTTCGACCTGACCGAGCTGATCCTCGAGTTCGCCGTCATCATGGTCGGCGGCCTGGGCAGCCTCCTGGGCTCGGTCATCGGCGCCGCGGTCATCACCGCCGCGCCCGAGTTCTTCCGCGAGTGGCTCGGCTTCCAGGAGCTGCTGTTCGGCCTGCTGATCATCGCGGTCATCCTGTTCCTGCCGCGCGGCCTCGCCAGCCTGCTGGCGCGCCTGCATCCGGTCTTCGTCGACCGCTACTACAGGGACTGACGATGGCGGCGTTGCTGGAAGTGGCTGACGTGACGGTCCGGTTCGGCGGATTGACCGCGGTCGACGCCGTGTCGCTCCAGGTCGGCGCCGGCGAGGTCTGCGCGCTGATCGGCCCGAACGGCGCCGGCAAGACCACGCTGTTCAATGCCGTGTCCGGCAATGTCGCCGTCACGGACGGACGCGTCACCTTCCGTGGCGAGGCGATCCACCGGCTGACGCCGCACGAGATCGCGGCCAAGGGCGTGCGCCGCACCTTCCAGAACGGCGGGCTGTTCGGCCAGCTGACGGCGCTGGAGAACGTGCTGGTCGGCCTGCACACCCGCGTCGACAGCCGCCTGCTCGGCCTGCTCGCCGGCCGCAAGGCGGCGCGGCAGGCCGAGCAGGCGGCGACCAGGCAGGCGCGCGAGCTGCTGGACATCTTCGAGATCGGCCACGTCGCCGACACGCCGGCCGCCGACCTCTCCGGCGGCCAGCAGCGCATGGTCGAGATCGTGCGCGCGCTGGCGACCGAGCCGCCGCTCTTGCTGCTCGACGAGCCGGCCGTCGGCCTGGCGCCGCACATGCGCGCGCAACTCGGCGCGGTCATCCGCCGCCTGGCGGCGGAGCGCGGCATCGGCATCCTCCTTATCGAGCACGCGATCGAGCTGGTGATGAGCGTGTCCGACCGCGTCGTGGTGCTGAACTACGGCAAGAAGGTCGCCGACGCGCCGCCCGACGTGGTGCGCGCCGACCGCAACGTGCTGGAGGCCTATCTCGGCCATGCCTGAGGACCTCCTCCCCAACCAATTGTTGACGGCCCGCGGCCTCGAGGCCGGCTATCCCGGCAAGCAGATCCTGTTCGGAGTCGACCTCGCCGTCGCCCCGGCCGAAGTCGTCGTGCTGCTCGGCGCCAACGGCAGCGGCAAGTCGACCGCGCTCAACACGCTGAGCGGCTTCGTGCGGCCCTGGGCCGGCTCGATCCGCTTCGAGGGCGCCGAGATCGCCGGCCGGCCGCCGCACCGCATCTTCCGGCGCGGGATCGTCCAGGTGTCGCAGGCGCGCGACCTGTTCCCCGACCTGACGGTCGAGGACAATCTCAGGCTCGGCGCCTGGGCGCGCGGCGGCGCGGTCGACGCGCTGGCCGAGGACGTGTTCCGCTCCTTCCCGCGCCTGGCCGAGCGCCGCCGCCAGATGGTGCGCCTGATGTCGGGCGGCGAGCAGCAGATGGTCGCGATCGGCCGGGCGCTCATGGGCCGCCCGAAGCTGCTGCTGCTGGACGAGCCGTCCGGCGGCCTGGCGCCGGTCTTCGTCAAGGAGATCGCCGCGATCATCGCCGAGCTCAAGCGGCGCGCCATCGCCATGGTCATCGTCGAGCAGAACATCAAGCTGGCGCTCTCCATCGCCGACCGCTTCCTGATCCTGCGCGACGGGCGCGTGACGCAGCGCCAGGACATCCGCGCCGGCGCCGCCGACGAGCAGGACATCGTGCGCAGCATCTATCTGTAGGGCGGCACGGTTGCAAGGAAGCGCCCGGGCCGATTAGCTTGGCGCATGTCCGCGCGCTACTGGCGGCTCGACGGGTTCGAGGGCGTCGATCTCCTGCGATCGGACGCCAGCACCCACCGCTACGCCCGCCATTCCCACGAGGGCTACGCCGTCGGCGTGGTCGAGGCCGGCGCGCACGCGTTCGCGGCGCGCGGCCGAGTGTGGACGGCGATTCCGGGCTCCGTCATCATCGTCAACCCGGACGACGCCCACGACGGCGGACCCGCCGCGTCGGACGACCGCTATACCTATCGCATGCTGTACGTCGACGGCGCCGTGGTTGCCGCGGCGCTCGAGGAAGCGGTCGGGCGGCGCGCAGCGACCTCGTTCTTTCCCGATTCCGTCGTCGGGGACGCCACACTCGCCGAGCGGCTGTCGCGGCTGCACCGGGCGTTCGAGCGCCCGGAGGCGAGGCTCCAGCGCGAGACGCTGCTGGTCACGGCGCTCGTCCAGCTTGCCCGCCGCCACGGCAGGGCACCCCCGCACGTCGGCCGAGGCCCGTCCGGCTCCCGGGCCGTCGCGCTGGCGCTCGACTATCTCGCGGCGAACTTCGCCGAGGATTGTTCGCTGGCCGAGCTGGCGGCCCTTGCCGGGGTCGACCGTTTCCACCTCCTGCGCGCCTTCCGCCGCCGTGTCGGCCTGCCGCCGCACCTCTACCAGACGCAGCTTCGCCTGCGCCATGCCAAGCGGCTGATGCTGGCCGGCGAATCGCCGGCGATGGCGGCGGTCGCCGCCGGCTTCGCCGATCAGAGCCATCTGATCCGCAAGTTCAAGGCCGCCTACGGCGTCACGCCGGGCGACTATCTCGGCCGCTGTGGCAAATCCCGGGCGCTGCAATAACGTTCAATCGGCGACCGCGCGGGAAGGTCTACGGATCCGGGGTCGGCGCAACCCCCGGAGAGACCCATGCCCATCATCAACCGCATCGCCGAGTTCCATGCCGACATGAAGGCATGGCGGCACGACATCCACGCGCATCCGGAAATGGCGTTCAGGGAGCACCGCACCTCCGACCTGGTCGCGAAGAAGCTCGAGGAATTCGGCATCGAGGTCGCGCGCGGGCTCGCCGGCACCGGCGTGGTCGGAACGCTGCGCTGCGGCACGAGCGATCGCGCGATCGGCCTGCGCGCCGACATGGATGCGCTGCCGATCCGGGAGAAGACCCGCTCAGCGCACGCCTCCACGCATGACGGCGTCATGCACGCCTGCGGCCATGACGGGCACACGACCATGCTGCTCGGCGCCGCGCGCTATCTCGCGGAGACCCGCAATTTCGACGGCGTCGTCCACTTCATCTTCCAGCCCGCCGAGGAAAACGAGTGCGGCGGCCAGAAGATGGTCGAGGATGGGCTGTTTGCCCGGTTCCCGGTCGAGGCGGTGTACGGGATGCACAACTGGCCGGGCGTTCCGGTCGGCTCGTTCGGCGTGCGGGCGGGACCGATCATGGCGGCGGACGACAAGTTCGAGATCACGATCACGAGCCGCGGCGCGCATGCGGCGATGCCGCATCTCGGCGACGACCCGATCGTCGCGGCGGGCGCCCTGATCGGGGCGATCCAGACGATCGTAAGCCGCACCGCCAACCCGCAGGACGAGGTCGTCGTCAGCATCACGCAGGTCCACGGCGGCAATACCTGGAACATCGTACCCGAGGAGGTCGTGCTGCGCGGCACCTGCCGCTATTTCAAGCCGGAGCTGCGCAAGGTGCTCGAGGACGCGCTGCTGCGGGTGTCGCAAGGCGTCGCCGCGGCCCATGGCGTCGCGACCGCCTTCTCCTACTACAAGCCGATCCCGCCGGCGGTGAACGCGGAAGCGCCGACCAAGAACGCCGTCCGCGCCGCCGTGATGGTCGCGGGCGACGCGAACGTCCGGCGCGACGTCGTGCCGAGCATGGGGTGCGAGGACTTCGGCTTCATGCTGGCCGCGCGTCCGGGATGCTACATCTGGATCGGCAACGGCCCCATCGTCGATGGCGTGGGGCTGCACAGCTCGCGATACGACTTCAACGACGACATCCTGCCGCTCGGCGCCAGCTACTGGTCGAAGCTGGTCGAGAGCGTGCTGCCGCGATCCGGCGGCAGACCGGCGGTCTAGCTCCACACGTCGTTCGGCGCGGTGCGCTTTCCGCCGGCGTGGCCGGTGTTGGCGATGCCGCGCGGCTCGATCAGCATCATCCTGACCTCTCCGGCCGCGAACGGCTTGTGCTCGACGCCCTTCGGCACGACGTAGAGCTCGCCCGGCCCGATCCGGACGAAGCCGTCGCTGAAATCGATGCGCAGCTCGCCCTCCAGCACGATGAAGGCCTCGTCGGTCTCCGGGTGGTCGTGCCAGACGAAGTCGCCCTGGATGCGCACCAGCTTGAACTGGTAGTCGTTCAGCTCGGCGACGACCCTGGGCTGCCACTGCTCGGCGATGAGCGCGAGCTTCTCGGCGAAATTGACGGCCTTGTAGGTCCGGGAGGCGGTCGTCGTCGGCATGGGCCCTTTCCGATCGCTGGAGCGGAAGGCTTGTACGCGGCGCGGCGGAAACGGTCTTGAACGATCGTGCGGCCCGGATCAGCGCGCCTATGGCTGCAGCCAATCCACGTCGTCCGTGTCGGGCGGTCCCCAGTTGATGCTGGGCCAGAACGACAGGCGGTGCGGCACGACCGCCTGCGTCGCGTCATAGGGCGGGGGCGAGACCTCGATCCGGGCCGGCGGCTCGGTCGGCTTGGCCTCGGCCGCCGGCGCGCCGGCCAGCCCGATCAGCATTGCGGCCGCGAGCATGCGGTTGCGGGTCATGCTTCTATCTCATGGCCTGCTGCGTGATCGTCACGGTGCCCGAGCTCTTCGTCAGCTCCTTGAGCCGCGCGATCAGCTGCGGCACGGTGGCGACGCCGGTGCGCTCGAACTCGCCGCGATAGTGGATCGCGAGGCTCGCTCCTTCGACCTCGATGTCGCTGATCCGCGGCCGGCCGCCGTCATCGCGCACGCGCCAATGGACCTCCATCGGCTTCTCGCCGGTGTCGACCCGCGTGTAGACCTTGACGTCGCCGTTCGGCTGCGGCGTCGCCTTGCCGAGCCCGAAGCGCATCTGCTGCAGATTGCCGAACTTCTCGACCGCGACGTCGATCACGTAGGCGGCGAACAGGGGGCGAAAATCGCGCTTCTGCTCCTGCGTCGCCTGGCGCGCCAGCTTGCCGAGCGCCGAGTTGCCGATCTGCTCGAAATCGAGGCTGGCGAGCATGATGCGGATGAACGCCGCCCGCCGGTCGACCGCGCTGCGCGTCGAGGCGACGATGTCGACCACCTGGTTGCCGAGCGTCTCGATGTACTTCCGGGCGACCACGGGCGCGACAGCCTCCGCGCTTGCGCGAGAGGCGAAGGCCAGGACGATGGCGCCGCCAAGAGCGGCACGGCGCGAAAGCGCGAAGATGCTCGGCATGGTACGGCCTCGCTTGCTGCTGGGCGAGGCTCAAACGGTCGGATCGCCGAAAGGTTTCGTCGCACGGACCGCCTTGATCGTGGCCATTTCCGGGCAGCATTGCGGCAAGCTTGCCCGGGGTCGTCCATCCGGCTTCGCTTGCGCGACCGCAGGACGCCTGCCTATCATCGCCTGCGGCTCGCCGTCGCCAGGGGGCCGCCAATGAAAGGCGAGGACAAACGGGAGGGAATCCGTGGCGCCGGACAAGCGGCAGCGCGTCGAGCCCTATCTGCGCCGCCTTTACGGCTATGCCTTCAGCCTGACGCACGAGGCGGACGCGGCGCAGGAGCTGCTGCACGAGGCCGTGCTGAAGGCGCTGGCCGCGGGCTCGGTGCCGGGCGACGAGCCGGCCTATCGCGCGTGGCTGTTCCGCATCCTGCGCAACGCCTTCATCGACCGCTGCCGCCGACAGCGCGGCATGGAGAATGCGATTGTCCTTGGAGCGGCGCCGGACGAGGATGAGCGCGGCATGTGGGACTACGGGTCGGAGGCCCAGCAGGTCAATGCGCTGGCGGTCCGCATGGCATTCCGGCAGCTGCCGGTGGCGCACCGCGAGATCATCGGCGCGATCGACGTCTCCGGCCTCTCCTACGCCGAGGCCGCCGATCTGTTCCAGGTGCCGGTGGGGACGATCATGAGCCGCATCTCGCGGGCGCGCGCCGCCCTGTACAAGGCCGTGACCGCGACCGAGGCGGACGGGACGCTGGAGTTCCTGCCGGTGCGGCGGGCAAGGCGCGGAGGCGGCCCGCGATGACCGACCGGCGCATTGGCGATGAAACACTGAACGCCTACGTGGATGGGGAGCTCACCACAACCGCGGCGGCGGAAGTCGCGCGCGCCGCGGCGCAGTCTCCTGCCATCGCCGCCCGCATCGCCACGCTGCGGGAGATGAAGGCCGCGGTTGCCGACCTGGTGCCCGGGGCTTCCTTCGCGCTGCCCGAATTGCCGCGGCGCCGCTTCCGCACATGGCCGGCCGCGGCCGCGTGCCTGGCCCTTGTCCTGGTCGCGGGCGCTTTGCTGTCCGGCCTCGTCGGCCTGGACGGCGCGGGGGACCGGGCGACGCTGCTGCAGGCGCATCACCGCTCCTGGAGCTTCGATCGCGAACCCGAGCCCGGCCGGGCGTCGCCGGTCAGCGACGGCGCGGGCGGCCTCGATACGCTCGACCTGTCGGCCGCACGCCTGGCATTCGTCGGCCGCGAATGGATCGCGTTCGGCGCGGCGACGATCCTGCGCGTCGGCTTCGAGGGGACGCGCGGCTGCCGGCTGAGCCTGTTCCGGCTGCCGGCGGAGCTGAACGTCTCTGCCGCTGCGTTCGCGGCCCCGCTCCATGCCCGCGTCCTGCGTTGGGACGGCCACGACGTCCTGATCATGGCCGAGGGAATGGCCGTATCGCGCTTCCGGGACTTGGCCGAAGCCATCGAGCGCGTCCTGCGCGAGCGCCGGCCGTTCGACGCCGAGACCCGCCAGCGGCTGGCCCTGGCGCGCGCCACGAGCCGTCCCTGCCAGGCCTGACCCGCTCCGGCACTGAATTCCTCTCCCGCTCATGGAATAGTTCCGCCCCCCGCTGCGTCTCCTCTGCTTGCCTGGAATGCAGGCAAAACCCACAAGGGAGGGGCGCAAATGAGCAAGGGACCAGCGGAACGCGGTCTGTTCGAGGTTTACGACCGGGATCCGGAACGGGCCGATGACCTGGTGTTCGGGCGCCGGGCCGACGCCGGCCGGCGGGGCTTCCTCAAGGGCGCGGGCCTCGCGTCCATGGGGGCGATGCTGGGCGCCGCCATTCCCTTCCACCGCAACATGCCGTCGGGCTTCCTGCCCGTGGCGCTGGCGGCAACCGCCGAGATCAAGGGCAAGGACGGGCTGCGGCTGGTCAACGACCGCCCGATCAACGCCGAGACGCCGGCGCATCTGCTGGACGACGCCGTCACGCCGACCGCGCGCCACTTCATCCGCAACAACGGCAACCCGCCGGAGAACATGGACGCGGACAAGTGGGTCGTCACCATCGACGGCGAGGTCGACAAGCCGCTGAAGCTCACCATCGCCGACCTGAAGAAGAACTTCCCGGTGGTGAAGCAGGCGCTGTGGATCGAGTGCGCGGGCAACGGGCGCAGCTTCTTCGATCCGCCGGTCAGCGGCGGCCAGTGGACCTACGGCGCCGTCGGCTGCTCGCAGTGGACGGGCGTGCGCCTCGCCGACGTGCTCAAGGCGGCCGGCGTCAAGAAGAGCGCCGTGTACACGGGGCACGAGGGCGCCGACACGCATCTCTCGGGCGATCCCAAGAAGGTGACCCTGTCGCGCGGCCTGCCGATCGCCAAGGCGACGGACCCGAGCGTGCTGATCGCGTTCGAGCAGAACGGCGCCGCGCTGCACGCGCAGAACGGCGCGCCCCTGCGCCTGGTCGCGCCGGGCTATCCCGGCTCGTGCTCGCAGAAGTGGCTGACGCGCGTGTGGGTGCGCGAGAAGGTCCACGACGGCGAGAAGATGGGCGGGTCGTCCTATCGCGTGCCGAACCGTCCGGTCGAGCCGGGCGCGAAGGTGGACAGCAAGGACTACGTCATCATCGGCGAGATGCCGGTGAAGTCGCTGATCACCTCGCCCATGACCGGCACCAAGGGCGCCGGCCGCGAGATCGAGGTGCGCGGCCATGCCTGGAGCGGCTCCGGCGACGTGGCCGAGCTCGCCGTCTCCTACGACTTCGGGCAGACCTGGCACAAGGCCCAGCTCGACAAGCCGGCCAACCCGTTTGCATGGCAGAACTGGCGCACCAAGCTGACGGTGCCGCAGGCCGGGTACTACGAGATATGGGCCCGCGCCACCAGCGGCAAGGGCGTCAGCCAGCCGCACATGCCGGTCTGGAACCCGAGGGGGTACGTGAACAGCGCCATGCATCGCGTGTCCGTCACGGTCGCCTGAGCGAAAGACGCGCAGATCGCCGGAGGGCCGCGTACGCGGCTCCCCGGCTGTCCCTGGATCAACACCCGATTGGCGGCTTCATGCGATCGAATCTAGCAGCGCTCGTCGTCCTGACGGCGGTTCTCGCCCTTGTCCTCGCCTTCGCCCCGCCGCTGGATGCGCAGCAGAATCAGGCGACGGAGGCCGACGAGTACATCGAGCTGCCCGACAAGGCGGGGCGCGACGAGGTGGTGGGCATCTGCGGCGCCTGCCATTCGCTCAAGCTGGTCGTGCAGCAGCGGCTGCCGCGCCACCGGTGGGAGGAGCTGATGGTGTGGATGACCGAGAAGCAGGGCATGCCCAAGCTGCCGCCGGAGGACGAGAAACTGATCGTCGACTATCTCGTGGAGAACCTGGGCCCGCCGCCGGCGCGCCGGCCGAAGTTCTGACGGCGAACAGCCGCGCCCTCACGCGAAGGCGTCGGGCATGCCGGCCTTCTTCTGCGCCATGTAGGCGTTCAGCGCCTCGTCGACGCCGGGGTCGAGCGGCGGCGGCTCGTACTCGGCCAGCATCTTCTTCCACAGCTTGCTGGCGCGCTGCACGGCGTCCAGCGCGCCTTCGGCCTCCCATTGCTCGACCGAGTTGTTGTCGGCGATGGTCGAGCGGTAGAACGCGGTCTCGAAATTCGCCTGCGTGTGGGCGCAGCCGAGATAGTGCGCGCCGGGGCCGACCTCGCGGATGGCGCTCATGGCCTGGCCGTTCTCGCTCAGGTCCACGCCCTGGGCCAGCACCTGCATCATGGCGAGCTGGTCGGCGTCCATGACGAACTTCTCGTAGCCCGAGGCGAGCCCGCCCTCGAGCCAGCCGGCGCCGTGCAATACGAAGTTGGTGCCCGCCAGCACGGTCGGCAGCAGGGTCTGCGCGCTTTCGTAGGCCGCCTGCGCGTCCGGGATCTTCGAGGCGCACAGGCTGCCGCCGCTGCGATAGGGAATGCCGAGCCGCCGCGCGAGCTGCGCGGCGGCGATCAGCACGAGGGTCGGCTCGGGCGTGCCGAAGGTCGGCGCGCCGGACTGCATCGAGATCGAGCTGGCGAAGGTGCCGAAGACGACCGGCGCGCCCGGCCGGCAGAGCTGCGCCAGCGACACGCCCGCCAGCACCTCGGCCAGGATCTGCGCCAGCGTGCCGGCGACGGTCACCGGCGACATGGCGCCCGACAGGATGAACGGCGTGATCAGCGTCGCCTGGCCCGCCTTGGCGTAGACCTTGAGCGCGCCGAGCATCGTGGCGTCGAACACCATCGGCGAGTTGACGTTGATCAGCGACAGCAGGCACACGTTCTCGTCGACGAAGCGCTCGCCGAACAGGATGCGCGCCATCGCCACCGAGTCGGCCGCGCGCTCGGGATGCGTGACCGAGCCCATGAACGGCTTGTCGCTCCACTTGATGTGCGCGTAGAGCATGTCGAAGTGGCGCTTGTTGACCGGCAGGTCGACCGGCTCGCACAGCGTGCCGCCGTTGTGGTGGATCGCCGGCGTCATGTAGGCGAGCCTGGAGAAGTTGCGGAAGTCCTCGATCGTCGCGTAGCGGCGCGGCTCGCCGAGCGTGCGGATGAAGGGGGGCCCATAGACCGGGGCGAACACGATGTTGTCGCCGCCGATCACGACGCTGCGCTCGGGATTGCGCGCGTGCTGGCGGAACTCGCGCGGCGCCGTGGCGCACAGCTTGCGCGCCAGGCCGCGCGGAAAGCGCACGCGCGCGCCCTTGACGTCGCATCCGGCGCCCTTCAAGAGCGCGATCGCCTCCGCGTCGTCGCGGAACTCGATGCCGATCTCCTCGAGGATCGTCTCGGCGTTGTGCTCGATCGTCCGCAAGCCCTCCTCGTCCAGCACCTCCGTCAGCGGGATGCGCCTGACGATCGCCGGCAGCTGCTGCGCCTTCGCGTGCTGGCGCAGCTCGCGCCGCGCGGCGCTGCCGGCGCGCGCGCGACGGCCCGGGGCGGTGGAGCCGGTCGGAGCGGGGGCGGCGGAGCCGGTCATCGAAGGAGTCCTCCCGGAGGTCCTGGGACGCATGTCCTGGCGGCCGATTATCGAAACCGCATCATAAGAGCCTCTGGCCCCGGCGCGACGGGGTAGGGCGTATTTGCGCCGCCGGCCCCCGCCGCGCCGGCGCCTTCCTGGCCGTGCCGATGCTGGCCTCCATCAAGATCGTCTGCGACCGCGTCGCCGTGCTGGCGCCGGTCGGCCATTTCCTCGGCGGCAACCAGCGCGATTGACCGGGCGGGCGCGCGGCGCAACAATCCGCGCCAGGATATCCGGGAGGAACACCATGATCCGTCAGGTAGCGTTCGCCGGACTCTCCGTCCTGGCCCTGGCCGCCCCCGTCGCGATCAAGCCGGCCGCCGCGGCGCCGCAGCCGCTCGGCCTCGTGGCCACGATCGAGCCGGTGCCGCTGGTGTGCGAAAGCGGCGGCTGCGTCGCGGTCCTCGCCTCGTTCTGCCTCATGCAGTCGCGCCTGCCGCCGGAGCCGGGCGACGCCTATCGCCCCGCCGAGGGCACCGAGGTCCGCATCGCCGTGACGCGCGCGGACGGCGGCAGTGCCACGCTCGACGGCGGGTCGCTGCTGCGCTTCGTGGCGTATACCGGCTACTCCAGCATCACCGTGGCGGTCGACCAGGCCGCGCTCGAGGCGGCGGCGGGCGGCGGCGTGAAGGAGGCGATCGTCGAGGTCGGCCCGCGCGCCACGCTGCTGCCGCTCGACGTCGCGGGCGATCCCGCCCCGCTCACCGAGGACGAGGTCGCGCTGGCGACCGGGCCGTGGCGCGAGCAGGCGGAGGAGTTGTTCGACAGGCCGAACCCGCGCTCCGACGCCAACCGCCTGGTGGCGCGCGCGATCGGCGCCCTGCCCGAGGACGAGAAGGTGGACGGACCGGCCATGCACCAGGCGGCCTGGGGCACGGCGCTCGCCACGCCCGGGCGCGGCTTCACCGAGGACGGCGTGGCGCTGGGCCGGCGCATGTTCGCCGCCTGCCAGAACACCGTCGCCCAGTCGCTGCGCTGGACCATGCGCCGCTGCCTGGAGAACCGGCTCGACCAGGAGCAGCGGGTGATCAACCAGGAGTACTGGGACCAGCAGGCGGGCAGCTGAGGCAGCGCCGGGTCGCCGGGGACCGGCTGGCAGTCTTCGTCCTGGATTCCCGGCCCGGCCCGCGTATGATCGCGCCGCCCCGGACCGCTGAAGGCGCGCAATGTCCACCCAGAACCAGCTCTCGATCCGCTCCTATCCTGCGGCCGTCAGCCGGCACGCGCATGACTTCCATCAGCTCATCCTGCCGGTCGAGGGCCGCATGGAGCTCGACGTCGGCGGCGTCGCCGGCCGCGTCGACGACGAGGCGGCGGCGCTGGTGGTCGGGGGCACGGCGCACGGATTCCACGCCGAGGGGGAGAACCGCTTTCTGATCCTGGATCTGGTCGGCGGCCCTCGCGGCCTCGCGCTGCCCGACGCCGCCCTGGCCCGCGCCCGCGGCCGGCCATTCTTCGCCGTCGACCCGGGCTTGCGCCACCTCTGCGGCTACGTCGCCCACGCGCTGGCCGGCCGCGCGCTGCCGCGCGATCTGGCCCACAGCGCGATCGAACTCGTGATCGAGTCGGTGATGCGCGCGCGCGGCGCGGTGGCGCCGGAGGATGCGGCGGTGTCGCGGGCCGTCGACTTGATCCACGCGCGCTATGCCGCGCCGCTGAGCATGGCGGTATTGGCGCGCGCGGCCGGGCTGTCGGCCAGCGCGCTGCACGAGCGGTTCCGCCGCGCGACCGGCCGCACGCCGTTTTCCTACCTGCAGGATGTCCGGCTCGACGCGGCCGAGCGGCTGTTGCGGCGATCGCAGCTGTCGATCGTCGGCATCGCCCTGTCGGTCGGCTTCTCCGACCAGACGGCGTTGACGCGCTGCCTTAGGCGCCGGCGCGGCGTCACGCCGGGCGCCGTGCGGCGCGCGCGCCAGGCGGCCGTTGATCCGGCCGCCGGCCCAAATGTTTGGCGCGCGGAACGACGCGCGCCAGGCGGCCGTTGATCCGGCCGCCGGCCCAAATGTTTGGCGCGCGGAACGACGCGCGCCAGGCGGCCGTTGATCCGGCCGCCGCTCACGCCCATGGCAGCGTGCGCCTATTGATGGTCAACGGCGCGGCAATACTGTATTGATCATAGACTACTGCGGCCGGACGGCGTTCGAACGCCGCGTGTGATCGAGCCGCGGACCACAATCGATCAGAAGGCGCGGGCAAACGCGTCTCGGGGGGCAGCCGAGGAGGATTTCGATGTCCGGCATCGGGATCGCCGCGTTACCATTGTGCCCGCCGTGGCGCACGGCGCGTTGCGGCCGCCGCTCGGCTGGCCCGGCGCCAAGCCTCGAGCGGCCCTAGGCCATGAAACTCCGCAAGCGATATGTCCTGGTGCTTGCGGTATTGGCGGCGCTGGTCGCGCTCGTCGCCATGGCGATCCGCGAGATCCGCGAGGAGTATCTGCGCTCGCAGGCCGAGGTGCGCGACGACCTGACCTGGGTCGTCGGCCAGACCGAGGTCGAGACGCTGCATCTGGCCGTCCTGCTGCAGAACCGCTACGGCCAGTCGGCCGACGGCGGCGCGGCCGCCATGGTGCGCTACGAGGTGCTGCTGAGCCGCCTCGACCTGATCTTCACCGGCCGCTACGAGAACATGCTGGAAAAGGCTCCCGCGCTGCGCAGCCTCGCCGAATCGTTCCGCGCCTACCTGCTCGACAACGAGGAGAGGATCGGCGGCATCGCCGCGGACGCGTCGGAGCGTGCGGACTGGCTGATCGTGGCGTTGCGCTCCTACGCGCGCGACTTCCACAGCATCCATACCCGGCTCTACGTCATGCAGAACGAGGAGAGCGCGGCGCGGCGCGTGCGGATGGGCGACCTGGCCGTCGAGTTCATCGGCCTGCTGGCGCTGCTGTTCGCTGTCGGTGCGGTGCTGGTGGCGATGCTGGTGCGCGAGATGCGCAAGCAGGACCGCCTGAGCGACGAGTTGCGTGCGCATCGCGACAACCTGCAGCTCCTGGTCGAAGCCCGGACCCGCGAGCAGCAGGTCATCGTGCAGAACGCGCCGCTCGGCATCCTGTTCACGCGCGACCGGCAGATCCTGATGTGCAACGCCTATCTCGCGCGCGTGCTGGGCCACGACGGGCCGCCGGCAATGGTCGGGCAGTCGACCGCGATGCTGTACGTCTCGGACGAGAGCCGGACGGCGTTCGAGGCGTTCGTGCGGCCCCGGCTCTTGGCCGGCGAGACCATCGACGTCGACCTGCCGATCCGGCGCGCCGACGGCACGGCGCTCCAGGCGCATGCGTGCGGTGCGCTCTACGACAGCGCGCGGCCCGAGCTCGGCGCCATCTGGATCGTCGAGGACATCACCGAGCGGCACGCGGCCGAGGCCGCGCTCAAGCGCAGCGAGGAGCAGATGCGGCACGTGATCATGGCGTCGCCGATCGCCATGGGCGTCACCCGCACCGACGGGGTCATGCTGCTGCGCAACCCGGCGGCGCACAAGATGTTCGGCAGCACGCCCGACAACCTCAACCTGCCCGCCGGGCAGTCCTACTGGGCCAACCCGGCCGATCGCGAGCGCATGGTGGCGATGCTGCGCCGGGACGGGCATGTCAGCGGGCTCGAGGCGCTCGGCCGGCGCCGCGACGGCAGCACGTTCTGGACGCTCTACTACGCCATCGAGGCGACCTGGGAGGGCGCGCCGGCGATCATCTCGTGGCTCACCGACATCAGCGAGCGGCGCGCCGCCGAGGAGAAGATCAGGCGCAGCGAGGAACAGCTGCGCGAGGTCCTGCAGTCCTCGCCCGTCGCGGTGATCGTCGTCAGGCCCGATGGCCGCATCGTGTTCGGCAACCGGTTGGCGCGCCGGATGATGGGCGTGCAATCGAAGGAGCTCCGCGCGATGAACGCGTCGGAGCTCTTCGCCGACCCCAAGGACCGCGAACGGATCGTCGCGCAGATCCTGTCCGAAGGGCATGCGATCAACAATGAAATGCGCTGGCGCAGCCACGACGGGCGCGACGTGTGGATGCTGATGTCGTCGCTGCTCAGCTCGTGGGAGGGCGAGCCGGCGTTCATCTCGTGGCTGGTCGACATCACCGAGCGCAAGCGGATCGAGAACGAGCTGGCGCGGGCGCGCGACCTTGCCGAGCAGGCGACCAGGCTCAAGGCCGATTTCCTCGCCAACATGAGCCACGAGATCCGCACGCCGATGAACGCCGTCATCGGCATGGCGCACCTGGCGCTGAAGACCGACCTTTCGGCCAAGCAGCGCGACTACGTCTCGAAGATCCACAACGCCGGAACCTCGCTGCTCGGGATCATCAACGACATCCTCGACTTCTCGAAGATCGAGGCCGGCAGGCTCGAGATGGAGAAGGCACCGTTCGACCTGGACCGCGTGCTCGAGACCGTGTCCGCCCTCGTCGCCGGGAAGATCGAGGAGAAGGGCCTGGAGCTCGTGGTCGGCGTGGCGCCCGAGACGCCGCGCGCGCTGGTGGGCGACGCGCTGCGCCTGGGCCAGGTGCTGACCAACCTCTTGAGCAACGCCGTGAAGTTCACGGACGCGGGCGAGATCTGCATGCGGATCGACCCGCTCGAGCGGACCGGCGCGCGCACCAAGCTCCGCTTCCTCGTGCGCGACACGGGCATCGGCATGACACGGGAGCAGGCGAGCCGCCTGTTCCAGCCGTTCACGCAGGCCGACACCTCGACCACCAGGCGCTACGGCGGCACCGGCCTCGGCCTGTCGATCTCGAAACGCCTGGTCGAGCTGATGGGCGGCACGATCGGCGTCGACAGCGTGGTCGGGTCCGGCAGCAGCTTCCACTTCACCGCCTGGCTCGACATCGGTGCCGAGGCGCGGCGGAAGGCCGTGCCCGCCCGCTTGAATGGGCTGCGCGTGCTCGTGGCCGACGACAACGCCTCGGCCCGCGAGGTCCTGGCCGACCATCTGGCGGCGATCAATGCCCGGGTGGACCAGGTGTCGTCGGGCAGCGCGGCGCTCGAAGCGGTTCGGCAAGCCGCGGACGGCCGCCCGTACGACCTGGTCCTCATGGATTGGCAGATGCCCGAGCTCGACGGTTTCGCGGCCGCGCGCGCGATCAAGGCCGATCCCGCCGTGCCGCGCAAGCCCGCCATCGTGATGGTCACGGCGTTCGGACGCGAAGAGGTCCGCGCCAAGGCGGACGCCGTCGCGCTGGACGGCATCCTGGTCAAGCCGGTGGGCGGTTCGGCGCTGTTCGACGCGCTGGTGGAGGTCTTCGCGCCCGACGAGCGCGAGATCGCGGCGGCGATTCCGGTCGCCGCGGGCTCGGATCTGGCGGGGCTGCGCGTCCTGCTGGCCGAGGACAACGAGATCAACCGGCAGATCGCCGTCGAGCTGCTGTGCGGCGCCGGCGCGACCGTCGCGGTAGCCGAGAACGGTCGTGACGCCGCGGACAAGGCGCTCGCCGCCGCGGAACCCTACGACATGGTGCTGATGGACCTGCAGATGCCGGAGATGGACGGCTTCCAGGCGACCGCGCGCATCCGCGCCGACCCGCGGCTCGCGGCCATGCCGATCATCGCCATGACCGCGCACGCCATGGCCGCGGAGCGCGAGCGCTGCCTGAACGCGGGCATGCAGGACCATGTCGCCAAGCCGATCGATCCGGATGCCCTCTACCGCACCCTCGCGCGCTGGCGGGCGAAGCGGCCGCCGGGCCGGGATTCCGCCGTGGCCTCGACGCCACCGCCCGGTGCCCCGTCGGGACTGCCCGTCATCGCCGGTTTCGACACGCAGACCGGGCTCCGGCGCGCCGGCGGCAAGCTGCCGTTCTACCGCGGCTTGCTCCGGCAATTCGCCGACGCGCACGCCGGCGCCGCCGCGTCGGTCGCCCGCGCCCTTGCCGCCGGCGATGCGGCGCAGGCCAGGCGCGACGTCCACAAGCTCAGGGGCGTCGCCGGCAATCTCGGGGCGGTCCGGCTGCACGAGTCGGCGCGCGTCCTGGAAGCGGTGCTCGCCGACGCCACGCCCGACGTGGATGTCGGGCCGCTCGTGGCGGACTTCACATCCGCCCTGGACGCCGCCGTCGCCGGCATCCGCGCCGCGGCCGGCGCGGACGAGCGTCCGGCGGCGCCCGTCGCCGCCGTCGATCCGGCGGCGATCGCGCCGGTGCTGAACCGCCTCGCCGCCCTGCTCGAAAGCAGCGACGCCGAGGTCGCCGGCATGGTCGACGGCCACCGCGAGGCGCTGCGCAGCGCGCTCTCGGCGGACGAGTTCCGCCGCCTGGAGCAGGCCATCCGCGGCTTCGAGTTCGATCAGGCGCTCGAGTTGCTGCGCGCCGCCGCCCGCACGCGGGCGGTCGCGATCCGAATGCAGGAGGATCCGTCATGACGCAGGCAAGCGACCCCGGTCAGCGGTCCACCATCCTGGCCGTCGACGACGCGGCGGAGAATCTCCAGCTGCTGACGACGCTGCTGAAGGACAGGTACCGCGTCCGCGCCGCGATCAGCGGCGAGCGCGCCCTGAAGATCGTCGCGACGCCGCCCATGACCGACCTGATCCTGCTCGACGTCGACATGCCCGGCATCGACGGCTACGAGGTCTGCCGCAGGCTCAAGCGGGACGACGGCACGCGGGATATCCCGGTCATCTTCCTGACCTCGCGCAGCGACGTGAAGGACGAGCAGACGGGCTTCGACGTCGGCGCGGTCGACTACATCGCCAAGCCGATCAGCCCGCCCATCCTGCTCGCGCGCGTCAACACGCACCTGACCAACAAGGCGGCCAAGGACTTCCTGCGCGACAAGAACGTCTACCTGGAGCAGGAGGTCGTGCGACGCATGCGCGAAGTGTCGATGATCCAGGACGTGACCATCACGGCCATGGGGTCGTTGGCCGAGACGCGCGACAACGAGACCGGCAACCATATCCGCCGTACGCAGAACTACGTGCGGGCGCTGGCGCTGAAGCTGAAGGATCATCCCCGGTTCAGGGAGGCGCTGGACGCCGGGACGATCGAGCTCCTGTACAAGTCGGCGCCCTTGCACGACATCGGCAAGATCGGCATCCCCGACCACATCCTTCTGAAGCCGGGCAAGCTGACGGACGAGGAGTTCGCGGTCATGAAGACCCACACCACGCTGGGCCGGGACGCGATCGCCGCCGCCGAGCGCAACCTCGACGCGCCGGTCAGCTTTCTGCGCCTGGCGCGCGAGATCGCCTATGGGCACCAGGAGAAATGGGACGGCAGCGGCTACCCGCAGGGCCTGTCGGCCGACGACATTCCCCTCTCGGCCCGGCTGATGGCGGTCGCCGACGTCTATGACGCCCTGATCAGCAAGCGGGTCTACAAGCCCGCCTTCTCGCACGAGCAGGCGGTCGAGATCATCCGCCAGGGCCGCGCCCGGCACTTCGACCCGGACATCGTCGAGGCCTTCCTCGAGATCGCCGCCGAGTTCGCGACGATCGCGCGGCGCTACGCCGACGGCGAGGGCGAGCCGGGCTAGGCGGCCGTTGAGCCTCTGAGCCTGGCGAAGAGCGCCGCCTTGAATGTCTGGCGCGCGCATCCACGCGCGCCCGGGACGGGTTGCGCCGGCGAGGCCCGGTCAAGACCGCAGCAAGTTCGGCCAAGACGGAGGGGGGCAGGCGTGGCAGTTTGCGCGCGACCCGCGACGCCATCGCGCGATGGAGGAACCCGGCCATGCGCATCTCCGATTTCAAGGCGATGACTTTCGACTGCTACGGCACGCTGATCGACTGGGAGGCCGGCATCCTGGCGGAGCTGCGTCCCTGGGCGCGGCGGCACGGCAAGGACTTCCCGGACGACAAGCTGCTCGAGGACTTCGCCGGCTTCGAGTCGCCGATCCAGACCACCGATCCGAAGATGAAGTACCCCGCGGTGCTGGCCGAAGTTCACCGCGCGCTGGCGCGCAAATGGGGCATCGCGGCGGACGAGAAGGCCGCTCTCGCGTTCGGCCAGTCCGTGCCGCGCTGGCCCGCCTTCCCGGACTCCGCGGCGGCGCTCGCCTATCTCAAGGACCACTTCGTGCTGGCGATCCTGTCGAACATCGACGACGCCAGCATCGAGCCGAGCGTGGAGAAGCTGGGCCGGCCGTTCCATCACGTCTTCACGGCGCAGCAGATCGGCTCGTACAAGCCCGACCGGCGCAATTTCGAGTACGCGATCGGCAAGCTCGAGGCGGCCGGGATCGCCAAGGGACGGATCCTGCACGTCGCCCAGAGCCTGTTCCACGACCACGCGCCGGCCCAGGCCATCGGCCTCGCCAGCGCCTGGATCGACCGCCGCGCCGGCAAGACCGGCGCGGGCGCGACCATGAAGGTGGCCGATCCGCCCAAGGTGCAGTTCCGGTTCGAGACCCTGGCGCAGCTGGCCGACGCGCACCGCGCCGAACGGCGCGGCGGCTGACCGCGCCCACGCTCGTCCACAGGCGCCGCTGTTGCATGGTTGCAGCGGCGGGCGACGATCTGCCGATTTACCGCGGCTGTGGCAAATCCGCACCAATCGACGGCCCATGCGCGAATCGACGACTGCGGCATAACCGACTGGCCCGCAAGCCAGTTCGCTCTGCAGTTCACCTATAACATTAGCAGTGCCGGTTAACCGTCTTGCGTCAGACAGCGTTGCGCCGTCGTAGGGCGGACGGTTACGCTTTGTTACTGGCTCGGGGCGGGCCGACCGGCGGGGTGTCCGGGTTCGGCCCACAGGCCCTCGGCGCGGGCTGCGGCGCGAAGATCCCGGGATCACGGGGCGGTGCTGCGGCGGTGGCCGCACCAGGGGTGCGGCGTTTGTGGACAGGGGGCTCGGGGGACAGTGCACCGTATCAGCGTGCTGATCGACCGGTTGTTCCCGGACAGGCAATTGTTTGTCCGTGCCAACGACCACGTGCGCTTCGTGACGCTGTCGCGGCGCACCCAACTGTGGATCGCGGGCTCTTCGCTGCTGGTGGCGGCCTGGATGGTCGCTTCCTCGGCGATGCTGCTCGTGCTCGGGCGCTCCCTCGAGGCGCGCGATGCGCGGATCGACCGCCAGCGCGCGGCCTACGAGAAGCTGCTCGGCGACGTCAGCCTCTACCAGGACAAGGTCGCCCAGGTGACGCAGAGCCTGCGCTCGCGCCAGGCCTATCTGCTGGGCCTGTTCGAGCAGGGCCAGGAGAGGGAGTCGAGCGCCGAGGGCGGTTCCGACGCCGCGGCGGCCGGCGCCGCCGCGGGACGGCAGGCCGAGGCGCGCGCCGCGTTCCAGCGCCACGTCCGCCAGCTCGACGGCGAGCTCGAGGCGATGAACGACATGAGCGTGGCGCTCGAGGGCAACCTGGCCGACGTGCGCCAGCGCCTGGCGGCCGCCATGGCGGAGCGCGACCAGGTCGCGGCCGCGCGCGCCGACCTGTGGCAGCGCCTGGAGGACGCGCAGCGCCGCGAGCGCGGCGAGGCCGACCGCAACAGCACCCTGCGCGACACGCTGGGGCGCACCCTGCACGAGCTCAACCAGACCGCCGACCAGCGCGACCGCGCCGTGCAGGAGCGCGACGCCTACAAGGCCCGCTACGACGAGCTGGAGCACGAGGTCGTCGAGGCGCAGGAGCAGCAGCAGAACCTGATCTACCGCCTGACCGAACGCGCGGCCGACAGCGTGAGCGAGGCCGAGCGCATCGTGCATCTGGCCGGCATCAAGCTCGGCGAGATCATCCCCGGCAAGCGCCCGCCCGCGCCGGTGGCGCAGGGCGGTCCCTTCGTGCCGGTCGGCCGCAGCGAGCGGCCGATGGAGCCGACCCAGACGGCGCTCGCGCTGCTCGACCAGCAGCTCGATCGCTGGGACACGCTGCACGGCCTGCTGCGCGCGATGCCGTTCGCGCCGCCGCTCGAGGACTACACCGTCTCGAGCAGCTACGGCACCCGCGTCGATCCCTTCACGCAGACCTCTTCGCAGCACTTCGGCATCGACCTGCGCGCGCCGCGGCGCACGATCATCCACGCGCCGGCGCCGGGCACGGTGCTGTTCGCGAGCCGCAAGGACCGCTACGGCAAGCTGATCGAGATCGACCACGGCATGGGCATCGTCACCCGCTACGGCCATCTCGACGAGATGCTGGTGAAGCCCGGCGACAAGGTCGGCTTCCGCACCAAGATCGGCCGCGTCGGCAATACCGGGCGCACCTCGGGGTCGCACCTGCACTACGAGATCCACGTGAAGGGCAAGCCGCTCGACCCCGCGCGCTTCCTCGAGGTCGGCCGCCATCTCTACAAGGAGACCGACGAGGCCAAGGTCGGCAAGGGCGTCGCGAAGGTCGCCGCCAAGCCGGCGGCCAAGACCGCGTCGGGCAACGACGCCGCGAAGAGCGTCCAGGACACGATGGACGGCGAGGGGGGAGACGCAACGCCCAAGGACGGCAAGGTGGCCAAGAAGGGCAAGCCGCGCAGCAACGTCGCACGCAACTAGCGGTTCTCGCGCCGGGATCTGTGATCCGGTCCCCCGGGAACGGGGACTTGGCGCCGGTGCCGCCGCCGGGAGACGGGAAGCATGGACATCAGACGCATCATCGGCAAGGGCTCCGGCAACGCGGCCGAGGCCGGCAAGGGCGCGCCGCCCGCCGCGTCGGGCAAGATCGTGGCGGCCGCGCGCAAGCCATCGGCGCCGTCGCTGATCAGCGCCGACCTGCGCATCGTCGGCGACCTGTCGAGCGCCGGCGACATCCACATCGACGGCACGGTCGAGGGCGACATCCGCTCGGCCAAGCTTCTGGTCGGCGAGGGCTCGCAGGTGCACGGCTCGATCGCGGCCGACGAGGTCAGGGTCTGCGGCACGGTGGTCGGCCAGATCCAGGCCCGCCGGGTCGAGCTCACCCGCACCGCGCGCGTCACCGGCGACATCGTGCACGAGCTGCTGTCGATCGAGTCCGGCGCGCACATCGAAGGCAATTGCCGGCGCATGGACAGCGAGCACCGCGTCTCGGACGCCGTCGTCAACCTGGCCGACGCGGTGCCCAACCCGCTCACCGCGAAGAAGAACGGCGCGGCCTGAGCGCCGGGCGTCAGCCGCCCTGCAGCGCCCGGCAGTACACGCCCGGATCGACGTTTCCGCCCGAGCAGACCACGACCACGCTGCGTCCGCGCGCGTCGAGCTTGCCGGCGAGCACGGCGGCCAGCGCCACGGCGCCGCCCGGCTCGACCACGACCTTGAGGTGCGCGAAGGCGGCGGCCATGGCGCGGGCGACCTCGTGATCGGTGACGACATGGCCGCCGGCGAGCGTGCGCCGGTTGATCGAGAAGGTGAGCTCCCCCGGCATCGGCGCGAGCAGCGCGTCGCAGAACGACTTCGCGCCGGGCACCGACTGCTCGCGGTGGCCGGCCTTGAGCGAGCGCGTCGTATCGTCGAAGCCCGCGGGCTCGGCGGCATGGACCGGCACGCCGGGGAGCGCGTGCTTCAGCGCGAGCGACGCGCCGGCGATCAGGCCGCCGCCGCCGCAGGGCACGACGACGGCGTCGGGCCGCAAGCCGAGCGCCTCGACGTCGGCCGCGATCTCGAGCCCGATCGTGCCCTGGCCCGCGATGACGTGGGGATGGTCGAAGGGCGGCACGAGGCTGGCGCCCTTCTTCTGCGCGATGGCGCGCGCCACCGCCTCGCGGTCCTCGCGCAGCCGGTCGTACGGCACGATCTCCGCGCCCCAGGCGCGCGTGCTCTCGACCTTGATGGCGGGCGCGTCGGACGGCATCACGATCGTCGCCGGCGCGCCCAGCATGCCGGCGGCCGCGGCGACGCCCTGTGCGTGATTGCCCGAGGAGAAGGCGACCACGCCGGCCTTCAGCCGCTCCGGCGCGATGCGGCTGATGCAGTTGTAGGCGCCGCGGAACTTGAACGAGCCGGTCACCTGCAGCATCTCGGGCTTCACCAGCACGCGCCCGCCGACCAGGCGGTTGAGCGCGGGCGATTCGATGAGCGGCGTGCGCACGGCGTGGCCGGCGATGCGCTCGGCCGCCGACTCGATGTCGGCGATGCCGGGCGGGACGAGCTCAACGGTCTGCAAGGAGTTCATTCAGGGCCGCCTCGACTTCCGGCTCTTCCAAGGTCGGCGCATGGCCGACGTCGCGCACGGTCACGCGCATGAGATCGGGCTTCTCCTCGGCCATGCGGTCGAAGGCCGCGGCGGTCACCACGTCGGACCAGGCGCCGCGCAGCGCCAGGACCGGCACGTTCTTGAGCGAGCGGTAGTACGGCCACAGGTCGGGCAGCGGGCCGCGCACCAGGCGCTTCAGGCTGCGCGCCAGGTTGACGTCCCAGTTCACGTGCAGCTTGCCGTCCGGCGCCTGGTGATAGGTGTTGTGCACCATGCGCTGCCAGATGTGGTCGTTCCGCCTGCTCAGGTGCGGGAAGCGGTCGGCCATGTGGCGCGACGCCGCCTCCCAGTCCGGCTGCGGCTCGTCCTCGCCGACATAGTCGATGATGCGCGCGATGCCGGCGACGTCGAACTCGGGCGCCGTGTCGTTGAGGACGACGGCGCCGAGCACGGCCGGCATGGCGACGCCGAAGGCCATCGCCAGCACGCCGCCGAGCGACGTGCCGATGACGATCGTGTGGCCGAGCCGCGCCACCGACACGAGCTGGCGCAGGTCGTCGAGATAGACCTCGGGCCGGTAGTTGCGCCAGTCGCGGTCGAACTCGCTCTGGCCGCGCCCGCGCAGGTCCGGGCAGACCACGCGGCGCTCGCGCGCCATGCGGCGGGCGAGCAGGTCGAAGTCGCGGCAGTTGCGCGTGAGCCCGCCCAGGCACAGCACCGGCCAACGGGTCGAGGCGGGATCGCCGTACTCGCGGTAGTAAAGGCGCACGCCGTCGCGCGAATGGTAGTAGCGATCGCGCCAGTCCTGCGCCTGTTCCTGGACGTTCGACAACGAGGCTTCCGGCATCTAGAGCGCGCTCTTCGTGATTGATGTAGCCAGTGCGCCGAAGTCCCGCGCACGAATAACCGTCCCCCTCCCGAGCGCAGGTACTTCGCATCCCGGCTCCGTTGAGGGGACATGGTCCCGCTGGCGCGGCAATCTAGCCGATCGGCCGCCGCCGAGTCCCGACCTACAACCCCAGCAGCGCCGGCACCTCGTCCAGGCTGGTCACGACGATCTCGGGCGGGCTGGGCAGGCGGTCGGCCGGCAGCTTGTTGCGGTTGACCCAGGCGACGTGGAAGCCGAAGGACTGCGCGCCGTGGGCGTCCCAGGCGTTGGACGACAGGAAGCAGATGCGGTTGGCCGGCAGGCCCAGGCGCTCGGCGGCGCGGCCGTAGACGGCCGGGCTCGGCTTGTAGACGCTGACCTCGTCGACCGAGATCATCAGGTCGAGGTCGTCGCGGATCTTCGCGGTGGCGACGCCGGCCGCCAGCATGCTGGTCGAGCCGTTCGACAGGATCGCCGTGCGCATGCCGGCGCCCTTGAGGCGCCTGAGCACGGAAGGCGCCTCGGGATAGGCGTCGAGCTGCAGGTAGAGCTGCATCAGCTCGGCCCGGAGCGCCGGGTCGGCGAGGCCCAGATGCTCCATCGCATAGTCCAGGCTCTCGCCCGTGACGCGCCAGAAGTCGGCGTGGCGGTTCATCAGGCTGCGCAGCCACGTGTACTCGAGCTGCTTCTGGCGCCACAGCTGGATCAGCGCGTCGGCCTGCGGCAGCCGGGCGGCCGCGCTGCGCCGGACGGCCGAGCCGAAGTCGAGCAGCGTACCGTAGGCGTCGAACACGCAGGCGGCGATGTCGGGCAGGCGGGGACCCGGGGCGACCATGGCCAGGGCTCAGCGCGGCGCGACGGCGGGAGCGGCGGCGCTGGCGGCCGTCGTCTGCGGCGCGCCGCCGTCCAGGCGCACGCGATAGACGAACCGGTTCTCCATCACGCGCTGCACGTAGCTGCGCGTCTCGTCGAACGGAATCATCTCGATCCAGTCGACCATGGACTCCTCGTCCACCCTCGGATCGCCGTAGTCGCGCATCCAGCGCCGCGACCGGTTGGGCCCGGCGTTGTAGGCGGCGAGCGCGGCCGGCACGCCGCCCAGATCCTCGATCATCGCCTTCAGGTAGCGCCGGCCGAGCGACACGTTGTAGTGCGGGTCGTCGGTCAGCGCGCCGACCTGGTAGCCGACCTGCATCTCCTTGGCGACCAGGCGCGCCGTGTCGGGCATGAGCTGCATCAGGCCGCGCGCGCCGGCGCGGCTGACCGCCTCGCGGTCGAAGCCGCTTTCCTGCCGGATGACCGCGTGCACCAGCGCGAGGTCGAGCCCGTCCGCGGCCGGCTTCAGCGCCAGGACCGGATAGCCGGAGACGGTCAGCGGCGCGCCCGCGCGCTCGGCCATGCGCGCGACGCGCACGGCGAGGTCGGGCAGGTCCATCGCCAGCGCCAGGCGCGCCACCAGCGCGAACTCCTGCGTGCCCTGCGCCAGCTGCGCCATGTGGCGGAACAGGAGCTTCATGCGGTCGCGCTCGCCGATCTCGGCCATCATGCGCGTCAGCCGCGGGATCTCGGCCTTGTCGAAGGCGGCGACCTGCGGCGGGGTCGGATCGCCCTCCGGCGCCAGGATCGTGGCCGGATCGAGCCCCAGCAGCCCGGCCGCGAGCTGCCCGTAGAAGGTGGTGCCGTGCTTGGCGGCCCGCTCGTACCACGTGCGCGCCGCCGCCCGGTCGCCGGCATCGGTGGCGGCGCGGCCGGACCAGTACGCCGCCCGCGCCAGGCTCACCGGGTAGCGCACCGACTCGTACAGCGTCTTGAAGTGCAGGCGCGCCTCGGCGTGGTCGCGCAGGAAGCGCAGCGAGATCCAGCCCGCCAGGAACTCGGCCTCGGCCAGGCTGGGGCCGCCGTCCTGCCGGTGGTCCTTGGCCAGGCGGTAGGCGAGCGACACGTCGCCAGCCTGCAGCGACCGGCGGATCACGTAGCTGAGCTCGGTCCACCATTCCCCCGGGCGGGCGAGATCGTGCGGCAGGTTGAGCAGCAGGTCGCGCGCGCCTTCCATGTCGTTGCTGCGCCGGCGGAAGCGCAGCCGGTCGAAGATCAGCCCGGGGTCGCGCTGCAGCCCGGGCGGCACCTTCGCCAGCGCGCCGTCGACGCCGCCCTCGCGGCGCATCAGGCGGATGCGCGCCTCGGCCAGGCGCCGGTAGGGCTCGTCGACGCGCGTCATCATGCGGCGCGCCGCCGGCACCTGGTTGTCCCACAGCAGGCGGTCGAGCCGCGCGACATGGTCCTTCTCGGTCAGGACCGTGCGGTGACGGGCGACGAACTGGCGCTCCTCCAGCGCGTCGATGTTGGCGGCGACCCAGGCGGCCCGGATCAGCTCCTGCGCCTCCTCGCCGCGGCCGATGCGCTGGTAGAGCTCTCCCAGCGCCTGCATCCCCTTCCAGCCCTGCGGCGGGTTGCGCGAGAACCAGGCCAGCATGACGTCGTCGCCCTGGCTCGCGGCGTGTTCCTCGGCGCGCTGGCGCAGCGTGTTGAGGTAGGGCCAGTCCGGGTTCGACTCGATGAAGGCGACGACGCTCGTGAAATCGCCGATGCTCGCGAGCTCGAGCACGCGCAGGAGCTTGGCCGGCAGCTTCTCCTTCGCCTGCGCGGCGAGTCCGTTCGCCTCGCTGAAGCGGCCGTCGCGCGCCTTGGCGAAGGCTTCCTTGTACAAGGCGCGGTCGCGCTCCGAGAGCAGCGGCTTCAAGAGCGCCGCGTCGACCGGCTTGCCGGTCTTCTTTTTCGGGTCAGCCGGCTTCTTCAGCGCGGCCTTGCCGACGCTCTTGTCGCTGTTCGCCTTCTTGATCGGCGTCGATTTCAGCGTCGTCGTGGCCGCACCGGTCCTTTCGGCCGGCTTCTTCGCCGCCTTCGCTTCCGGCGTCTTCTTCGCGCTCGATTTCTTCTCGCCGCCCTTGATCACGGTCGGCGCCTTCTGCGCGGGCGCCGCGGCCTTCTTGGCGGGAGACCTGTCCGCCGCCGCCTTCGGCGCCGTCTCGGCGGCGGGGTCGGCCGCATGCCCGGGCGGCACGCACAGGCCCAGCGCGGCGACCAGCGACAGCAGCGAGAGACGAAGGGAGCGCGGCATGTTCCCCTTTGCCCGCCGACGGCGGATCAGGCGAGACTGTGCAGCTTTATACCAAATCGAATCAGGTATTTACAACGCGCAATTGCGCGCGGCCGGCGGGCGGAATGGCACCAAGCGCGCGGTTGTGGTATCGCGGTTCCGGCCGGTCGCGCGGGCCAGACGGCGCCGATCGATCTCTCGCCGGGATCGAAGCCCACGCGACGGGCCGATTCGATCGAACCGCTGAGGCGAGGCAGATGAGCCACGTTTTCCCGCGCGACACGCGCAAAGCACCGCCGGTCGCCGCGTATGCCGAGGGCATCACCATCACCGACGCGGACGGACGGCGCTACATCGACGCGTCGGGCGGCGCCGCGGTCTCCTGCGTCGGCCATGGCGACGCGAAGGTGGTCCGCGCGATCGCGGAGCAGGCCGCGCGCCTCGACTATGCGCATACCAGCTTTTTCACCAGCGAGGCGGCCGAGGCGCTGGCAGACCATCTCGTGCGCAACGTCCCGGCGCCGCTCGACCGCGTCTATCTGGTC
Organism: Alphaproteobacteria bacterium; assembly: GCA_023150455.1. Classification (GTDB taxonomy): domain Bacteria; phylum Pseudomonadota; class Alphaproteobacteria; order JAEULC01; family JAEULC01; genus JAEULC01. The sequence continues at coordinate 4,778 of JAKLKW010000017.1, read as the reverse complement.
GGCAGCGGGTCGGAGGCGAACGAGGCCGCGATCAAGATGACGCGGCAGTATTTCCTCGAGATCGGCCAGCCCGACCGGCGCGTCTTCATCTCGCGCCGGCAGAGCTACCACGGCAACACGCTGGGCGCGCTCGCGGCCGGCGGCAACATGTTTCGCAAGGCCCCGTACCAGCCCCTGCTGATGGACGTGCCGCTGATCGCGCCGTGCTTCGCGTACCGTTTCAAGCGCGACGACGAGAGCGAGGAAGCCTACGGCCTGCGCGTCGCGGACGAGCTGGAGGCGGCGATCCTGAAGGCGGGCCCGGGCAACGTCGCCGGCTTCCTGGCCGAAACCGTGGTCGGCGCCACCGCCGGCGCCGTGCCGGCGGTGCCGGGATACTTCCGCCGCATCCGCGAGATCTGCGACCGCCACGGCGTGCTGCTGATCCTCGACGAGGTCATGTGCGGCATGGGCCGCACCGGCACGCTGCACGCGTTCGAGCAGGAAGGAATCGCGCCCGACCTGCTCATCCTCGCCAAGGGCCTCGCCGGCGGCTATCAGCCGATCGGCGCGGTCATGGCCAGCAAGGCGGTCTACGACGCCTTCGCCCGCGGCAGCGGCGCCTTCATGCATGGCCACACCTACGCCGCGCACCCCGTCGCCTCAGCCGCGGCGCTCGCGGTGCAGCACCGCCTGGTCGAGGACGGCCTCGCCGCGCGCGTGGCGCCGCTCGGGGCGCACCTCCAGTCGGCGCTGGTCGAGCGCTTCGGCAACCACCATCACGTCGGCGACGTCCGCGGCCGCGGCCTGCTGCAGGCGATCGAGCTGGTGAAGGACCGCGCGACGCGCGCGCCGTTCGACCCGGCGGTCAAGCTCAACGCCCGCGTCAAGCGCGAGGCGATGGCGCGCGGCCTGATGGTCTACCCGATGGGCGGCACGATCGACGGCAAGCACGGCGACCACGTGCTGCTGGCGCCGCCCTTCATCGTCGAGAAGCCCGAGATCGACACCATCGTCGGCCTGCTCGGCCAGGCGGTCGACGCCGCGCTGCTGTCCGCGGACGCTTGAGCGGGGCGGGGCCGCAGCCATCCGCCGCCGGCAGGCGTCTTCTAGCTCGGCCGGTCGCCCTCGACCGTCACCCGGTGCATGCGCCGGACATGGCCGTGATAGTCGTTGACGGGGTTGTGCTGCGTCGAGCGGTTGTCCCAGAAGGCCAATGAACCCGGCTGCCAGCGGAAGCGGCAGGTGAACTCGGGCTGCACCTGGTGGCGGAACAGGAAGTCGAGCAGCGGGCGGCTCTCCTCCTCGGTCATGCCGTCGAAGCGCGTCGTGTGCGCCACGTTGACGTAGAGCGCCTTGCGGCCCGATTCCGGATGCGTGCGCACGACCGGGTGCGACGCCTCGAACACTTCGCGCGCCGCCCGGCCCGGGCTCGCGGCAATGCGGTCCTCGCGCGTGCGCGTCACGTCGGCCTTGGCCGAGCTGCTGATCGCCCGCAAGCCCGACAGCATGCGCTTCATGCCGTCGGACAGCGCCTCGTAGGCCAGGAACATGTTGGCGAACAGCGTGTCGCCGCCGGTGGGCGGCACCTCGTGCGCGTAGAGCAGCGAGCCCAGCGGCGGCGTCGCGAGGTAGGTGGTGTCGGAATGCCAGATGCCGCCGAAATTCACCCGTTCGTGCGCGAGCTTCGTCACCTCGATCACCTCGGGCTGGTCGGGCAGGCCCTTGACGAAGGGGTAATGGCCGGGCTTGCCGAAGCGGCGCGCGAAGGCGACGAGGCCCGCCGGGTCGAGCGCCTGGCCGCGGAAGAAGATCACGAGGTGGTCGAGCAGCGCTTGACGCAGCCGGCCGACGGCCGCGCCGTCGAGCGGCCCGGCCAGGTCGACGCCGCCGATCTCGGCCCCCAGCGCGCCGGCGATGGGGCGGATGTCGATCGCGTTGCTGCGCATCAGGCCGGCACCTTCACGCTTGCCGCACATGGCAGGTGCATCCCGCCTAAGTCATTTCGATCAGCGTTTCGCCGCGTTCAAGGGCCGCAATGATGTCGGGCAGAACGGTTTCAAACCATGCGATCAACGCACGCCGTCGTGTGTTGGGCAACCTGATCCACACGATCGCGGGCCCGGCATCGCTCAGCGCCTTTCGCTGCGCAAAGTCCTCGTCCTTCGTGATGATGGTTGCCGCGGCTCGAATCGCATAGTCCCAAATCGTGCTATCCGAGGCTCTGTCCATTTGCCGATCGGAAACGTGTTCAGCATGGTGTCCTTGAGCGGCCAGCCACTTGGCGAGCGCAGCTGGGAGCTGCGCATCGACAAGAAACCGCATCAGGCGACGCGCAGGACCGGGTGATCGCTGATGCGCGCTGCATATTCGAGCGCGGCAGTGATGTCTTCAGGCTCGAGCACCGGATAGTCCTCGAGAATCTCCTCGCGCGTTGCTCCGGCAGCAAGCAGATCAAGGACATCCTTCACGCGGATTCGCAGCGAACGAAGGCACGGTCGGCCGCCGCACTGCTTGGGGTCAACGGTTATTCGATGAAGCTCGCTCATGACCTGGCTCCGGAAGCGGGCGATCGAACGAATTCCATATGCCTACCATGTTTGCCGGCAAGGGTCATTGGCCGCTGGGCGCCACTCGGCCGCTGGTCGTGGCCAAGGCGGCCCCATATCCACCGCCGCCGGGGCCGCGCCGCTTGCGGCCCGCCGGGGCGGGGGATATCGTGCCCCGAGATTGCGCCCCGCACGGTCCGGGGCGGGGAGGATACCATGTTCAAAGGCTCGCTCGTCGCCCTGATCACGCCGTTCCGCAGCGGCAAGGTCGACGACAAGGCCTTCCAGTCCTTCGTGGACTGGCAGATCAAGCAGGGTACGCACGGGCTGGTTCCCGTCGGCACCACCGGCGAATCGCCGACGCTGAGCCATGCCGAGCACAAGCGGGTCGTCGAGCTGTGCGTCGAGGTCGCCAAGGGCCGCCGCCCGGTGGTGGCCGGCACCGGCTCGAACTCGACCGAGGAGGCGATCGACCTGACGCGCCACGCCAAGAAGGCCGGCGCCGACGCGGCGCTGATCGTCACGCCCTACTACAACAAGCCGACGCAGGAGGGGCTCTTCCTGCACTTCAAGGCGATCGCCGAGGCGGTCGACCTGCCGATCGTCATCTACAACATCCCGCCGCGCTGCGTGATCGACATGACGGTGCAGACCATGGCGCGGCTGGCGAAGCTGCCCAACATCGTCGGCGTCAAGGACGCGACCAACGACCTGACGCGGCCGACCCGCACCAAGCTCGCCATCGACAAGAAGTTCTGCCAGCTCTCGGGCGAGGACGGCACCGCCGTCGCCTACCTGGCGCAGGGCGGCGACGGCTGCATCTCGGTCACCGGCAACGTCGCGCCGCGCATGCTGGCCGACATGCACGAGGCCTGGCAGAAGGGCGACGTCAAGGCCGTGCAGCACATCAACGAGACGCTGATGCCGGTGCACGAGGCGCTGTTCTGCGAGACGAGCCCCGCGCCCGTGAAATACGCCGCGAGCCTGCTGGGCTTGAGCAGCGACGAGGTGCGCCTGCCGCTGGCGCCGGCCTCGGAGACGGCGCGCCAGCGCGTGCGCGAGGCGATGACGGCCGCCGGGCTCCTGAACGAGGAACCGCGCCGGCGCAAGGCGGGGTAAGGTGGCGGCCGACGGCGCGGCCAAGGACCGCGAGGCCGCCCGCCGCTTCGCCGCGCAGAACCGCAGGGCGCGGCACGACTACCAGATCGACGGCACCCTGGAGACGGGCATCATGCTGCTCGGCTCCGAGGTGAAGTCGCTGCGCGCCGGCCGCGCCTCGCTGGCCGAGGCCTGGGCCGGCGAGAAGGACGGCGAGCTCTACCTCTTCAACTGCAACATCCCCGAATACGCCGCCGCCAACCGCTTCAACCACGAGCCGAAGCGCCCGCGCAAGCTGCTGGTGCATCGGCGCGAGCGCGACAAGCTGCTCGGCGCCATCAAGCGCGAGGGCATGACGCTGGTCCCCTTGAGCGTCTACTTCAACCCGCGCGGCATCGCCAAGGTCGAGCTCGGCCTCGCCAAGGGCAGGCGCAAGGAGGACAAGCGCCAGGCCGTCAAGGACCGCGACTGGCAGCGCGACAAGTCGCGGCTGCTGCGGGCGAAGGGGTAGCAGCCCGCCCCTCGATCAATTCGGCCAGCACGGGCGAGCCGAACAGCAGCGCGCCGTCGGCGGGCGATGACGGATGACGGATCGCGTGCCGCCACGGCGCGGGCGGGACGACGGACGGGCCGGGCTTCTCCGGCTGCGCGAGCGCAGGCCGATGACGGATGACGGGTGAAGAGGGGTTGCGGACCGGCTCGCCAGCGGTCGTTTGGCTGCCGTCGGAGGGTCCGGGCGAGGGTTCGGCGATGACGGATGACGGATGCGCGAGCCGCCGGCGCTCCTCGTGCTTCGAGACGGGCCTGCGGCCGTCCTCGGGGAGACGCGAGGGTCGAGTGCCGGCGGATTCCACCGCGTCATCCCGGGGCGCGAGCGCAGCGAGCGTCTCGAAGGACGATGAACACGATGCCGCATGCTCACGTTCATCTTGGGAAGCGCCCCCGGCCCTGATGACGGATGACGCGTCCTTCGCCTTCGCGATCACGTCGTCGAGCACGTCCTCGAAGAAGGCCTCGGCCGGGCTGGGGCCGAGGGCGAGGCCGAGGAAGCCGTGGTGGCCGGTGCGGCGGCGCTTGGGCTGGAAGCCGCGCGCCTCGAGCATGCGGCTGAGGCGCTTCTGGCTGCCGGGCGGCTCGCCGGCGTCGCGGCAC